>NZ_JAMYNR010000034.1:0-60233 GCF_040319155.1 Mesorhizobium sp. M0954 | reverse complement strand
AATGCGTTCTCGAAGCTCGGAAATGGCAGCAGGGGGCGCCGATACACTCATCTGACCCTGGAAACGCGGAAAGCCTGTGATATGTTCTACATTTGTTCTCGTCTTGGCTAAGAGTCAACCGGGATGATGTCGTGCCCCTGCGGAAGGAGGCATTCCATGCTCGGGCCATACCCTTCAATGCGAGAATGCGAGTTCCATTTTTGGAGTTTTGGGCGACACGGAGTGTCCGAAAATTGTAGCATATTTCGGACTCATTCCTTGCCTTTGTCCGAAACTTGTAGCATATTTCGGACATGCCCATAGTTGAGCCCGATACCGATCTTCGCTCGCGCCTGCTTGCCCGCATTGAGTCCGAACCCGACGAGGTCTGGACCCCCGGCGACTTCGCCGATCTCGGCGCGCGCGCCGCCGTGGACAAAACCCTGCAGCTTGGCAGCCGCCGGGGAGCTGCGCCGGATCGACCGAGGCCTCTATGACCGGCCGCGCACGAACAACCTGACTGGCCACGCCACCGTGCCGGATTATCGCGCTGTGATCCGCGCCGTCACGCGCCGCGATCGGGCGCGCGCCGTCATCGATGGTATGACGGCCGCCAACGACCTCGGCCTGACGACCGCCGTCCCTGCCCGGATAGAAGTGCTGGTCGATGCGCGGTTGAAGCCAATCAAGCTCGGCACGCAGGAAATCCACTTCAAATACGCTGCCCCTAGCCGCCTCTATTGGGCGGATCGGCCGGGGATGCGGGTCGTCCAGGCCTTGCATTGGATGCAGGACATGCTGACCCAGAAGGGCGAACGGAAGCGTATCCAGGCGACGTTGCGCCGCCTCTTTGCCGACCCCAAGCACGGCGAGGCCATTCGCGAGGATCTGCGCGCCGGTCTCTCCGCCGTGCCGATCTGGATGCAGGAGTTCCTCCGCGAAATCCTGAGGGCGGACCCGCACGAGGCGAAGCCATGAGTACCAATGCCTACCGCCAGATCATCGCGGCATCCCCACGTGACCGGCTCGACCTGTTCCTCGCCACGGCCAATCGGATCGGAGCTCCGGTGGGCAATGTCGAAAAGGACTTCTGGGTCTGCTGGACTCTCAATTCGCTCTACCATGAACGGCCTGCGGGGGAGCCACGGCTGCTTTTCAAGGGCGGGACGTCGCTGTCAAAGGGTCATAACACGCTTCGCCTGAAGCTTCGGTACCGCGCGATCGTAAACGGCAAGATGGGTCGCCTCGTTGAGGCGCGAGGAACAAATGATCCCGTCGGGCTCAGATGGGTGCTCGTGAAACGCCAGTGACCCGGCGCATTCTTACAATTAAGTGCCAAGCGACAGCGTGTAGTCATAAACGACGATCTGTCGATCAACGTTTTCGCCCAACCTCGGACATTGATCTGCCGAGCAGGTTGTGGTTATAGATGCAAGCGAAAAACCGTCAAAGATAGTTCGATGACCGGCAGCCCGAGAGATAATCGATTTAGGGCAGTGGGATCGGTTTGTCGCTGAGTGTACGCAAGTAGGCAATCACGTTGACCCGTTCGGTCTCATCCGGGACACCGGGCGTCTCCATCTTTACGCCCGGCGTGGTGAGCATGGGGCCGAAAAGATATCTGTTCAGGTCCTCGTACGTCCATACACCCAGCCAGCCCAGCAAGGCATCGGAGTAATGCATATTTGTCATAGATGCCTTGTCGCGGCCGACGACACCCCATAAGTTCGGTCCCGTTTTGTTCGCTCCATGGGGCTCGGCATTGTGACAACCGTGACACACATGTGTGAAGTAGGTTCGGCCTTTCTCGACATCGGCAGTAGCCAACTTCATCGAGATCGGAGCTGGTGTTGGCAAGACAACGCCGTGCGACAAGAGATAGTCAGCGACTTCGCGTTGCCCCGTGAATTTTGCCAGATGGAGCGGTGTCTTGCCGTCCTTTGTCTTTGCATTCACGTCAGCGCCGGCCTCGACCAGTGCCTTCACGCAATCGAGGCAACCGGATCTGACAGCGATGTGGAGGGCGTTTTCGCGGGTGCGCTGCGAATTTGGATTCGCGCCCCCATCCAGCAACAGATTGACCAAATCGATCCTGCGTTTTGCCAAAGCCGGCATGAGGGCAGGACCCAAACGCAGGTCCGTGACGGCGTTGACGTCGGCACCGCGTGCCACAAGCAGTTTTGCCGCCGCAAAATGTCCGTCCCTGACCGCAAGATAGAGTGGTGTCGCGTGCCCGTCGCTCTCATCCACGCCGGCCCCTGCATCGAGCGCCGCCGTGATCGCCGCGACATCGCCCTTCATGGCGGCGTCGTGAATGGCGGCGGCGTGCGATACAATCGGTGCAAGCAGTAGTGAAATGAACAGCAAGGACATGCGCATTTGGCATCTCCCAAGGCAACCGCAGTGCGCTACGGTTTCGAGGTAGTCAAGCATACCACGAATGCCTGATCGTAGCCACTCCACCAGTGCCTGATAACGAGTCGTAAGGTCTCATCCATCCGGATCATGAGACTTGTTGCGCTGGAGGTCCGCTTTGAGGCCGCTAACTTTCTTGCTCGCCATCCGGCTCTGGCTTCGGATTTATCAGTCCACGACCTAGCAGGCTTCTCTGATTGGGCTCGTTGAGGTCAAGCTCCTCCTGATATGCGTGGCTGAAACGCGAAACGATTTGTCCGCATCAAACCCGCCGCTTCGCGGCGGCGGTCGCGCCATCGCCGACATCTGCCGAAAATTGAAATCCCCATAGCCACTTCGCATATCTTCCGATCGGTACTTATTTGACGGTCGAAAACTCAAAACGATCGAAACGGAAGACTGCCGTATACTCGTTGCGTCGCTCCGGCGTCCCGGCAGGATTGCGGAAGATCGCGCCGCAGGTTGTCTGATCTTTCGGAATGGCGTCGCACAGGAAGTTCTGCTGCACCCAACTAGTTCCTTTATCTATCCACGCGCCTCCCCCGCGCAGGTCACGACCAAGAATGAGCGACCTGATCTCCGAACCGGTAAGCCGGTCCTTCGCATCCCGATCGACCTCTTCCGGCAACTCCGGCAAACCGGCCTTGTCCAGGCCGTCCAGCAGACGCCCGATGTCAGCCGGGTTCTTGAACACAAAATACCGCTGCGTGACCAGCTGATTTGCCCCTCCATCCTTTCGCTCCAACATGACGTCCCTTAGCCTGTCACTATAGGCCGCGACCTGGTCACTGCGCCCGAGATGTGCGTAGGCCGAAACCAACACCTGCAGGCCGTAGAATTTCGGCCATGGATCAGGCGATTGGAGATCGATCTTTTCAAGGTAGTCGACAGCTTCCTCGAAACGACCCTGGCCAAATGCAGCCAGCCCAGCCTGGTAGTGCCGATGGTCATTGTCGCCTGGGTCGACACGGTTGGCCGCGACGAGATAGTCGCGCGCCTCGTTCGGCCTGCCATTGAAATTCAGGGCCTCCGCTAGCCCGACATAGTTCAGGGGATCGCTCGGGTCGAGCGCTACTGCCTTGAACATCACCGCGACTGCCTCGTCGGACCGATGCTCGCGAACCTGCAAACTGGCGACGAGCTGATAGTAGGGCGGCGAAGGATGCTTGGCCGCCTCCCCCAGGTACTTGTAGGCGTTATACAGCGCACCGATATCCGAAACGGTTAAAGCTTTGATCCGCGGCCCGTCCATGTCCCAATAGGCCCACGCGAGCGAGGCTGCCGCTGCGCCGAAATCGGGATCGAGTTCCAGCGCCTGCTGGAAAAAGCTCACCGCCTGCGCAAACTCGTCTGGAGTATTGCGACGATTGTAGATTTCCATGCCCTGGAGGTAAGCTTCGTAGGCTGCAGGATTGCGCGTGCCGCCCGCGACATCTGCCTTGCCTTGGACGCTCACGAGACGGAGCTTGAGCGCGCCTGCGATGCTGACTACGACCTTGTCCTGCAACGCAAATACATCCGTCCACTGGCCGTCGAAACGTTCTGCCCAGAGATGACCGGTGGTCGAGCCGTCGATCAGTTGCGCGTTGATACGCATGTCGTCGCCGACCCGGCGTATCGAGCCCTCCAGAATGTACCGGACACCCAGCGCTGCGGCGACCTCAGCGGGTTTGGTCTCCTTATGCTTGTAGGAGGAAGCCGCGTTTCGCGATACGACGAACAGGCCGGGCACGCGCGCAAGTTCTGTGGTCAGGTCCTCGGTGAAACCGTCAGCCAGATAACCTTGCGCCTTGTCGTCGCTGAGATTGTCAAACGGAAGCACGACGAGGGATGGCCGGGTGTCGGCTTTCGCATTGGCTGTCAGGGCGGCGGGCCGAAGCGGTGGCTCCCACGGTCGCCACCACGCTGCTGCAAGGCCGACTGCGACAACAAGGACCCCAATAGAGACGGCCAAATTACGCCTGAAACGTGCATATCGATTGTCAGCCATGGGCTTTCCCGACACCGCGGGATCGAGCAGCACCCGATATGCATGCACCGGTTCGGCGATATTCTTCAGCTTCTGTTCGCCCATCGGCTCAAAGCCGAAAGACAATTTGTTCTCAACCTCTTTTGCGACCTTTGCCGAGACACAGATGCCGCCAGGTTCCGCTAATTGTTGGAGTCTGGCAGCGACGTTGACGCCCTCGCCATATCGGTCCTCGCCCTCCACAATCACCTCGCCGAGATTGATCCCGATCCTGACGCGAATCCGATGATCCTCGGAAACGGCGGCGTTGCATTCCGCCAGGGTCTGCTGCAACGACACGGCACATTCGACCGCGTCCACGACGCTGCCGAATTCGGCCAGCAGTCCATCGCCCATCAGCTTGAAGATGCGGCCGTGCTGGCGGGCAATCTCAGGCTCGAACAGTTCCTTGCGTCGAGCACGAAGGCGCTCGAATGTGCCGGCCTCGTCGCGTTCCATCTGAGCGGAATAGCCCACAACATCGGCAGCGAGAATGGCGGAAAGCTTACGGTCCATCGATCTGGCCTGTCCCCCATGGAGTATAGACCGGGTCTCACCTAAATGAAACGACCGGCCTCTCCAGCGTCCGTCGTCGGTGTCTCGGGATCATCCTCAATGCTCAACACTCTGACCTCGCACACGCTCGGCGTCGGCATGCCGGCCGCCATCCAGTGGCAGGGCCACAAGGCGGTGGAGCGGCAGGATCTCGCCTTCTTCCACGATCTCTATGCCGGTCAGGTTGCCTCGCGCCTGCCAGCGCGCTGCGGCCCCATTTCGTCAAGGCGACAGTCAAGGTGCGCCGCTACCATGACCGAGCCTATGCAATCCTCCACGGGCCTCGTTGTCTGGGCCGCTACGACCACAATGGAATAGCCGTACATACACAAAAAGCCGCTTGAACCCGCTCGGCGGCCAGCAGAACAAACCAGAAGCAGCGGACAACTCGTGTGCTACCTAAACCGGACAACTTAATTCGCTATCGACAGGCAAAAAGACCTCGGGGTGATTAAGGACGAAGCCCATGTCCGATAGGCCCGCAGCGGGCTTCTCTTCAGAAGAGGTCATTTCGGTCATATCCTAGCGGGGCAGCAGATTGGTGGCGGCGAGATCGATCACCTCATCGCCGCGACCGCTCATCACGGCGCGGATCATCCACAGGCCGAAGCCCTTCATTTCGGCGCTGGTGATCGTGGGCGGCATGGACAGCTCCTGGGTGGCGCTGACGACATCAAGCAGGGCCGGTCCGTCATGGGCCAGAATGTCGGCGACTGCACCGGGCAACTCGCCCGAATCCTCGACGCGGATGGCATGGATGCCCATGGCCCGTGCCATGGCGGCAAAGTCGGGATTATCCAGCGACACACCGGTTTCGAGAAACCCGCCCGCTTTCATTTCCATGGCGACAAAGCCCAGTACGCCATTGTTGAGGATGATGATCTTGACCGGCAGATTCTGCTGGCGCAGCGTGATCAGGTCGCCCATCAGCATCGAGAAGCCACCGTCGCCGGCGAGCGCGACCACCTGGCGGCCGGGCTGCGCCGCCTGGATGCCGATGGCTTGCGGCATGGCATTGGCCATCGAACCATGTGCCAGCGAACCTACCAGCCGGCGCCGGCCATTCATCTCGAGATAGCGGGCCGCCCAGATGGTGGGCGTGCCGACGTCGAAGGTGAACACGGCATCCTCGGCTGCCAGGTCACTGACCACCTTGGTCAGATATTGCGGATGGATCGGCCCGCGCCCTGCGGTGCCCGCGGCCAGATCATCGAGCCCCTTGCGTGAAGCGGCGTAGCGCTTGAGCGATTTATCCAGATGGGCCCGGTCTGTGCGCGCCGGCACATGGGGCAAGAGCGCGGCAATCGTCAGCCCCACATCGCCGACCACGCCGACGTCGAGACGTACCCGGCGCCCCAGGTTCTCGGGTCGAATATCGACCTGGGCTATTTTGCATGTAGACGGCAGGAATTGCTTGTAGGGGAAGTCGGTCCCCAGCATGACCAGCAGGTCGCAATCGTGCATGGCCTCATAGCCCGAGGCAAAGCCGATGAACCCGGTCATTCCCACGTCATGGGGATTGTCGTATTCGACATATTCCTTGCCGCCCAGGGCATGGACGATTGGCGCTTTCAGGGCCTCGGCCAGCGCCATCAGCGGCGCATGGGCGCCGGCACAACCGCGACCGCCGAACAGTGTCACCTTGCGCGCCTCGCCGATCAGTTGCGCCAGCGCATCGATGTCGGCATCGGCGGGGTAAACCTGGGGCAGAGACGGCAGCAGACTTTGCCGGCTGGCGACAGCGCGAGCCGGGGCGTCGCGCAGGGCGACGTCGCCGGGAATGACCACGACGGCAACGCCGCGCATGCCCACGGCAGCGCGAATGGCATTTTCGAGCACATATGGCAGCTGGCTCGGATCAGACACCAGTTCGCAATAGTGGCTGCATTCGGCGAAAAGGTTCTGCGGATGTGTTTCCTGGAAATAGCCGCTACCGATTTCAGCGGTCGGAATCTGCGCCGCGATCGCGAGTACCGGCGTGCGGCTGCGATGGGCATCAAACAGACCATTGATCAGATGCAGATTGCCCGGGCCGCATGACCCCGCACACACTGCGAGTTCCCCGGTAACCTGGGACTCCCCTGCGGAGGCAAAGGCGGCAACCTCTTCATGCCGAACGTGGATCCATTCGATCTCGTCATGGGTCCGCAAGGCATCGGTAAACCCGTTCAGACTGTCGCCAACCACGCCATAGATCCGTTTCACGCCGGCGGCGGCCAGTGTCTCGACCATCAGTTCAGCAACATTCCTGCTCATGGCAAATCGTTCCGGCTCGGTGGCCGCGCATAGCGGCGGCGTGGTGAAAGGTCAGGCCCTCAAGGGGCAGTGGCGCCGGACTGGCCGGCACCACCGTGCAAAGTCAGGCGCGACGGTTGGATTCATAGAGGAACCACACGCGGCGCTCGGTTTCGTCGATCCAAACTTCGATCAGGCTGGTGGTCGCAACATCGTTGTACTCATCGGCAGCACCGTGGCAGGCCCGCAGGATCACGAGCAGCTGCTGGTTGTCGCTGGCCAGTTCGGCCAGCATGTCGCCGGGGGTAACGAAGGCGGCGTCATTGTCGGCAATACGCTGTGTGCGGGCAATCTGGCCGATCGAACGCAGGGTGGTGCCACCGAGCTTGCGGGCCCGCTCAGCGATCACATCGGTCATGGCAAAGATTTGGTCGCCCTGCTCGTCGAGCATCAGGTGATAATCGCGGAAATGTGGCCCAGACATATGCCAATGGAAGTTCTTGGTCTTGAGATAGAGCGCGAACGTATCGGCCAGCAGGCCCGTCAGGGCGGCCGAAATATCATGGCTGGCGTCATTGCCCAGGTCGGTGGGGGTAAGCAGGGGTGCGGTCAGGTTGCTCATGTTGAATTCCTTCTGGTTGGGTAGGCGTTTGAAAGGGGAACGGCGGCTAGATCACGGGGTCGATGGGATTGGTGCGCGGCACGAGGAGCGGGTCGATCTCGGTGAAGGGAAAATGCGGCAACTGGTCTTCCGCAATGCCAAAGGACTGCGCCAGCACGCTGCGCGGAAACACATTGATCAGCGACCGGTAGCCGACGTCCCCGGGCGATACCTGGTCAAAGAAGATCAGGGCGTGGAACGTGCCCGCTCCGATGTTTTCGATGTGGTGGGGATAGGCCGGCGGGATGAAATACACGTCGCCCTGCGTCACCGTGTAGGTATCGATCTTTCCATCCGGATCCAGAATGGTCATGCGGGCGGTGCCCGCCGCGACATAACCCATTTCGGCGGTCTCAGGATGCCAGTGCGGCTCGCGCGCGCCCCGATCGGTTATCCGTACCGAGAACATGGCAATGTCGCGCAGCGCTGGCCAGAGGGCGGCCTTGGTCGTGTGGGCGGTGCCGGCCGGGAAATCGATCTGCGGCGGCGTGGCCTCAACCCTATACTTGTAAGCATTGACATGGCGCGCCTGGCCCTCGACCAGGGTGTGGCCCTGCACAGCAACGATCTCAAGGTCAGCCTGCTGGCGATCAAAGTCCTCGAAGGCAGCGCTGGGCAGGTCATAGGTATTGCCCAGAACCGCATTGCTCATGGCGCCGAAGGCGGCCTTTAGGCCGAAGTCTTCGGGATGTTCATGGGAAAAAGCGAGGACGAACTCGGCAGGTTCGCTGCCGATGTTTTCGATACTGTGCATCGCCCCGCTGGGCACGAAGAACATCTCGCCCTGGCCAACCACAAAACTCTCACGCTGGGCGTGGTTGGCGGCGATGGTGATGAGTGCCTCGCCGCGCAGGCAATAACCCAATTCGTGCGCATTGGCGTGCCAGTGCGGCTCGCGCACCCCGTTTGGAGCCAGGCGCAACCCACGGATCGACAGGCCTCGCATGATCGGCAAATCGCCTGCATCTACATGGGTTATCGAACCCATCGGGCCGTCGAACCGTGGCTGGCCCGATAGTGTTGCAACGTGGCGGCTGGTGCTCTTGGTCATGGTCATCGTCTCATCCCCTGCTGGTTTCAAACCCGATGGCCACAAATTACGGCGGCCCCACTCAGCGCACTATCGGACGCTGGTTTGGCCGGCTCATACGTGCGTATAGGGCGACGGCTTGCGGTCGCTGCGGCTAGGTTCTGGCCAGCTATTTCCGAGCGGGGCGCTGCGCGCGCCCAGGAGCATGTTGATGCTGACCAAGAACGACGCCAGCGCTGCGCAACGCAGCGACACGGGACTATCGGTGATGCTGGCGCTCGTCGCCGGCTATGTCGATGTCTGCACCTTTCTGGCATTCGCGGGCTTCTTCGTCGCCCAGGTGACAGGCAGCTACGTCGTGGCTGGATCAGGCCTCTTCGGCGACGGTGACGGTCTGGGCGTCAAGGTTCTCGCCATCCCCGTTTTCCTCCTCGCTGGCATGGTGACCACCGCCATCGTTCGACTATCCGGACCGCGTCAGCACCTGGCGATGGTCGGCTCGCTCGGCCTTGAGGCCGCGCTCCTGTGCGGCCTCGCCATTGCGAGCCTGCACGACGGCGCGGACCCCATCACGGCCGGGCCGGCCCTGTTTGGTCTGGCGGCGATGGGCATCCAGAGCGCGACCGTGCGGCTGCTGCTCCCCAGATCGGCCTCTACCAATGTCATGACCAGCAATACCACCCAGATGGCGATTGAGCTTGTCGACAGCTGCCGCAGCCGCCGGCCCACAGTCAGGCTGCTGCAGACCGGCAGTGTGATGCTGGGGTTTCTCGCCGGCATCATCGCAGGCGCTCTCGCCCATCGCGTCGCTGGTCTCGCCTGCCTTGGCCTTGCGGCGCTGGCGCTCTGCGCGCTGGTGGCCCGCGAAATTCTTGTGGTCACCGCAAAAACGCGTCCCCACGCCGGAAGCCTATGATATGTCTCGGCCATATGTTCCGGCTGGGGGCACCATGTCACGCTATGCCTTTGTCGCGGCTATCGTTCTGGCCACAGGCATCTTCATCTTGGATACGCTGACACCGCTCAATATCGCCGTCGCCGTGCTCTATGTGGCCGTCGTCCTGCTGTCGCTCAACTTCACCAACCGGCGCGGTACCCTGCTGGTCGGAGCCGGCTGCATGGGCCTGACCATCCTCAGCTTTGCCATTACCCACAGTGCCGATTTCGAGGCCGGCGCCACAGCACGTGGGCTGTTCAGCCTGGCGGCCATCGGCGTCACAACCTTTCTGGCGCTGCGGCTGGCCTCGACCATCACGGTGATCGCCGACAGCGAACAGCGCTATCGCTCGATCTTCCGGGCGGCCGGCGTGGCCATTCTCGAGATGGACTTTTCGCCCCTCAAGGCGCGACTGGATGCCCTGCGGGCCGAAGGCTTCACCAGCGTCGCGGCCATCGCGCGCGAAAGGCCCGATCTAGTTGGCGAGGTCACTGGCCTGATGCGGCTGATCAATGCCAACGACCGGACGCTGACCATGTTCCGCGCCCCCACCCTGGCAGTATTTGCCCAGCGCCTGCCGTCGCTGATTCCGCCCGAGATAGCGCCATCGACCTGGCGATTTCTCGAGGCCATCTGGTCGGAACAATCCAGTTTCGAGACCGAAAGCGTGTTCGATGCCGTCGACGGCAAGCGGCTCAATGTTCTGTATACCGTAGCCATGCCAACAGACCGTCCGGCGCTCGACAGGGTATTGGTCAGCTTCATGGACGTCACAGCCAGGCATCAGGCCGAGAACGATCTGCACCAGGCGCAGGCCGAGCTGGCGCACGTGTCGCGCGTGGCGACCCTGGGCGAATTGACCGTTTCGATTGCCCATGAGGTGAACCAGCCGCTGGCGGGCGTGGTGACCAATGGCGAAGCCGGACTGCGCTGGCTGCGGCGGCCCGAGCCTGATCTTGCCGAGGTTTCCGCCGCCATCGAACGCATGATCGCCGATGCGCGCCGCGCCAGCGAAGTGATCAAGCGTCTGCGCGCGCTCGCCAGCAAAGCCGTGCCACAGGCCGCGCCGGTCGATGTCAACGAGCTGGTGCACGACACGCTGGGAGTGGTGCAGCGCGAGATCGCCGGCCACCAGGTCAGCCTCAAGTTGGCCTTGGCGGACGGGTTGCCACCGGCGTTGGGCGATCGCGTGCAATTGCAGCAGGTGCTGATCAACCTGATCGTCAACGCCATCCAGGCCATGGCCGCGACAGGCACCACCCAGCGCGATCTGACCATCCGTTCGAGACCCACGGACACTGGATTGTCCGTTGAAATCACCGACACCGGCCCGGGGTTCAGCAGCGATGCCGCCGCAAAGCTCTTCACGCCCTTTTTCACCACCAAGGACGAAGGCATGGGCATGGGCTTGCCGATCTGCCGCTCGATCGTGGAGGCCCATGGCGGCACCCTGCGGGCCCACTTGCTTGCAGAGGGCGGCGCTGCGTTCGAGTTCAATCTACCTGCACATACGGAGACACAACCATGACGGCTGTCGCACCCACGGTCTTCGTCGTTGATGATGACGCCTCGCTCCGCGATGCCCTCGATAGCCTGTTCCGCTCGGTGGGCATGCGGGTAGAGCAGTTTGCCTCGCCAAACGACTTCCTGGCACGGGGCCCGGTCATCTCGGAAAGCTGCCTGGTGCTCGATATCCGCCTGCCCGGCGTCAGTGGCCTCGAGTTCCAGACCCAGCTGGCCCAGATGGGCAACGCCATCCCTATCGTGTTCATGACCGGCCATGGCGACGTTCCCATGTCGGTCAAGGCAATGAAAGCGGGCGCCCTCGACTTCCTGACCAAGCCCTTCCGCGATCAGGACATGCTCGATGCAGTTTCGGCGGCCCTAGCGCTTGATCGTGAGCGCCGTGCCGGCGATGCCCAACTGGCCTCCCTCCGGGCGCGCCACGCCACCCTCACCCCGCGCGAGCGCGAGGTGATGGATCTGGTCACCACTGGCCTGATGAACAAGCAGGTCGCCGGCGAACTGGGCGTCAGCGAGATTACCGTCAAGATCCACCGGGGTCATGTCATGGAAAAGATGGCCGCGCGTTCGCTTGCCGAGCTGGTCAAGATGGGCGAGGCCCTGCGCCCGTCAGGGTAGCGCCGACGACACTAAACCTGTGTATGATTGAATTGGTGCCCCGGTGGGCGCATTTGGATGGCATTAGCGCAGCGCGCTCCAGTATGCTGCGCGAGGAATTTCAATGTCACACGTCAAGACCATTGCCATTGTCGACGATGACCCTTCGGTGCGTCAGGCGACATCCAGCCTGATCCGCTCGCTGGGCATGCACGCCACCACCTTTGCCTCGGCAGAGGACTATCTTGCCGCGCTCGGCACGTCCGATGTCAACTGCCTGATAACTGATGTCCAGATGGATGGGATCGGCGGCGTGGAACTATCCCAGATCCTGCGCGACCGGGGCAATGCAACGCCTGTCATCTTCATAACGGCCTTCCCCGACGAGCGTATCCGCGAACGGGTCATGGCCGCCGGCGCCATTGGCTTCCTGGGCAAGCCCTTCGAGGGCCAGATGCTGATCGACTGCATCGAAACCGCCCTTGCGGCGTGAGGTCGGCTTCCCTCTGACGCGTGTTCCACATGCAAAAATGGCCGCCCGACATGGGGCGACCCTTTCTGCGATACTGGCAGCACTTGCCTACCGCTGGCGCAGCGCCCAGGCCATGCCCAGCGCGCTGAGCCCTTGGAAGATCAGGTCCACACTCAGGATGGCGCCCAGAAGCCACAGGCTGACCCCGGGCCATGCCAGAAGGACCGCCAGACCAGCCAAGGCGGTCACCGTTCCCATGGCAGCGAGCGACCAGGAAGGACTGCCCTTGTGTTCAAGCGCGGCCGAGCCGATGCGGGATGCGCCGCCAATCACCAGCAACACGCCGATCAGCAACGTCAACCCGGCACTGGCCAGCAGCGGGTTGGTAAATGCCAAAACGCCCGCGACGGTGTAGAGCACGCCGCCAAACGTCCAAAGGATCTTGGCCTGCCAGCCCGGGGCGGTGAAGGCAAAGCCCACCTGCGCAAGACCGGCAATGATCATCATTGCGGCAATATAGATGATCGAAAAGACGGTTGCGAGCATCAGGCTTGCGCTGGCCAGCAGACCGGCGACGAGCAGGGCCAAGCCCAGCGTAGCCAGCCAGATCCGGCCGTTGCGGGGTTTGTCGGAAACAATGCTGCTGGCGGTTGAGGTGGATATGTCGTCCATTTCATCTCCTGTCTTCAAGGGTTGGAGGGACGGTCTGGTGCAATGCGTACCCGCGATCAGCCCGCGTCGGCGGCGATGAACTCCGCCCCGACATACCGTCCTCTCGATGACTACAAGGATCGCATGGGCACCATCGTGGGGTCTGTCATACGTGTAGGCGGCCCGGACGTGTCTTGGTTTGATTGCCCCATACGCAGGTATGGGTCGCCCGCCGTGGCAGGAGGGTCGCCAGGCCGCAAGGCCTGCCGAGCATCGGTTAGGCCGGACGGCTTTTGACCCATCAAGGGGCAGAAGAGCGGGCAGCCAGCGCGGCATGGATCTGGGCGATTACGGCAGCCCCTTCGCCGACCGCCGCAGCAATGCGCTTGGTGGAGCCTGCCCGCACGTCGCCTATGGCAAACACGCCCGACATGGAGGTCTCCAGCGGCAAACGACCGGCCGGCGGCGGGATGGCAGCCATACCCGCACCCGTCACAATGAACCCGTGGCTGTCCGTTTCGACACAGCCGTCCATCCAGCTAGTGTTGGGATCGGCGCCGATGAACAGGAACAGGTGTCGCAGCGCCAGCCTGCTGTCCTGCCCACTCTTCCGATGGCGCAGGACCACTGCATCGAGCCCGGCGACCTCATCGCCCTCCAGCCCCGACACCTCGGAGCTGGCATGCAGCACCACATTGGGCAGCGATGCGATGCGGTCGATCAGATAGCGCGACATGGTGGCCGTCAGATCGGGCCGGCGGATCACCAGATGCAGCTTTTTCACCCGCGGCGCCAGAAAGGCCACAGCCTGGCCAGCGGAATTGCCGCCGCCAACCAGCGCAATCTCCTCGCCCTCGCACAGCCTGGCTTCAATGGGGGACGCCCAGTAGGCGATGCCGCGCCCCTCAAAGGTCTTGAGATTGGCAAGCGGTGGATGGCGATAGCGCGCCCCGGAGGCCACCACCGTGGTCCGGGCCCGGATGACCGGCCCGTCAGACAACGTCAGGGCGGTCAGGCGCTCATCCGTCAGAGACTTCAGGGCGGTCACCGACTGCGCCAGCGCTATTTTCGTGCCAAATTTGAGCGCCTGGCTGAAGGCGCGCCCGGCCAGCGCCTGGCCGGAAATGCCACTGGGAAAGCCGAGATAGTTTTCGATTCGGGCCGATGCGCCGGCCTGCCCACCAATGGCATTGGCCTCCAGCACGACTACGCTGAGCCCTTCTGACGCGGCATAGACCGCCGCCGCCAGTCCCGAGGGACCAGCACCGATGATGGCTGTGTCATAGACGACGTCCGTGTCGATGGTCGGCGATATGCCGATGCAATGCGCCAGCGCAGCGTCGTCCGGACAGCGCAGCGTGCTGCCGTCGGCGCAGACCACCAGCGGCAGAGTGGCCCCGCCGGGCTGCATCTGCGCAACGAAGGCCCGAGCCCTCTCATCAACTGATACGTCCAGCACGACATGGGGAAAGCCATTGCGGGCCAGAAAGCCACGCAGGCGCACCATGTCCGGACTATTGGGATCACCGATGAGGATCGGTCCCCCGCTGCCGGCGTCGATCAGCGCAGCCCGCCGAAGCATGAACGCACGCATCACCGTTTCGCCAATATCGGCCGAACCGATCACCAGCTCCCGCACCTGCGCCGCCGTCAATAGCACCGCCTGACACCCCTGCGCACCGGCGCGGCCGCCGGCCAGCGTCGGCTGCCCCGTCAGCTGGTTGATTTCCCCGCTGAACTGCCCGGGGCCAAGCGTCTGGATCAGGCGCTCATCGTCGAGGCCCGCATGCGAAAAAATGTCCATCGTGCCGGCGACGATGAACCAGGCAGGCGCGTCTGTCGCGCCCACTGCATAGGCCAGGGCACCTGGCGTCAATGTTGCCGGGGCACCGCCGCTCCCCCGCTCGACCACAGCGAGTTGATCAGCCGTCAGGGTGGGAAAGCGTCGATCCTCAGTGGTCTCGCTGGTAGCCATGGCCCAAACCCTCTTGGCAATAATTCAGTAATAGCGGGGGATTGGCCCCAGCTGCGGCGTCTGGGAAGGCAGATCGATCATCATCTCGTCGACATAGCACCAGCCCCAGCCCTCGGGCGGGTCATAGCCTTCGATGATCGGGTGACCGGTATGGTGGAAATGGGCGGTGGCATGGCGTCCGGGCGACTGATCGCAGCAGCCGACATGGCCGCAGGTGCGACAGATGCGCAGGTGCAGCCAGCGCTGCCCGGTCCTAAGACACTCCTCGCAGCCGCGGCTACCGGGCGTCACCTCGCGTATGGTCTGTACATGCGTGCAATGGCTGGACATGGGAGTCTCTCCTGGGGCCGAAAGAAAGGGGCCACGCAGCGGCTGCGTGGCCCCGGGCGCTGATCAGGCCCTGATGAAGGCGAGCACGTCAGCATTGAATTTTTCGGCCTCGGTTTCGGCCAGACCATGCGGCGCGCCGGGATAGATCTTGAGCTCGGCGCCTTTGACGATCTTGGCCGTCTTGAGGCCGGCCGCTGCAATCGGCACGATCTGGTCAGCATCGCCGTGCACGACCAGCGTGGGCTTGTCGATCTTCTTGAGGTCCTCGGTGTAGTCGACCTCGGAGAATTCGCGGATGCAGTCATACTCGGCCTTGATGCTGCCCTGCATGCCCAGCCGCCAGAAGGTGTCGCGCAGACCCTGGTTGACCTTGGCGTCTTCCTTGTTGAAGCCGTAGAACGGCATCGACAGGTCCTTGAAGAACTGCGACCGGTCGGTGGCCGTTCCCTTGCGGAGTCCGTCGAACGCCTCAATCGGCGTACCCTCGGGATTGGCTTCGGTCTTGAGCATCAAGGGCGGCACGGCACCAACCAGCACCATCTTGGCGACCCGTGCCGTGCCGTGCCGGCCAACGTAATGGGCGATCTCGCCGCCGCCGGTCGAGTGCCCGACCATGATCATGTCCTTGAGATCGAGCGCCTCGATCAGCTCGGCCAGATCGTCGGCATACTGGTCCATGTTGTTGCCGGCCCATGGCTGGCCCGATTTGCCGTGGCCGCGGCGGTCATGGGCGATCACGCGGTAGCCCTGCGAAGCAAAGAACAGCATTTGCGGCGCCCACGCGTCGCCGGCCAGCGGCCAGCCATGCGAGAACAGGATCGGCTGACCCGTGCCCCAGTCGGTGTAGGAAATTGCCGTGCCGTCGGTGACCTGAAAAATGCTCATTTTGCTCTCCACTGTCGCGAACCCGCCGGTGCGGCCGGTTGATAGGGAGAGCATCGGCCAGACGATGATTTGGCACCATTCTACGAGTGGTTCGTGGCATCATACTTGTGTATGCCTGTTGATTTCCGCCGAGAAGTGACCCTGGCTTTCCACTGAGAAGTGACCCGCCTTTTAATTGTGTTCTTGGTCAAATGTGGTGGTCAAGGGTCTGGGTTTCTCCTTCGGTTTTGGCGGCGCATGGGCCGAGCTGTTCTTGAAGCGGAAGCTGTCGTTTCCGGTCTCGAGGATGTGGCAATGATGGGTGAGCCGGTCGAGCAGCGCCGTCGTCATCTTGGCATCGCTGAAGACGCTGGCCCATTCACTGAAGCTGAGATTGATGGTGATGACCACGCTGGTATGCTCGTAAAGCCTGCTGAGCAGGTGGAAGAGCAAGGCGCCGCCTGAGGCACTGAACGGCAGGTAGCCGAGCTCATCGAGGATGACCAGATCACAGTGAGCCAGGCGGCCGGCAATCTGACCAGCTCGCCCCTGCATTTTCTCCTGCTCGAGCGCATTGACCAGCTCGACGGTCGAGAAGAAGCGGACGCGTTTCTGATGATGCTCGATGGCCTGCACCCCGATGGCGGTGGCGACATGGGTCTTGCCGGTACCAGGGCCACCGACCAGAACGATGTCATTGGCTTCCTTGAGGAAGTCGCAGCGATGAAGCTGGCGCACCAGGGTCTCATTGATCTCGCTGCTGGAGAAGTCGAAGCCATTGAGGTCGCGATAGGTCGGGAAGCGGGCGGTCTTGAGCTGGTAGGCTGTCGATCGAACCTCACGCTCCGCCGTCTCGGCCTTGAGCAGTTGCGACAGGATCGGGATGGCAGCCTCGAAGGCCGGAGCACCTTGCTCGGTCAACTCGCCTACGGCCTGGGCCATGCCGTGCATCTTGAGGCTCTTGAGCATGATGATGATCGCGCCGGCGGCGGGGTTATGACGCATGGCGGGCCTCCGAGGCTTTGCGCAGAGCGTCATAGCGCTCGACATTGACCTTTGGCTCATTGGTCAGCATCAGGGCTTGGGGCGCATCGATGGTCGGCGGCGTGATGGCTTTGCCGTCAACCAGGCGGTGCAGCAGGTTCAACACGTGCGTCTTGGTTAGGACGCCTGGAGCGGCTCACTGGCGGAGTCGCCAATGAGGGTTGGAGCGTGCAAGTCGGTGGGTGGTTTGCAGCCGCCCGCCTTGGCACGCGGAGCGACGCTGATCTGGCTTTGGAGACCGGGCTCCTCCAGCACCTCGGAGTATTAACCCGTTGTGGTGCGCGGGATCGATCCGCGCTTGTCCACTGTCCCGGGACTGAGGACGAGACTCGAGGACTGCGGTTGCTAGCGGCATGCCGAGCGGTTGTGGAAACGGTCGACCCACCGCCGAGACCACCAGTTGCAGCCGTGATCGTTGACACTCAGTGTGTACGATGATTAGGTGTCCTCTGTCCGAGGACAGAGGACATGATGAAGAGCCAGGATGTTGTCGTTCTGCTCAAGCTGGCGAGCTTGGAGGACTACTCAAAGGATATCGGTGACGAATCTACGCCGCTCGGGCTAGCCGCGGGCGAGGATCCCTATTCTGTGCGCGGACTCGAGGCAGCCCTCGGAATCAGCAAGACGGAGATCGGCGCTTCGCTCAAGCGCAGCATGGCGGCGGGCCTCGCGATCAAGGACAGGAAGACAGACCGGCCGAAACCGAGCCGGCGCCTTCTCCGCGAGTTCATTGTCCACGGTGTGAAATTCGTCTTTCCGGCGAAACCAGGCGCCATGCAGCGCGGGTTGCCGACGGCATTCGCGGCCCCCGTGCTACGTGAATCCCTGCACAGCGCTGGCAATCTCATCTTCGTTTGGCCCTACGCGCATGCAAAAGAAATGGGTCAGTCGGTCGACCCGCTGTTCAAAAGCGTGCCGGAGGCCTGCGAGAAAGACAGGCGGCTCTACGCCTATCTGGCCCTCATCGACGCGATCCGCGTCGGCAATCAACGCGAAAGCAAGCTCGCCGCCGACCTGCTCGCGCAGAGGCTGGGATGACTGTCCAAGATCAGTTGAAGGCCATGTTGAAGGCCGTCGCCGAGGCACTCGGCGAGGAGTTGCGCGCGCGCCTGGTCTTCGTCGGCGGCTGCACGACCGCGCTCTACATTACTGACCCCATCGTTCTCGAAGGGGTGAGAGCGACCGATGATGTCGACCTTATCGTCGATCTCGCTGGTTTCGCAGAATGGGTCGAGCTGACGGAGCGTTTGCGCGCACGCGGCTTCACCGAGGCGGCTGACGATTCCGTCATCTGCCGTATGAAACTCGGCGAGCTCAAGGTCGACTTCATGCCGGATGACGAGGCGATCCTCGGGTTCAGCAATCGCTGGTACGCAGAGGGGATCGCGACGGCCGTACCAGAACAGCTGGAGGAGGCGCTCGAGATCCGGCGCCTCACGCCGCAGCTGTTTGTCGCGACCAAGTTGGAGGCATACCGCGGACGCGGCCAAGGCGATCTCATCGCCAGCCGCGATGCCGAGGACATTCTGCTTTTGGTCGACGGGCGGGAGGAGATCGTCGAGGAAATCGCAAACGGCGAGCCGGAGATCCGGGCCTACATCGCCGAACAGGTTACCATGCTGCTCGCTGATCCAAACTTCGACCATTTCCTGGAGGGAAACATTCGCGGACCAGTGGGCCGCACCGACATCGTCTACGACCGGCTGGTCGCGATCAGCACGCTGGATCTGGATATGCGCTGACAATTCCAGACTGCAGATTATCCGACACTCAAAACGGGTAGATTGCCCCATCACCACCGCCGAGTCCGACGTTGTCGGCGGCGAATGGAATGGCGAGGTCACGGACGACACAGGCTGCGGGAGGCCACACGGGACGTGATACACGACCTCCACTTTTTGTCACACCAACTAACCGTGCGCTATTCAAACTGACGCGACTGCGGTGTAATCTAGCGTCAATTCGCGGCAACCAAGCTTCAAAATAGAGGGCATATCGCTGCCAACGCTCAGCGCAGAGCGCAGCAGGAGAACCGCGATGAACCAGCAGGCGAACCTAGCCGATAATCTTAAAACTCTATGCGAGCAGCACGGCACCGTATCGGAAGCATGCCGAAAGTTGGGCATCAATCGTCAGCAATTCAATAAGTATCTCGCCGGAACTCACGCGCCGTCGCAGAAGAATCTCCGCTTGATCGCGAATTTCTTCGGATTGAGCGTCGATGTCATGACATACAATCCGCATGACTTTCAATCGCTTGTCGAGGGAAACCACTTCCATCTGTTCAAGCGGATACAAAAATCGCCTAAGATGATGATGTTTATCACGGAAATACTGTCCGCGAATGCGACAGACGCGGCAGATTTTCTTGGGGCCTACGAACGCTACCACTACTCCTCGATCTACAAAGGTCAGATACTCAGGTCAATATTTTATCTCTATTCGAAAGACGGGATATTGATGCATAGCTACGTTGAACGGTTCCCGAACCTCGATGGCTCTAATAAGATTGACTATATTTTCAAATACCACGGATTCAGTTTCTATATTTCCAATCGCCTGTTCTCAATCGATTTCGAGACCATCCAACGTAACGAGATGACATTCAGCAATCTCGCCTCAATCGACCGAAATTCGAAGAAGTTCATGTTCGGGGTAACCAGCGGAATCGCGGCGAGCATGGTGCGACAGCCGGTTGCGCAAAAGGTGGCCATGCATTTTGTGGGAGACCGGAAGACTCGGAAAGGCGACCTGCGCCGTGCCACGGTGCTTTCACCGAGCGACGCTTCGATACCCAAGGAAGTGATCACCTATCTTACATCCGGAACGTCGACGATAGACTCCATTTGAGATTGACCGTCACCGCTCAAGCGAAGTGCGTCAGAGTGCTCAAGTGTCATGCCGCCTGCGAAATTGCGCTGAGCGCTGCTTGCGGGTGAAGTCAGCTGCCGTCGATGCCTGTCAGCCGCGCGCGTCCACGCCAGTTGGTGGGTGCAGATGGTAAGCACCATCGCAGACGTGCCGGAGCCGCATATGTCGAGAACCGTCAATTCCTACATGATGCCGTTCTCGAACGTAGCGCATCTGTCTTTAACGGACAAATTCCGGGCGACGCAACTTGCCGGCTTCAAGGAGCTGTCGCTCATGCCGCGTGACGTCGAGAGACTGATCGAGGGCGGCAAACCGGCATCGGACATCGTCGCGGAGGCCGCGGATCATGGTGTGCGCATCACCCGGCTCGACCCGTTGAACACCTGGCCGCGGATCTGGCGCCCGGATAATATGGACGAGGCCTACATCGCCACAGTTAACACGCCACCGGACCAGTTTTTTCGCCTGACCGACGCGCTCGGCTGCACCCATGCGAGCCTGAACGCCACCTTTCCGTTGAATGCAATGTCGACAGACGAGATCACGGAGCACTATGTGGCGATCTGCGCCCGCGCGGCTGCGCATGGCCTGAAGTGTGATCTCGAATTCATCCCGCTGTGGGGCGTTCCAACGCTGGAAATGGCATGGAATGTCGTCCGTGATTCCGGCGCGTCGAATGGCGGGCTGGTGTTCGACGTGTGGCATTTCGTGCGCGGAGGCTCCGACATTGGGCTCCTCAAGACGATCCCCGGCGACATGATCCATTGCGTGCAGGTCAACGATGGCCCTCTGGCGCTGCCGAAGGGGGTGACGATCAAAGACAATTGCTACGACCGCCAGTTTCCTGGCGACGGTGAATTCCCGAATGCCGAAATCCTGCGAATCCTGGCGGACACAGGCGGCCTCAACCAGGTCGGACCCGAGGTGTTTTCGCCTACGCTCACGTCAATGAGCGTCGAGGACGTGGCGCGCAAGTCTGCGGAATCGACACGAAACGTGCTTCTGGCCGCAGGTCTGGCGGTCTGAGCTTGAGAAAAGGCTCGACGGGTTCGACCCGACGCCACGCCCCACTCACTGACTGGACGAGGTGTTTCGTTGAAACGGCAAGAGCGACCCAATCAGGCTCCAATCTGGCATTCCTTAACAGCGGTGCAAACGATGGCGACGAAAAACTCGGCCATTTGGAAGGAGGATTTGTGACAATTCAAATTTGCGTTGTAGGCCTGGGCAAGATCGCACAGGATCAGCATCTGCCGGTAGCTGCCAAGAACGCTGACTTCAACCTCGCAGCGGTAGTCAGTTCGCGCGGCTCTTACGGAAATGTGAAAACCTTCAAGACTTTTTCGGAACTCGTCGCAAGCGGGATCAAACTCGATGCCGTCACGCTGTGTATGCCTCCGAAACCGCGCTTCGATATCGCACACCGAGCAATCGACGCCGGATTTCACCTTCTTCTCGAGAGGCCGCCGACATCGACAATCGGTGAACTGGAGGCACTGCTGGCCCATGCTGCCGCCCACAAACGCATTGTCTTCACAGCATGGCATTCGCAACACAACGCGGCGGTCGACGAGGCAAAACGCCTCCTTGCTGGTTTGACGGTCCGCCGTCTGCATGTGTCGTGGAAGGAGGACGTCCGCTACTGGCACCCTGGTCAAGAATGGATCTGGGAGCCAGGCGGGTTCGGCGTGTTTGATCCTGGCATCAACGCATTCTCCATCATCTCGAAAATCATGCCGGTTCCGATCCTTGTAGCCGATGCGCTCCTGATGATCCCGTCGAACAAGGCAACACCCATTGCTGCCTCCATTCGCTTCAAGTCGCCCATTGGGATTGACGCCGATTTGACCGCCGAACTCGACTGGCAACAAACCGGTGAACCATCCTGGGACATAGACGTCGAAACCAACGAAGGCACGACTCTTCAGCTGAGCAACGGCGGGACGCAACTCCGTGTTAATGGCGAGGTTACTCTCGCCGGTTCATCGTCCCAGGAATACGAAGGCATCTATGCCCATTTCGCCGAGCTGTTGAAGTCCGGGAAATCGGATGTAGATTCAACGCCGCTACAACTGGTCTCCGACTGCTTCATGCTGGGGCGACGGGTCGACGCGGACCCGTTTGTCTGAAGGCGACACTTGCTCGGGTGCGCCCAATCCAAGCCATCTGACTGACTGAATCCGCGATTGGGTCGTGGAGTAGTTTGTGGACAAGTCGGAGGGCACTCGTCGCCGCCCAGTTCTTCTGCGCCCGCCCATCTGCACACACAAATGCGCCCCGCAGCCGGGCTGTCCGGACTACGGAGCGCACTTCGCCTTGGGAGGCAATCGAACCCGATTTGGATCGGGGTGGCGGATAGATAGCGGTGGACCTAGTGGCTAGATTGTGTCGGGTTCCACAGCCGCATTCCTGCATTTGCCTCATAGGCCTTGCCGGATGGATAGCTGATAAGTTCCATTTGAAGGCCCCATGGCGCTTCGAAATAGACCCACGACTCGCCCGCTCCGGGACCGTGTTTTTCGAACTCCGGTTTGTCGTAGACTTTAACCCCATGGCTGCGGAGATGTTCGCTGGCTGCGTTGATATCATCCACATAAAAGCACAGATGATAGCCGCCAATGTCGCTGTTTCGGGGGAATACTGTCTTTTGATCAGGGGCCTCGAAATCGAAAAGTTCAATGTTGCTCCCATTGCCACAGCGCATGAAGACGACCTCTTTCATGTGTGCGCGCGGGTGGATATTCATTTTGTCTTGCATGAAATTCCCGGTGTCGTCCTTCAACGATCCGCCGGAGTAGATGAATTCGCATCCGATGATGTCTCGAAAGAAGGCGATCGCCTCTTGCATGTTCGGCACCACCAAACCGGCGTGATCGATCCCTGCCAGTCCAGGGAGGCCCTTCGTCTGATTGTTCATGTCTGTCTCCTTTTTTGAATCCGAAAGATCAAGTTTCCCGGCGCGCCGCCTTCATGGAATGGTGGCAGAAAGGCGCAGCAACCGGCGTGTCAGGTCAATGAGCGCAAGATAAAGTCCGCCCCTCGTTCCCCGATCATTATTGTCGGAGCATTCGTGTTGCCCGACACCACGGACGGCATCGCTGAAGCGTCGATGACGCGCAGGCCGTCGAGGCCGCGGACGCGTAGTTCCGGATCCAGGACGGCGAGGTCGTCGGTCCCCATTCTGCAGGTGCCGCTGGGATGCAAGGACGACTGCGCATACTGCCGTATGTACTGCTCGTAATCGGCTTTCGTCATAAGTTGCTTGCCCGGCATATGCTCACGTTCGATGTATTTTGAGAGCGCCTTCTGGGACATGATCTCTTGGCCGCGTTGAACTGCCTCGACCAGGCAACCGAGATCGGAAGGCTCGGAAAGATAGTTGGGCACGATATGCGGAGGCTGCGCGGGGTCGGAACTTCGTAGCCCCAACCATCCTCTGGACTTCGGTCGGATGTGGGTCGCGTTCAAGGTGCAGCCGAACCCGCCAGGAACCGGGGCGCCGGATTCTATGCCGCTGCCGCACAGGAATATGTACTGAATATCCGGCCGATCGGTGGATTGGCTCGAGCTCCAGAACGCCCCCGAATCCATGACGTTCGACGTAACCGGCCCGCGTCGGAAAAGCAGATACTCCAGGCCTGCCCAAGACTGCCACAGAGGGCTTTTGTAGCGATCGTAGCTGTAGGGTCCCGACAGTTGATAGGTCATATAGATGTCGACATGATCACAGAGATTTTGTCCGACACCAGGCAAATCGTGCACCACGTCGACACCGCAGGATCGCAAATGCGCCGCGGGACCGACGCCGGAAAGCATCAGCAGGTGGGGTGAGTTGATCGCTCCCGCGGATATGATGACTTCACGATCGGCATAGATAGTCGACGTCCGTTGCCCGTCGGCTATCTCTACCCCTACGGCGCGTCCCTGTTTGAAGACGATGCGCAAGACGCGACAATCTGTTCGCACCTTCAGATTTGATCGCCTCTGCGCCGGCTTCAGAAAGGCAACGGCTGCACTCGAGCGCCGGGCGTTGCGAATTGTCAGCTGATAGAAACCACATCCAGCCTGCTCCCCGGAGTTGAAATCCGCATTGAAGGCAAGGCCAGCCTCCTGACAGGCTTTCAGCCATGAACGGCTCAGCGGGTGGACATAGCAGGGATCCGAGACGCCCAGCGGGCCGCCCTCACCATGAGCTTCGTTGGACAGCCGGTCATTGTCCTCGGAGCGTTTGAAAAACGGCAAGACCTCCTTGTAGGACCAACCCGTGGCCCCTTGCTCCACCCAGCGTTCGTAGTCGTCCGGCGCGCCTCGAATGTAGAGCATGGCATTGACGGAACTGCCTCCACCAAGAACCCTGGGCTGGACCATTGTTTGAGCGCCAAGATGCTTGTCCGCCTCGCTGCGGACCTGCTCAAAGCGCTGCAGCAGATTGCCCTGTGCGGTCTTGTAGTAGGTGACCGGCATATGGATGTAGGGGCTGTTGTCTCGGGGGCCTTGTTCAAGCAAGAGCACCGAAACATCGGGATTCTCGCTGAGCCTGGAAGCCACCACGCAACCGGCAGACCCTCCTCCAACCACGATGAAATCGACCATACTCCCTCCAAACAATAGTAGCGCCACGCGTGAGAACGGATTTCCTCTCCGAATTAGGCGTAGCGCCGGGCGCCGGTCCCATAGGGCAGATTCAAGCCGCCATAGCGCCGAAGACGGATGTTGGCCTGTTCCGCGTGACCAACGAAGCCTTCGAGCATGCACAGACGCGAGCAATAGGCTCCGACTTCCGCGGAAGCAGCGTCAGTGTCGATGCGCTGGAATGTGCAGGTCTTGAGGAACTTGCCCACCCACAGCCCACCAGTGTAGCGCGCCGCAAGCTTCGTAGGCAGCGTGTGGTTGGTGCCGATCACCTTGTCGCCATAGGCGACCGTCGTGCGCGGCCCGAGAAACAGCGCGCCATAGTTGGTGAGATTCTCCTGGAAGTAGCGGTCATCCCTTGTCATCACCTGCACGTGCTCACTGGCGATCCTGTCGGCCACCTGGAGCATTTCCACTGCGTCCTCGCACAGAATGACCTCCCCATGATTGGCCCACGCCTTGGCCGCGACCGCCGCCGTCGGCAGGATGGCCAGCAACCGATCGATCTCGTTGAGCGTGTCTCGAGCGAGTTTTTCGGAATTCGTGATCAGAATCGCCGGGGTATCGACGCCATGTTCGGCCTGGCCAAGCAGATCGGTCGCGCAAAGTTCGCCATCCACGGTTTCGTCGGCGATCAAAAGCGTCTCGGTCGGGCCTGCGAAGAGATCGATGCCGACCCGCCCGAAGAGTTGCCGCTTGGCCTCCGCGACAAAGGCGTTACCGGGGCCTACGATCATATCGACGGAGGCGATCGTCTCGGTGCCGAGGGCCATCGCCGCAACGGCTTGCACGCCACCCAGACAATAAATGACGTCGGCGCCCGCCAGATGCTGTGCGGCCACGATCGCCGGCGCCGGCTTGCCTCGAAAGGGCGGCGCGCAACTGATCACCCGCGGACATCCCGCCACCTTTGCCGTGATGATCGACATATGTGCGGAAGCAAGCAATGGGTAGCGGCCTCCCGGTACGTAGCAGCCAACATTCTCGACCGGTATGTTCTTGTGACCGAGGAAAACGCCCGGCAGCGTTTCGACCTCAAGGTCGAGCAGACACGCCCTTTGTTTCTCCGCAAAATTGCGCACCTGTGCTTGAGCAAAACGGATATCGCTGAGTTCACCCATCGAAAGCTGGGACAGGCAATCCTCGATCTCCTGCTCGCTCAGGCGAAAATCTTCACGGTCCCAGCTGTCGAATTTCGCCGAGAGCGCCCGCACCGCCGCGTCACCATGCTCTGCGACGTCGGTGATGATCGCCTCGACCGTCGCGCGCAGTTCGCCTTCGAACACAGCGGGGCGCAAGTTCTCGTCTGCTCGCTTCAAATGGCGTGCCATGGTCATCTCGTCTTTCCAGTTGGTATGAAGCGACGCCGCCGGTTTTCGCACGGCGGCGTCCGAGGGGCGTCAGAGGGAACCCAACCCTTCGACAAGCTTGTCGACTGCCTGCTGTGAGGTCATGTCGGGCGTATTTGCGAACTGTGTAATGACGTCCATATACGGCGCACGAATGTCACGCGGCAGCGCATTGTTTTCGACGAACGAGGGAATGAGCGTGCCGTCTTTCATGCCTTCCTCACGGTCAACAAAGGCCTGTTTGGAGCAGTCATTAAACCGGTCGCGCGGTACATCGAGTCGGGCCGGAATAGAGCCACCTTTGAGATTCAAGTTTTCCTGAACTTCGATCGACATCGCCGCGCTGGCGAGAATTTCCTGCTTCCTCTGCGCTTCGGGATTCGGCTGCTTGAACATGCCGAAGAAGTCGGTGAGAAAGACGTACGTGTGGCCGTGTCCGGGCGCCGCCGTGCAGAGATAGTCAACGCCAGGCTTCATGTTGACGGCGACGAACTCGCCATTTGCCCAGTCACCCTGGAACTGCATTGCGGCTTCGCCCTTGATCACCTTGCCCGTCTCGATCGCCCAGTCGGTGCCGGCGCGGTTGGGGTCGGCATAGGCGAGCACCTTGCGGAAGGTGTCGAACACCTTGACCATCGTGTCGCTCTTGATGGCTGCGTGGTCGGTCGCCATCACTGCCTTCTTGTAGAAGTCGACGCCGGCCTGGCCGATCAGGATGTCTGTCCAGATTTCGCCCTCCTGCCAGTCGTCACCACCCAGCGCCAGCGGTATTATCCCACCCGCCTTGATCTTCTCGGCAAGCGTCAGGAACTCGTCCCAGCTTTCCGGTACCTTTCCGCCGAACCGGTCGAGAACCTTCTTGTTGATCCAGAGCATGTTCTCGCGCCGCTGGTTGAGCGGCACCGCAACGATCTTTCCATCGACCTTCATGTAGTCGAGCAGAGCGGGAGCGACGAGCTTTTCCCATCCTTCCTTCTCAGCGGTTGCCGACAGATCGCCGAGAGAACCGGCTTGCGCATATTCCAAGACGAACTGACCTGGCATCTGCGATGCGGCGGGCGGATTGCCGGCCGCGAAGCGCGCCTGCAGCGCCTGTGTCATGTTCTTGCCGCCGGCGCCGGCGATCGGCGAGTCCACCCACTTGAGACCCTGCGCGTCGACAGCGTCCTTCAACACCTTCATTGCCGCAGCTTCGCCCGCGGCGGTCCATTGATGGACGACCTCGATTTCGTTTTCGGCGGAGTAGGCCGGTATGCTGATTGCCATTGACGCGACGGCCGCTGCACTCAGCAGAACTGGCCCGAAATATTTCCGCTTCCCCTTGATGCTCATTATGGTTGCTCCTTGTTCGGCAGACATTGGTGCACGAAGGCTCAGACGCGCCGAAACGTCTGCCGCCTTTTTCATTGTCGGTTGTGGCGTGTTGCCTCGAAGGCCCTGGATTGATCTACCCGGTCGCGAACCGCGTCACGTCGATCGGTGGCATGCCCGCGTCCTCTCCAGCCTGCTCGATGCGCATGCCTGTGTTGACGTCGAATATCTGGATGCCATCGATATCGACCAGGAAGGTTTCGCGGCCTGCCCTCAGCGCCGATTTCGGATGGCACCGCGCAATGACTTTGTTGCCGCCAAGGGTAAGCGTGACGAAAGTGTCGGAGCCCGTTGGCTCGACAAGGTCGACCACCGCATCGACTTTCTGGGTGTGTTCATGATTTTTCTCGTGCGGCAGAAAGATCGCCTCGGGGCGGATACCCGCAATGACCGCCGTCCCCTCTGGGGCGGCAGATGGATTGGCAGGACCCGAGATCGCAAGGTGGATCGGTTTGTCGCCAGCGCCCTCGATTTCAAGCAGCACACGGCCATCCTTTCGACGCATGCGAGCCGGGATCAGGTTCATTGGCGGCGAGCCAATGAACCCCGCGACGTAGGTGTTGGCGGGGCGGCCGTAGATTTCGTCGGGCGAGCCGATCTGCTGTATCACCCCCGATTTCATCACCACGATCTTGGTCGCAAGCGTCATCGCTTCGACCTGGTCGTGCGTCACGTAGACGATTGTCGCTGAGAGACGCTGGTAGAGTTTCTTGATCTCGGCGCGCATTTCGACGCGAAGCTTTGCGTCCAGATTCGATAGCGGCTCGTCAAACAGGAAGATCTTGGGCGAGCGCACGAGCGCGCGGCCCATTGCGACACGCTGCCGCTGACCACCCGACAGTTGACCCGGCTTCCGGTCAAGCAGAGCGCCGATCTGCAGCGTCTCCGCGACACGGGCGATCGCCTTGTCGCGCTCTGGCTTTGCCACGCCGCGCACTTTCATGCCGAAGGCGATATTATCGCGAACCGTCATCGTCGGATAAAGCGCATAGGATTGGAACACCATGGCGATGTCGCGATCCTTTGGCTCAAGTCTGGCGACCGAGCGCCCGTCAATCAGAATGTCGCCGCTGCTGATTGGTTCGAGGCCTGCGATGGCGCCGAGCAGGGTCGACTTGCCGCAACCCGACGGGCCGAGCAATACGAGGAATTCGCCGTCCCTTGCCTCGATGTCGATGTTCTCGAGCACCGGGAGGTTGCCGTAGGACTTGTGAAGACTGCGGATGTTGAGTTGTGCCACGGCCCTACCCCTTTACAGATCCGGCCATCAGACCGCGGACGAAATACTTTCCGGCGAACACATAGACGAGGAGCGTCGGCAACGCGGCGAGCATGGCCGAAGCCATGTCGACGTTGTACGGACGCTCTCCGGTGCTGCTCGAGACGATGTTGTTGAGCGCCACCATGATCGGGACATTTCGTCCCGAGGTGAAAGCCACGCCAAACAGGAAGTCGTTCCAGATGCTGGTGAACTGCCAGATGATCACCACCACCATGATCGGCAGCGACATCGGCAGCATCACGTGGCGAAATGTCTGAAAGAAACCCGCGCCGTCTATCCTGGCGGCCTTGGCGAGATCGCTTGGCACAGAGATGAAGAAGTTCCGGAAAAACATCGTCGTAAACGGCAGACCATAGACGACGTGTGCAAGGATCAGGCCGTTGATCGTGCCGGCGAGGCCGAGTTTGCCGAGTGTTTGAGCAAGCGGAATCAGAATTGCCTGGTAGGGCGCAAAGCAGCCAAACAAGATGATCGCATAGACGATGTTCTGCCCGCGAAAATTGACCTGCGTGAGGGCGTAGCCGTTGAGTGCGCCGATTGCCGTGGGAATGAGCGTTGCCGGAACGACCAGGTAGATGGTGTTGAGAAAGAATGGGCTGAGGCCGGTGCATTCGACTCCCACGCACGCGTTCGACCACGCATCGATCCAGGGCTGAATGGTTGGGTGGCGCGGGATGCCGACCAAAGTGCCGAGACGTATCTCCTCCATCGATTTCAACGACGTGGTGATCATCACGAACAATGGCCCGACAAAGAACAGAACGAAGATGAGAAGGGTGAAGTAGACCGCGGTCCATCCCAGGACTCGTGCGACATCGATACGCGCCGCCGAACGCGGCACCGGGCTAGCGAGCGTTGCGGCGTTCATGGCGTATTTCCGAATAGAGGTAAGGGACAATGATGGCGATCACCGTCATCGTGATCATCACCGCGCTTGCGGCGCCTTGAGCGAGCTGGCCACGTCCAAAAGTGTATTGGTACATGAAGGTCGTCGGCAGATCGCTGGAGAACCCCGGACCGCCATTCGTCAGAGACACGATGAGGTCGAACGAGCGTAGCGCCTGGTAGAGCAGGATGACGATGACGCTGAAGAAGACCGGGCGCAGCATCGGCAGAACGATCGACCAGTAGATTCTCGGTAGGCCAGCGCCGTCGATGCGAGCTGCCTTGAAGAGCTCCGCGTCGACACCTCTCAGGCCCGCCAGGAAAATCGCCATGACGAAACCACAGGACTGCCAGAAGGCGGCAAGCACTATGGTGTAGATGGCCATCTTCGGGTCGATCAGCCAGTCGAACTTGAAATCGACATAGCCCATATCGCGCACCAGTTTCTGGATGCCGAGGCCAGGGTTGAGTATCCATTTCCAGGCGATGCCGGTGACGATGAAGGAGATCGCCATCGGGTAGAGGTATATGCTGCGGATGACGTTCTCGAGCCGCACTTTCTGGTCAAGGAAGATCGCAAGCACCAGGCCGGCAACAACTGAAAGGCCGATGAAGAGCGATGCGAAGATCCAAAGATTGTCGACCGCGATCTGCCAGCGATCAGCCTTCCACAATTTTGCGTATTGCTCGATGCCGACGAAATCGTACTTGGGGAAGAAGCGCGACGAGGTCAGGGAAACGACGACCGTCCACAGGATGTAGCCGTAGACGACCAGCAACGTGACCAGCAAAGTCGGCAGCAACACCAGCCAGGATTTCGAGGGCCAGCCGGTCAAAATTTCTGTGATCGTTGCTCGGGGGCTATTCGTCGTCACGTGGCTCTTGCGCCTCTCAGGTTTGGTGGCGGTATTGTAGCTGCTGCCCTGACCATGCGGTCAAAGATGCTGCTCTTGCGCACGTTCTCGCCAATAGTCGTCCTGACCTTCGTCGTGATAGGCGGGGATCGGGAAGTCCCACCAGCCTGGGACGAAAGCGCCTGCCGCATCGCGCGCCGTCGGCACTTCGACGAGCGCTGGGCCGCCGCAGGAAAATGCAGCTTCGAGGGCCGGCTTCAGCTTGTCGGCGCTCTCGACGCGCCAGGAGTCGATGCCGAAGCTCTTGGCAATTTCAGCGAATTGCGGCGAGTAGGCGCCGCCATTGCCCATATTGAATTCGCTGGCGACATGGCGGCCGAGGATCTTGCGCTGTCCGCCGCGGATCGACATGTAGCCGGAATTGTTTTGTACGACGATGACGATCGGGATGTTGTGCATCGCTGCCACCGCCATCTCTTGCATCGACATCATGAAGTCGCCGTCACCGAGGATGACGCAGACCTTTTGGTCCGGGCAGGCGAGCTTGGCGCCGAGGGCAGCAGGCAGCGCCCAACCCATCGAGGAGTAGCTGCCGGAGGTGATGTGCGTGCGTGGCTCGTAAACCGGATAGGTCTGTTTGACGACGCCTTGCGTGTTGCCTGAGCCGACCAGAAGAATGTCCTCGCGACCCATGATTTCGCGAAGTTCCTTCAGCGGACGCTGCGTCGTGAAAGGGAACTGGTTGCTGTCGCGACGTACGGCGAGCTGCGTTTCCCAATCGGCCTTCTCACGAGCGACCGCATTGTGGAATGCTTCCCGCCGGGCAAGCGTCTTCTTTGACTGCTCGGACGAAATGGCATCGATGATATCGGCAAGCGCCATCTTGGCGTCGGCGACAAGCCCGACCGCAGTCGGGTAATTCTTGCCGATCTCCTGATGGTCGATGTCGATGTGGACAAGCTTCGCCGGCGGGATCGAGAAACTGACGCCTTTGCGCCAGCTGGACGCGGACCAATCGGTGAAGCGGCAGCCGACGGAAACAACGAGGTCCGCCCCGGCAGCGATATTGTTGCCGGCCGAAGTTCCCGTCTGGCCTACCGCTCCTGCGAAAAGCACATGATCTTCCGGGAAGGCACTCTTGCCGTTCCAGGTCGTGACAACCACGGCGCCGGTCTTTTCGGCCAACTTCCTCACTTCCGGTGCTGCTTCCGCCGTGATGGCACCGCCGCCAACCACGATCACCGGACGCTCTGCCGCAAGCAACGCCGCGGCGGCGGCCTCGACTGCCCGCTGGTCAGGTCGGGCGCGGCCCATCGCCATCCTGAGATCTAGGTCGTGGATGTCCACCTCGGCTGCCTGCGACTGGATATCCATCGGCACTTCGACATGCACCGGACCCGGACGACCGCTGAGCATGGCGTTGAAGGCGCGATGCATGATGAAGGGCAATTCATCGACGCGACCAGCTTCGAAAGATCGTTTGACGGCGCCGCTGGCGATCTGCGGGAAGAAATTGGTGCGGTGGCGATCGAGCTCCTGCATGACCCCGTGGCCGCGCATATGCGTCGCCGGCCCGCCGGTGAAGAGCGGCACCGCCGTCGAGTCGGCGTAGGCTGTCGCCAGGCCGATGATGGTGTTAGCGGCACCGGGTCCAATCGAAGTCATCGCCGCCATCGGCTTGCCCGAGGCGCGCCAGTATCCATCGGCCATGTGGACGGCGCATTGCTCATGCATCACCTGGATGACCGGGATTTCGCTGCCCTTCTGCAGGAAGGCATCGAGCATCGCCCAGCATCCATGCCCCGGGATGGCTGCCACGTATTTGATGCCGTACTTCTTCAATGCGGTCGCGATGACCTGGCCGCCAGTAAGCTTCATGTCTGCAGAACTCCCCTCGTCAGCGGTCGGCCGTCGCACGTCTTCGTGCGCCGGCATGCATTTGCTCCGCTCTTTTCTGGCTTGCCTCCGGTATGCACGACCACTCCTCTGGGAGGTCGGTCCGGATCGGCTGATTGTCCTGCGATATGACTTCGCCGACAGCCAACTCGCAATTTCTCAATGATGTCTAATGTGACGCAAGCTGAAGCTGCCAGTGCGTAAAATGCTGTCAGCTTATGCTGCCGCCCGTTCTGCGATGGCGCCGGGCTTGCGAAGCGAAACCAAATCGGCCGTTGAAATTTCGGCGCCAGACCCTCTGCCCGCTGTTGGATCGACGGCTCGACCATTGCCGCTGACAGGGCAATGCCAGCCAGTGACGCAGGCATTGCGTCAGATCGCGCTGATCGAAGGGCGTCTGCGAAATTGCTGAAGCCCGCCCTTTCTGTCCTTTTGATCGTCAGTCGATGTGACATGGCGACAGCGGTCGCAGGACGGCATCGCCCTACGGTCGCGATGGGTGGAGGAACGATATGAGTGTTCATCGGGGCACCGGCCTGCTGCAGCATCGATCTCTGAATTTCGCGGACGATTTCGTCGCCGCCGATTTCTTCGAAAATGGCGCCGGCCTGCACGTCGAAAGCAGCATCGTCGTCAACCTGTCGAGCGACCGGCTGATCATCGACGATGCGATCAAGACTTCAATTGCGCCGTGGCGCTCGGCTATGCTGTCGAAAGCGACGATCGAACAGAGCGGCCGGATCGCTGTCCTGAAAGTTTGCAAGACAGTCGACCTGGGCGGCGTCATGTTCCGCGGCTGGGACTGGCTCGGCAACCGCATCCGGTCTTTCCCGCGCCAGACCCCGCTCTTCATCTCGCCGCAGGACACGATCGGCGAAGTCGAGCTCGACCCGCTGTTCTTTACAGGCGAGGTCGCCGTGGAACGGCAAATGCAGCGCTTCGTGCTCAAACTGAACCTCTGGTGGTCACCTGCTGAAACCGACTGCTTCATTCACGACAAACCATCCCTTCCTGGAGATCCACACGCAGATATTCGGAACCGGCCGCATGCAGAAATTCCGGCAGAACGACCAGGCGACGCTTTATCAAGATGTCCTCATGGCGCCGGGCTTTACCCATGAGGCGTTTTGCCGGGTCAGCGGAACGAACCAGTGGAAATATCCATGGCATCGCTATTTCGCCGACACCGATGCGGTTTGGTTGGCCATAGAACTGCACCCGATCGGCTGAGTTGATCGTTGCGTGGTGAGCGACTGTGGGCGGTTTTTGCCGTAAGCTCGAACCGTCCAGTCAATGGTAGAAAATGTCCAACCGCGTCAGATCGTTCACTGACTCGGCAATGGCCCGCAGGATCGCCCCGCGCCTCCCCGACGCTCTGGCGGCGGCCCCTTTTGTAAGATCCGACGCACGGCCCGCCCCATGTTTGTCAACAAGGCGACGAGCAAAGTCGTGAACCCTGGCCAGATATCGCCACCTTTGAGATACGCATTCGGCGAGTGCGCCGAAGTCAAAATGCTGCAATGTCAAGCTGTGCAGTGCTCTTATTTGCATTTTCGATCTCCATCGATGGAATTTTCAGAATTGACCTGAAGTCTTCTTGCGCTTGCGGAAACATTCCTGCCTTTGTGATTTTTATCTGGCGGCTTTTATTGTTTTGGAGTAGGCGCCCGCGAGCGGGCTCGATCTAGGAGCGTTTCTGCCGATTCCGGTAGACATCAATGGTCACGGCCGTGACGATGATCAGGCCCTTGACGATTTCCTGGTAGTAGGCGTCGACCCGCAGAAACGTGAAGCCTGACGACATCACGCCCAGGATCACCACGCCGATTACGGTGCCCCCTATCCGGCCCACCCCGCCGGCAAGCGACGTTCCGCCGATCACGGCTGCGGCAATCGCATCGAGCTCATACATGTATCCCATGCCGGACTGAGCCGTCTGCGCGCGCGCCGCGGTGACGATGCCGGCGAGACCGGCAAGCATTCCGGCGATCGCGTAGACCTTAACCAGATGCCTTTCGACATCTATGCCGGAGACCCGCGCTGCCTGGACGTTCGCGCCGATGGCATAGGTGTACATGCCGTAGCGGGTGTAGCGAAGCGCAACATGGAAGATTATGGCGACGACTATGAAGACGAACACCGGCCATGCAGCCGAGCCAATGGCGGTGAATTGATCGGTCAGCCCCGAAATGGGCTGGCCTTTTGTATACCATTTCGAAATGCCCCGAGCTGAAACCATCATGCCGAGCGTTGCGATGAACGGCGGGATCCGGGCATAGGCGACAAAAACACCGTTGGTTATCCCTGCAATCAAACCGACCAGGACACCAACGCCGATCGGGACGATGGCCGGCAGATCGGTCAACGAAGGATAAAGCGCTTTCGACCATTCCGCGGATTGGGCAAACCCAGCCGCCAGCATCGCACTTGCCGCCACGACGGACCCCGAAGAAAGGTCGATGCCGCCGGTGATGATGACCTGCGTCACGCCGATTGCGATAATCCCGACCACGGACACCTGGAGGATGGTGATCGTGAGGCGCTGCGGATTCCAGACGAAACTCTGCCCGATCAACAGCCAGCCGCACACCTCGCAGAGGACAACGATCCCCACCAGGACCAGGAAGATATTGAGCTCCTGAGGTTTTCGCCAACCGCCAAGGCCGCCACGGTACTCAGGCATGGCGGCGGCTGTTGTGTCTTTTCCCATCGTACAGTTCCTCTTTCCTCGCCTACTTCGAAGCGAGTTCCATTATTTTGACCTGCGTCGCCTCATCGCGGTACAGAACGCCGGTGATCTTGCCTTCATGCATCACCATGATGCGGTCACTCATTCCGAGGATCTCCGGCATCTCCGAGGAAATCAGAATGACGCCGGCGCCCGCGCTGGCGAGCGCTGAGACCAGAGCGTGGATCTCGGCCTTGGCGGCAACGTCGATGCCGCGTGTCGGCTCGTCGAGGATGAGGATGCCCGGTCTGGTCAAAAGCCAGCGTCCGATCAGCACCTTCTGCTGGTTGCCGCCGGAGAGATTTTCGACCGTGGTGTGGATACCTGAGCTTTTGACGCGCAACGTCCTGCTCATCTCGCGGCATGCCGCGGCAATCGCCTTGCCGTGCACGAAACCGGCATTGACGAATTGGCTTTGAAGAGCGGCAATCTGCATGTTCTCGAGAATGTCCAGGACGAGAAAACAGCCGCTTTGTTTTCTGTCTTCTGTCAGGAAGGCCATTCCGTTGGCGATCGCATCGCGTGGCGATCTCAGATCGACGCGTTGCCCCCTTATCCGTATCTCGCCGCTGGTGGCGGGTGTCACCCCGAAGATGGTTTCGGCAACATTGGACCGCCCCGACCCAATCAGACCGGCGAGGCCCAATATCTCGCCCGCCCGCAGATCGAAAGAGACGCCCGAGAAGACGCCGCGCAAAGTCAGGTCCCGAACCGAAAGCAAGACATCATCGGTCGGCACGTTCTCTTTCGGAAACAGCGTCGAGATGTCTCTGCCGACCATCATGTGGATGATCTCGTCCCGGCTGGTGGCTGCTGCCGCATGGGTGCCGATATATTTGCCGTCACGAAAAACGGAGATCTCGTCCGATATTTCGAAGATCTCGTGCATCTTGTGCGAGATGTAGACGATGCCGATGCCCTGCTTTCTCAAATCCCCGATTATCTCGAAGAGATGGGCCGACTCGCGCTCTGTCAGTGCCGAGGTGGGCTCATCCATGATCAGGACACGCGAGCGATAGGAAACCGCCTTGGCGATTTCCACCATCTGCCTGCTGGCAATCGACAGATGGCGAACTTCCGCCTCCGGATCCAGGCTGATCTTCAGCTCCGCGAGAAGATCGCGCGATAGGCGATTCATGCGCCGATGATCGACGATCCCAAATCGATTGCGTGGCTCTCGGCCGATCCAGATGTTCTCCGCGACCGTCATCGAGGGCATCAGGTTCAATTCCTGATGGATCATCCCGACACCCTGTGTCAGCGCGTCGAGCGGGGTCTTGAACTGGGCGGAAATGCCGTCGAGGAAGATTTCTCCTGCATCGGGTTGGTATATCCCCGCCAGGATTTTCATCAGCGTGGATTTGCCGGCGCCGTTCTCGCCCATCAGCGCATGGACGGTACCCCGCCTGAGTTGAAAGCTCACGTCGTCGAGAGCCACCACGCCCGGAAACGACTTGCTGATTCCGGTCACGCTCAGCAGGCAGGGCTGACGCTTGTCCTCAAGACCAGGTGGGATTGGCGTAGCGGCGACTGTGGTCTGCATCGAAGTCGTCCCAAATCCAGATCGAACGGAACAGTCCGCGCGCCGATCAATGACCGGCGCGCGATGCTGGCGGTCAGTTCCTTTTCAGGTACTTGTCCATATTGTCCTTGGTGACGAGTTCGAGCGTGGTGAAGACCTTCTTGTCGGTCTTCTCGCCTCGGGCCAGCTTCAGAACCGTGTCGAGCGCGCCTTTTCCCTGGCTGATCGCGTCCTGGAAAACGGTCACCTTGAGGTCGCCTGACTTCATGGCTGTCAAGGCGTCCTGCGTTGCATCGATGCCGGCAACGACGTAGTCGCCGGTTGATCCGCCACTTGCCTTGATGGCCTGAAGCGCACCCAGCGCCATCTCGTCGTTGTTTGCGATGACGGCATTGAAGTTGAGACCCGCCGACAGCCAGTTTGTGGTCAGGTCGAGCGCCTGCGTGCGTGACCAGGTGGCCGTCTGCTCTTCGACGATCTCGATGCCCTTGCAGTCATCGGACTTGAAGACCTCGTGCACCGCCTCGGTGCGGCCACGCGCAACCAGGGTTCCGAGTTCGCCCATCAGAATGACGGCTTTGCCCTTGCCGCCCAGCAGGCGACACACCTCTTTCGCCTCCAGGCTGCCTGCCTGGATCTGGTCAGAGCCGACGAAAGCCTGCTTCTCCGGCAGCTGATCGACGTTGGAAGGCTGATTGTTGGCGAAGACCAGGGGAATTCCGGCCTTGTCGGCGGTCTTGGACATTGCGACGCCGGCATCGGCCTCTACCGGGATCACGATCATGCCGTCGACCTTGGCGGCAATGAAGTTTTCGATCTGGCTTTGCTGCCGGGCGATATCGCCCTGCGCATCCTCGATCAGCAACGTCACGTTCCCAAGGTCTTTGGCGTGCGCCTCCAGGCCACTGCGAAGAATCGCGAGAAAATTGTCGTCGAACCGCTGCATGCTGAAGCCGATTGTTTCGGCCTGAGCAGGGACGCCGAGCAACGTTAGACATGCGGCGGCCAGCAAAAACTTTTTCATGTTCCGTCTCCGTCGGTTTTTTGATGATGGAAAGCTTTGTATTGCCGACTTCGCCCCGGTACCCGTCGGACTAGCGGCAGCATCACAAGAAAACGATCGTGCAAGTTTCAGGCGTGGCGTTGCCCCAAGCGAGACGTGTTCAGCGCCGTTAAGCCTGCTGCGAAGCTCTTCGGCTTGCTACAGTTGGTAAAACGATACACCTGCTTTTTTTCACCTGTCAACTCCCATTTGACGTGTTTGCCTTCATCAGAGTCGAGCTATCTCGCCAAAACCCGGGATATCGACGACATGATAGGCGACGTCGCCAGATCGGCGATCGATTGACAGGGAGAATTTTTAGTGTACCGTTTTACCAACTTGCTCGACCGCACAACGGCGGAGCTGGACTCGCGACCATCGAGGTTTTGTTCTCCTGCGGGAGTTGTAGAATGAGGGTCTCTGGGACCTTGGGAGATTTGAACGACATGCCGCCGAAAAGTGGATCGCCCACAGATGCCGCGGACCGCGCCACCATTCAGGACGTCGCGAAAGCGGCGAGCGTATCCGTGAGCAGCGTCTCGAACTACATGAACAATCGATTCCACCGGCTCGGGACGGAGACCAGGACGCGCATTGCGACGGCAATTGCTGAGCTTGATTTCCGACCGAACCAGGCAGCGCGCCAATTAAAGACCGGTAAGGCCCGTGTAATCGCCCTTGTCGTGCCGAGCATCGTTAATCCCTTCAACGGGCAGATGGTGTTCTCGATCGAGCAGGCCGCAGTGAAGGCGGGTTACCGGGTTCACCTGTGCAACACCATGCGCGATCCGAAGCTCGAGAAGGAGTTTCTCGACAATCTGGCCGCCGTAGGCGTTGCGGACCTCATCACGATCGCGCCCCTGAACACCAGGCGGGGTTATTACTCGGCCTGGAGCGACCTCTCGATCGTGGCCGTGGACGCCAACAGGCTCGATTTGAAGCTTGCTCGGCTCGATACGGTCAATCTCGATCACGAGGCTGCAATCGGGATTGCCGTGGAACATCTGTTTGCTCTCGGTCATCGGCGGATTGCGTATGTCACGGATCCCCTCATCACCCACAGCCGGGTGATGAGGTTGTCCGGCTTCAAGAAAGCGATGAGAGATCACGAGCTCGATGACAGCCAGGCAGTGGTGCTCGAGCGTCACCAGAGCGCACTTGATGTCGCAGACGCCCAGATGGTCGAGGTCGGTCGCGATGCCGCTTCCGATGTGGCGGCGCTGTCGCCCAGGCCCACAGCCATTATCGCGTTCAACGACATGATCGCGCTGGGGTTGCTTGCGACTTTCCGTTCCGCCGGCATTGCCGTTCCAAAGGACATGTCGATTATTGGCGTGGACGATGCCTGGATCAGCCAGCTCTCATTTCCCGCACTGACGACCATACGTCAGCCTATCGAGGCGATGGCCAGCGCAGCCGTCGAGCGTGTTCTCAAACCGAATGCGGCGCCGGCCAACGCCGGCTCCGACACGGTCTTCCTGCCCGAACTCGTCATTCGAGACACATGTGCGCCGCCACAGGAAGATGCCGCCACGCGTGTCGGCAAACGACACTTGGAATAGCAGTCCCAAACAGCGCCCTTCTTCCAACAACCCCAGAATATCCGGCCGGATGCATCCGCGCCGGCACGAAAGAGGCTTGCCTTATGGATACCCACGCCACCGAGATCAAACCCAGCGCAAATCATATCAGGATGGCGTGCGACACCGGTGGTACTTTCACCGACCTCGTCGTTGAAGATGGCAACGAGATCAGGCTGTTCAAAGCGTCGACGACACCTGACGACCCGGTGCGCGGCGTGCTCGATGCCTTGGATCTCGCAGCTAGGCACTATCGACTAGGCCTCGGGGATTTCCTCAGCCGCGGCGCCATGTTCGTGCACGGCACCACCCGGGCCATCAATGCGATCATCACCGGCAAGACGGCGAAAACAGCCTTCATCACGACCAAAGGTCATCGCGATATCCTGGTCATGCGCGAGGGCGGGCGTATTGAACCGTTCAACTTCACGGTCGCCTACCCTGAGCCCTATGTGCCTCGGCGATATACGTTCGAAGTCAATGAGCGCGTCGATGCGCGCGGCAACATCGTCGAGGATTTGAACGAAGCCGACTTCATCACGACAATCAAAAAACTGGAGGCTCTGAAAATTGAAGCGGTTGGCGTTTGCCTTCTGTGGTCTGTCGTCAACTCGGCTCACGAGCGACGTATCGGAGACCTGCTGAAGGAGCATCTGCCTGACGTTCCATACACGCTCTCGCACCAGCTCAATCCAACCCTGCGCGAATATCGCCGAGCTTCCGCGACCGTCATCGATGCATCGCTGAAGCCGCTGATGTTCAAGTATCTCGATGGCTTGACCAACCGGCTGCAGGACGCCGGTTTCAACGGCCGGACACTGATGGTTACCTCAAGTGGCGGCATCATGGATGCCTCGGCAGTTGCACGCGCTCCAATCCACTCGATCAATTCTGGACCGGCGATGGCGCCCGTCGCCGGCCGCTACTACGCAGAGCGCGATTTTGGCAACGCCATCGCGATTGTCGCGGACACGGGTGGAACAACCTTTGACGTCAGCCTGGTGCGTGACGGGCGCATCCCCTGGAGCCGCGAAACATGGATTGGCCAGCGCACGCGCGGCCATATGACCGGCTTTCCATCTGTCGATATCAAGAGCATCGGCGCCGGAGGTGGCTCGATCGCATGGGTCGACAATGGCGGAATTCTGCAGGTCGGTCCGCAGAGCGCGGGCTCGACGCCGGGGCCGGTCGCTTACGGCCGCAGAGGAACCGAGCCCACCGTCACGGACTGCGCCTTGATCCTGGGCTATATCGACCCGGACTTCTTCCTGGGCGGCGCCATGGTCCTCGACCGGGAGGGCGCGACCCGGCAATTGCGTCTGAAAGTCGCCGAACCGCTCGGCATCAAGGTTGAGGAAGCCGCTGCCGCTGTATTGAGGCTTTCAACCGAAAAGATGGTCGGAGCGATCGAGGAGATCACGGTCAATCAGGGTATCGATCCCACCTCGGCCGTCATGATCGGCGGCGGCGGTGCCGCCGGACTTAATGCGGTCGCAGTTGCCAGGCGCCTTCAATGCGCTGGTGTCCTCATCCCCGAAGCAGGTGCGGTCATGAGCGCGGCCGGGGCCTTGATGTCGGAGCTTTCGTCGGACTATGCGCAACTGCAATTTACGACCAGCGACAGATTTGCGGGCGACAAGATCAACGAGGTTCTGGCAGAGCTGAGGAAGCGATGCCTTGAGTTCGCGGAAGGGCCCGGCGCCGGGGCTCTCGACTACCACATCGAGTATTCCGTAGAGGCGCGGTATCCGCATCAGATCTGGGAAATCGACGTTCCTCTCCCGCTTGATCAGGTGAAGAGCGACGGCGATTTGAAGCAGGTCTCGGATGCCTTCCATGACACCCACCAGCGTATTTTCGAGATCAGCGATCGCAATTCCAATGTCGAATTCGTGACATGGCGCGCCAAGGTCAGATGCAGACTGACCGATCGGGCCGCCGGCACGATCCCCCCCGAAGGCGATTTTGCCGGTGGTCGCGCAAGGCGACCGGTCTACTTCTCCGAACTCGGCTGGAGCGACGTCTCGGTTCATCGCTACGAAGCCATGCAGCCGGGCGAACCAGTTGCCGGCCCCGCCATCATCGAATCATCGTTCACGACCGTCGTGGTCGATCCGGGCACAGTCGCAGAACGCACGGCCAGCGGTGGCCTGCGTGTGACATTCTAAGGAGGCGCTTTCCCATGTCTGAGCAAATTTTGAAGAAGGCGCCGGACGGCGTTCAGATGGCGATGATTTCCAGCCGCATGGAAACCATCGCCCGCAAGATGCAGAACACTCTTTTCCGAACCGCCCGCTCCGGGATCCTCAACACGGCCCATGATTTCTCGTGTGTCGTTCTGACCGCCGACTGCAAGCTGCTGGCGGCGGCGGAGAGCTTGCCGAACCACACGCTCATCGGCCCTGATTTGATGTGCCAGGCGGTGCTCAAGCACCATCCGGTGCTCAAGCGCGGCGACTGCTTCCTCCACAACAGCCCGTATGAGGGAAACTCGCACGCGGCCGACCACTGCATGATCGTCCCGGTCATCGACGATGAGGGCATCCTGCGCTTCTTCGTCCTGGCCAAGGCACATCAGGCGGACTGCGGCAATTCCCGTCCATCCAGCTATCTCGCTGACGTCAAGGATTTGTACGAAGAGGGCGCGCTGATCTTTTCGGCGACGAAGATTCAGGAAGACTACGAGACCAACCACGACATCGTGCGCATGTGCCAGGCCCGTATCCGGGTCCCGGACCAATGGTGGGGTGATTTCCTTGCGAGCCTTGGATCCGTCCGCATCGGCGAGCGCGAACTGCTCAACCTTGGCCGCGAGATCGGCTGGCACATGCTTGAGGGCTACGCCGCCCGCTGGTTCGACTATTCCGAACAAAAGATGATCGAGGCAATCAGGAGGTTGTCTTCGGGACGTGTCGTCCTGGAGTCCGCTCACGACCCCTTCCCCGGCATCCCGCACGGCATTCCCGTCAAGGTGGACGTTGAAGTCGATACGGCCCAGGCCAGGATCATCGTCGATCTGCGCGACAATCCCGATTGCCAGCCCTGCGGCCTCAATCTCACGGAGGCAACCGCCAAGAGCGCGGCGATGATCGGGATTTTCAACGGCATACTCGATCATCATGTTACCGCCAATGCGGGCAGCTTTCGACGCATTGAGATTCGGGTTCGCGAAAATTGTTGTGTCGGCATACCGAGGCATCCGGCCTCGTGCTCGGTGGCGACCACCAATCTCGCCGACCACGTCACCAATCCGGTGCAGCGGGCGATCGCCGAGCTTTCGGCTGGCTTCGGGCAAGCAACGACCGGCCCGATCCAACCGCCAGGAATGGGCGTCATCTCCGGGCGCGATCCCTACAACAATGACGAGCCCTTCATCAATCAGGTCCATATCGGCATCAGTGGTGGCGCCGGCACGCCGGTCACCGACGGCTTCCTCACCATGATCCATGCCGGCAATGCGGGGATGTGCCATATCGACAGCGTTGAAGTCGACGAGCTCCATCATCCAATCATCATCCAGGATCGCCATATCCTCGGCGACACCGAGGGGGCAGGCACGTTTCGCGGCGCGCCGTCGGTCTATAGCGAGTACGGCCCGTGGGGCGGAAACTCCCTGACCGTCCTCTACACCGCCGATGGTACCATCACGCCTGCCGCAGGCGCCCGCGGCGGTGGCGCCGGCGGTGTGTCCAGGGCGGCAATGCGCAAGGCTGATGGTTCGGTCGTCGATCTTCCCCCCTGCTACGGGGTCACTCTGCAGCCGGGTGAGCGCATGGTCTCTCACTCCGCAGGCGGCGGTGGATATGGCTCGCCCCGGGAACGCGATGCGGCGCGGGTGCTACACGATCTCGCCGAAGGGTGGATCAGCGTGCAGCGCGCACGAGACATCTACGGAGTAGCCGTCAAGGGGTCTCCCGAAGACGACAATCTTGAATTGGACATCGTCCAAACACGCATCCTGCGCGCCGGCCGGAGCGAACTGGCGGTGGCCGTTTAGCCCGGATTTTTTTGTCAGGCTGCCCGACAGCGGGCACGATTCAGATCAAGGAGAACTACGATGACAGACGTCGATTGGTCCGCTGGCGCGGCCTACATTGATGGTGAATTCATGCCTCTCAAGGATGCCAAGCTCGGCATCACCGAGTGGGGTTACCGCCGGTCCGACGTTACCTATGATGTCGCGGGCGTCTACTACGGCGCATTCTTCCGGCTTGACGATCATGTCAAACGCTTTCGCACCTCGATGACGAAGTTGCGGATGAACCCGAAGGAAAGCGACGAAGAGATCAAGAATATTCTCGCCGAACTGGTGCGGCGCACCGGCTTGCGCGAGGCCTATGTGGCGATGGACTGTGTCCGCTCCCGCCCGCCGCGCGGCGTGCCCCTTCATCCCATAAACGGCCGCAGCTATTTGATTTGCCATGTCATGCCTTGGGTGTGGGTGTTCACCCCAGAGCAGCAGGAACGCGGCGTGCACGCAATGATCGCGTCGCCCCAACGGATTGCGCCGGAATCAGTCGACCCGACGATCAAGAATTTCCACTGGGGCGACCTGACACGCGGGAATTTCGAGGCGCACGATCAAGGCGCCGAGACCTGCATTTTACTGGATCGCGATGGAAACGTGACGGAAGGACCGGGCTTCAATGTCTTCGCCGTCATCGATGGCAAGGTCATCACGCCGAAACACGGTGCGCTCGAAGGCATCACTCGAAGAACAGTCCTGGAACTCTGCGACGAATTTGGAATTCGCTGTGAGGTCCGGGATATCTCGCGTAGCGAATTCGAAGCTGCCGACGAAATCTTTTTCTCGACAACCGCCGGCGGCATCATGCCGGTGAGCCGCCTGGGAAAAAGGATCCTGGGGAACGACCGGCCGGGTCCGATTTCCGCGCGGCTGAGAACAGCCTTTTGGGACAAGCGGAAGGACGGCTGGCACGCGACGCCAGTGTCTTACGCTTCCTAATCGAAATGCAGATGCGATGGCTTTTCGACCTCAACGGTAAGGTTGCCCTGATTACGGGCTCGGGCCAGGGCATTGGCCTGGCGCTTGCCCGTGGTCTGGCCGAGTGTGGTGCCCTGGTTGTCCTGAACGGTCGCCGTGAACAGCTGTTGAAGGAAGCCGCCACCGATCTGGTCAAAAAAGGTCTGTCGGTAGAGGTCGCAGCCTTCGACGTCACAGACGCCCTGTCGGCGCAACGAGGGGTCGAGTGGGTTGAGACCTCGATCGGTCCGATCGACATTCTTATCAACAATGCCGGTATGCAGCATCGATCAGCATTGGAGAATTTTCCGGAATACAAGTGGGACGATCTTCTTCGAACCAATCTTTCCAGCATTTTCTATATGAGCAAAGCCGTGGCCAAAGGCATGATTAGCCGCGGCCGCGGGAAGATCATCAACATCGGCTCTGTTCAGAGCGAATTGGCTCGTCCGGGCATCGCGCCCTACACGGCGACAAAAGGGGCGGTTAGAAATCTAACCAGAGGCATGTGTGCGGATTGGGCAAAGCATGGTTTGCAGGTCAATGCCATCGCGCCAGGCTATTTCAAGACGCCGCTCAACGAGGCACTCGTTCGGGACCGCGAGTTCTCCACGTGGCTGGAAGGGCGCACGCCGGCCGGTCGATGGGGTAATGTTGAAGAACTCATCGGGGCTGCAGTGTTTCTTGCCAGCGACGCCTCTTCATTCGTCAACGGCCACACGCTCTATGTGGACGGCGGCATCACAGTGACGGTGTGAACGCCTGGCGCTGCCCCAGCGAGAGCATGTTTTTTCCTTCGCTTCTCCATCATCCATGTGGACGCGGATTCCCATGCAGGAAACACTCTCGACGGAACTCAGTGTGCTATCCGTCGTGAGGGTCATTGTTATCACATGAGGCTGCTCTGGCGGCCTACAGCCGCGACGTTCAAAGCGGGCGTGTCGCAGCGACAGCAAGCACTTTCCAGGCTCCAGCGACGACGACTGGCGATCAATCAATCCCCTTGCCTATCATGCCATTGCCAAGGCAGAAAATTCACTCTCCCACCTCCAAACCCGAGCGACGTTGCCTTCAGGCGCCGAACCTGTCCACCGCAAAGGGAGCTATGCGCGCGAGATCGCCACGTCCGGCAATGAGGTCGGCGATCAGGCGCGCCGTGATCGGCGCCAGCGTCAGGCCGAGATGGCCGTGGCCGAAGGCATGAATCACTCTTGCGCTGCCGCGCGAGCGGCCGATGACCGGCCGCGAATCGGGGAGTGAGGGCCGGAAGCCGAGCCATTCGGAAGAAGGCTTGCCGAGTTGTGGAAAGAACTGCCTGACACCGCGATCAAGCAGCGCCAGCCGGCGCGGATTGGGCGGCGCGGCAAGGCCGCCGAGTTCGACGGTTCCGGCGACACGCAGCCGGCCGGCCATCGGCGTCATGTAGAAACCGAGATCGACGGGACAGACCGGCCGGTTGAGCAGCGGCGCATCGGTCGGGAATTCCAGGTGATAGCCGCGTTCGGTCTCGAGCGGAATCCTGTCACCGGCCTGCATGGCCAACGCCCGCGATTGCGCGCCCGCGGCGATAACCACCGTGTTCGCCTTGATCTGAAAACCCGAGCCACTGAGCCGAACACCGCCGGTCTCAACCTGCAGCCCGGTCACATCAGTTTGCCTCACCCAGGCACCCCGGGCGGTCGCGGCACCGAGCAGCCGCCGCATCACCGTTGCCGGATCGGTGACGTGAATCGAGTTTGGAAAATACAAGCCACACGTCCCGGTCGCCGCCAGGCCCGGCTCAAGTGCTGCTATCTCTTGCGGCGTCAGCACCTCCTGATGGACACCAAACCCGGCGCGCAGCGCCCTGCCTCCGGCGGCGGCGGCAAAATCGCTTTCGCCGCGATAGAGGTAGAGACAGCCATTCCGGCGCAGCAGGTCGGCCATGTCGGCTTCTTTTGCCATTTCCTCCCAGGCCGGCAAGGCGTCAGCCAGCAGTCCGGCCAGCGCCAGCGCATTGGCACGAGTGGCCGCCGGCAACGATTGTCTGACAAAGCTGACCAGCCACGGCGCCAACTGGAACAGGGCCGGCCAGCGCAGCGAAAACGGGCTGTCGGGATCGAGAAGCAGCTTTGGCAGTGCGCGCAGCAGAGCCGGATTGCCGACCGGCATGCAGGCATATTCGGCAATCGTTCCGGCATTGCCGAACGAGGCGCCGGAGCCCGGCTCGTTGGGGTCGATGAGCAGGACTTCGCAACCCTCAGCTGCGAGCCGGAGTGCAGTTGCCAGTCCGACAACGCCGGCACCGACGATGGCGATTTCGACCGTTTCCGACGCTGCCATCTTTAAATTCCTAGACGAAGCCAGGCAATTGAAGATGGCCGGCAGATAACAGTTCGGCCATCGAGTTCAGGGCCGTGCGCAGATCGTCGAGCGAGCGCGCGGCGCCGACATTGATACGCACGCCGTGCTGTACCGGCTCGCGCCCAACGGCGAAGGCATCACCCGGGAGTACGGCAACGCCACGTTCCAGGCAGGTGCGAGCGAAACCCGCACCCCGCCACGGCTCCGGAAGGCGCAGCCAGGCGTGGGTCGAGGTTGGGTGGTTCTGGACATCGTAGCGGCCGAGGATTTCAGTGAGGATGGCCTGGCGCTGGCGCAGCTCCTGCTTCTGCGTTTCTATGATGCGCGCCGCCAGGCCCTCTTCTATCAGCCGCGCGCCGATCAGCGCCGTCAAGGGACTGATGCTCCAGCAGTTGATGCGCAACGCCGCTGCGACCTGGCCGGCTACGGCGCGTGGCGCGATCACAAAACCGAGGCGCAGTCCTGGGGCAAGGCATTTCGACATGGCGCCGATATGGATCGTCAGTTCGGGCTCGAGGCTAGCAAGCGATGGCGGCGGATTGTCTGCCAGGGGGCGGTAGACGTCATCTTCTATGATGAGGACGTTGTGGCGGCGGGCGACAGCTACCAGCTCGTGCCGGCGCTCTTCGGATAGCGTGATGGTCGTCGGGTTGTGCAGGGTCGGCACCAGGAAGACCGCGCGTGGGCGGAGCTGCGCGCAGGCCGCATCGAACGCGTCGGCCCGCATGCCGCCACGGTCCATCGCCACGCCTCTGAGGTCGAGCCCATGCACACGGCACAGCGCGTTGATGCCCTGATAGGTCACTTCGTCGGCGAGCACGACCTCGCCCTGCCTGGTCACCGCGCCAAGCACGCAATCCAGCCCATGCTGGGCGCCCGCCGCCAGCACCACGCGGCCGGGATCGCCTTCTCCCGCCACCGGCCGCATCCATTCGGCGATTGCCATCCTCGCCCAAAGCGGCCCCTCGGGCGGATGATAGTCCTGAAGCGTGGCATAGTGCCGGTCCTTCGACAGGCGCGGCAGCAGCAGCCCAAGCGCATCGAGATAGGCCGAGGTCGCAGGTCTGTTGACGGAAAGATCGATGACGCCGGTGTCGTCGCTCGGCGCTGACACGAAACCTGGCCTTTCGCCGCCATTGCGGGCCGCGACCGTTGTGCCGCGTCCGGGCCGCGCTTCGAGCAGGCCGCGCTGCTGGAGCGTCGACAGTGCGCGCGTCACAGTGGTGACATTGATGCCCAGTGCGCGGGCAATCTCGCGCTGCGGCGGCAGCCGGTCTCCAACTGCAAGTGTGCCGGCCGTGATCCGTTCGGCAATAGCGTCCGCAAGACGCCGATAGACCGGGCCTTCATCCGAGGCGAGTTGCAGGTCCTGAAGCATGCGGATTGGCGGTTTCGGTGTGTTGACGCTCTGGCTATCGGCGCATCTAGCATAAGACAATGCTCCACACAATAGCACTTGTCCGGCAGGTATTTTCAAGATCCGGCCCGAAAAATCTCACACAATCCCGAAGAAAGCCGCTTGACGGGCAAAGTTGTCTGCATCTATGGTCCTTTAGCGATTGATTGTGTGAGCATACAAGTTTGGTTTGCCGCCATTGTGCGGCAGCGTCATGCGAGACCGACACATGCACGGCAAGCACCACCTCGTTTCGACATGCAGCTTCTGCCGCAGCTCGACGGACTTGCGTCCGTGATGGCCGAAGCGACAGCCCTGTCGCGTGACAGCGCCGGTCCTGCACGGGCAGCCGATGCCGACAGCCATGGATTTGTCGAATTCATCGATGTCGAGAAATCCTATGACGGCCGCACGTTCGCGGTATCGCGGCTGAACCTCGGCGTTGCGCGCGGCGAGTTCCTTACCCTTCTTGGACCCTCCGGTTCGGGCAAGACGACGACGCTCAACATGCTTGCAGGGTTCGAACGGCCGACCAGCGGCGTCATTGCGCTTGAAGGCCGGTCGGTCGACAGGCTGCCGCCCTACGAGCGCAACATCGGCATGGTGTTCCAGAATTACGCGCTGTTTCCGCACATGAGCGTCGAGGAGAACGTCGCCTTCCCGCTCTCCGTTCGCAAGATTACCAAGACGCAAGTCGCAGCCCGCGTCGGCCGCGCGCTCGACATGGTGCGGCTGCGGCAGTTCGGCGACCGGCGGCCGGCACAGCTTTCCGGCGGCCAGCAGCAGCGCGTCGCGCTTGCCCGCGCGCTGGTGTTCGAGCCGAGCCTGGTGCTGATGGACGAGCCGCTCGGTGCGCTCGACAAGAAGCTGCGCGAGCATATGCAGCTCGAGATCAAGCAACTTCACACGATGCTCGGTGTCACCATCGTCTATGTGACGCACGACCAGAGCGAGGCGCTGACCATGTCGGACCGCGTCGCCGTTTTCAACAATGGCGGGATTGCCCAGCTCGGTTCGCCGGATGATCTCTACAACGCGCCGCAAACTTCGTTCGTCGCGAGCTTCATCGGCGAGAACAACACCCTGCTCGGCAAGGTCGAGCGCGTCTCTGCCAAGGAGTGCCGCGTCGCGCTGGACGGCGGCGGTTCGGTCACGGCGCTCGCCATCGGTGTTGCGGAGGGCGCTGCCTGCCGTGTCGCTATCCGCCCGGAGCGGCTGAAGCTTGCGCCCGCCTCGATCGGAGCAAATCGGCTGGCCGCCACGGTTGAAGGCCGCATCTATCTCGGCGACCACCAGCGCCTTTTGGCCCGGCTGGAAAACGGACAGGTGCTGACCGTCAAGGTCGGCCCCAAAACGACCATGGGCAACGGGGGACCGGTCACGGTTTCCTGCGCGCCCAACGACTGCCGTGCCTTTCCGGCAGATGCCGGAACGGACGGTTCCATCTCGAAAACAGGGGAATAACAACAATGAAAATTACAAGAGCCCGGCTGTTCGCCTTTGCGGCAGCCACAGCATTCATCACCTCAGGACATGTCGCCTTCGCCGACGAGCTTTCGATCATGGCCAGCGGCGGCGCCTGGCAGGATGCCCAGCGCAAGGCATGGTTCGAGCCGTTCAGCAAGGAGACCGGTGCCAAGATCGTCGAGCAGGAATATCTCGGCGATCTCGGCAAGGTCAAAGCCATGGTCGACACCGGCAACGTGCCGATCGACCTGGTGACGGTCGAGACCGCGACCGTGCTGCAAGGTTGCGACGCCGGCATTCTCGAGCGCCTCGACTATTCCAAGATCGCGCCACGCGAAAAATTCCTCGAAGGCTCCGCGCTCGACTGCGGCGTCGGCCTCGACGCCTATGGCGACGTGCTCGCCTATGATCCCAACGTGCTGAAAGAGGCGCCGACCTCGGTGCTCGACATCTTCGACACGACCAAGTTTCCGGGCAAGCGCGCGATGCGCAAGTTCCCGGCGCAGAATCTGGAATGGGCGCTGATGGCCGATGGCGTCGCGCCGGCCGATGTCTACAAGGTGCTGGCCACGTCGGAAGGCGTCGACCGCGCCTTCAAGAAGCTCGACACCATCAAGAAAGACATCGTTTGGTGGGATGCCGGCGCGCAGCCGCCGCAGCTCCTGGCATCCAAGGAAGTGGTGATGACCACCGCCTGGAACGGCCGTATCCAGAATGCGATCGACAAGGACGGAGCGCCATTCAAGATCGTCTGGAACAACCAGATCCTCGAATACGACATGATCGCCATTCCGAAGGGCGCCAAGAATCCGGATCTGGCCTATAAATATCTTGCCTATGTCAGCCAGCCGGAAAACAACGCCAAGCTCGCCAGCTACATCACTTACGGGCCGGTGCGGTCCGATGCAGCTTCCTTTGTCGCGCCGGGCGCGCTGCCCAAATTGCCGAACGCGCCCGACCATATGAACGCTTACCTGGTCGCCGACACCGAATTCTGGGGCGATTACGGCGAGGATCTGGTCAAGCGCTTCAACGCCTGGCTCGCGCAGTAGGAAAAATGACGGCGCTTGAGCCCACGAAGCTGGACCGGCCGCGCATCGCGCGCGACCGGTCGGCCGCCGATGCCAAGGCGGCGAAATCGGTCACGGCAAAACTTCGGCGCGCCGAGTTCGGCGATCGGCTGCGGTCGCTGGCGCTGGCGGCGCCTTTGCTTGTGCTCCTGGCGCTGAGCTTCGGCATCCCAATCGTCTTGCTGCTATCGCGCGCCGTCTATGACCCGACGATTGCCGATGCCTTGCCGCAGACCAGCCAGGCGCTGCGCGGGTGGAACGGCGCGGGATTGCCAGGAGATGCCGCCTTCCTGGCCCTTGCCGCCGACCTCAGGGACAATCAGGCCATGGGCACGGCATATGAACTCGCCAAGAGCCTCAACGCCCGCCTGCCCGGTGCGCGCAGCCAGGTGCTCAAGACGGTACGCCAACTTGAGGCTGCCGACAGGCTGCCGCTGGAGGTGATGAAAGCCGTGCCGTTCTGGTCGGCGCCCGGCACGTGGCCGGTCATCGAGAGCGGCACCCATAGCGTGACGTCGTTCTACCTGCTCAGCGCGCTTGATCTGCGTTGGAACGCCAATGGAGGCATTGAAAGAGTGCCGCCGCAACAGGCGATCTTCCTGCAGGTGTTCATGCGCACATTCTTCGTCGCTGCGGCGGTGACGCTGGCCACGCTGATACTGGGCTTCCCACTCGCCTATCTCATCGCCTCGGTACCCAAGGGCCTCGCCGCCATCCTCATCGTCGCGGTGCTGCTGCCATTCTGGACGTCGATCCTGGTGCGAACCGCGGCCTGGACCGTGCTCCTGCAGAAATTCGGCTTGGTCAACGACCTGCTTTTGTGGGTCGGCATTGCCGACGACCGGCTTGACCTGATGTACAGCCGCATCGGCCTGATCATCGCCATGACCCATATCCAGCTGCCGTTCACGCTGCTGCCGATCTATAGCGTCATGCGCACGATCCCGGCCTCGCAGATGAAGGCCGCCTATTCGCTCGGCGCAAAACCCTTCACCGCATTCCGCCGCGTCTATCTTCCACAGGTTTTTCCGGGCGTCATGGCCGGTTGCCTGCTCACCTTCATTCTGTGCCTCGGCTACTACATCACGCCGGCGCTCATCGGCGGCGCAAGCGACCAGCTGATCAGCAATTTCATCGCCAACTACGTCAATGTCGAGCTGAACTGGGAGATGGCGGCAGCGCTGAGCTTCATCCTGCTCCTCTTCACCCTGACGCTGTTCGGTATCTTTGCCCGCATCCTCGGCCTCGACCGTCTCAAGCTGGTGTAGCCATGCTGCTGTCTCCCTATCCGACGCCAGGCGAAAGAATCCGCATCACCCTGCTCTGGCTGTGGTGCGGCATGGTGATCCTGTTCCTCCTCGTGCCAATCCTCGTTCCCGTCTCCTTGTCGTTCAACAGCGGCGCCTTCTTCATCTTTCCGCTGGAGGGGATTTCGACGCGCTGGTACGCGGTCGTGCTCGGCACCCAACGCTGGCAATCGGCGATCGGCAACAGCCTGATCGTTGCGTTCGGGACGACGCTGATCGCGACGATACTCGGCACGTTGACAGCGATTGCGCTTTCCGACGAAAAGTTTCCCGGCCGCCGCATCGTCATGCCGCTGCTGTTGTCGCCGCTGATCGCGCCGGTGGTGATCACCGCCGTCGGCTCTTATCTGTTCTATGCCCGCGTCGGCCTGGCCAGCACCTATGCCGGCATCATCCTGGCGCACACGGCGCTCGCCAGCCCGTTCGTCGTCGTCACGGTGGGCGCGAGCCTCACCGGCTTCGACCGTAATCTGATGCGCGCTGCAGCCATCTCCGGAGCAAGGCCCATCACATCATTCTTCAGGGTGATGCTGCCACTGATCCTGCCCGGCGTGCTGTCAGGCGCCGCTTTCGCCTTCGTCACCTCGTTCGACGAGGTCGTCGTTGTGCAGTTCCTGGCCAGCGCCAACCAACGCACCATGCCGCTCGAAATGTTCATCGGCTTGCGCGAAAAACTGAGCCCGGCCATCACCGCTGCCGCGACCCTGATGATGGCGCTGTCTATAGTGCTCCTGGTCGTCGCCAACCTTCTGACGCGGCACAGCCAGCGTCGGCCAAGCGCGAGCGAGTAACTCATGGCCTTGCCGCTCGAATGTTCCCGCAGTTTATGGAAGTGTTCCCCGGTCCCTGATCGGCGATCGTCGGAAGAGACGGGATGGGCACGACGCGGTCATTGAAAGGTCCGTTCGGGATCTTCGCCTTTGCAGTTGAGACTTCAATTCCACCTGCTTGAATGTCTGCCATCGCTTTGGGATGCCAGAAGCTGCGCGTGCCGACGTTCTCTCCAAGTCGCAGAAGATGCAGTCGGAACGCAAGGTGCGACAACACGATGGCGACTGACACGTTGGGTGATGGCGCCGTTGGGGGCAGAACAACGACGAATTCGATTGAGCCCGGTGCGGTCGCTGGTGCGCGGTCCATCAACTGACCGATCGCGGACTGGTGGCCCGAAGGGTGCGCAAGACAACAATGATCGTCGTACTCGCCCGCAAGCTGCTCATCGCGCTTTGGCGCATGGTCACCATCGGCGAAATCCCGGCGGGCGTCGCGCTGCGGCAGACGATCTGAATACGCGACATGGTCGTCCCGCGACGGATCGACTGTCGCGACGAGTCGACGCGTAGCGATTCGAGGTGGCGGTGACCCGAACAACTCCATGGCTCCAATGCCGTCGGCAGAATGGGCCCGCCCCTCGGAGCCTTGCTGCCGAAGCCATTGACTGCTTCATGGTCGGGATCCCCTGCGGATCCAACCGAATACAAGGTCGCGGCGCGATGCTTTGCGCCCCAAGGCAGGCTCCCCTCGAATTGCTCGCCCTGTTCCCGCTCCGGGTTCACGCCCGCCTCACTCTCGTGGTCGACCGCCCGCTTTTTGGCCTAGGCGCCGGCTGTCGAGAAACTCAAGGAAAAGATTGCTGAGAGCCGCACTAAGGACTTGACAGAAAAATCCCCATACAAGGAGTTGTAGGCGATGCGCCACTGGCCGCAGTCCTCGCAGGCCTCCACGTGACCGCCAAGGGCCGCAGTGCGGCAGTGCTCGATCGACGACATGACCTTGAGCTGCTGCAGTGTCAGATGCCCTGCATGGGCGACCCGGTAGGCGGGCCCGGCAGTGCGGAAGACGTCGGCAACCTCGATCGAGGCGCGCACCTCAGCCGTCGGGTGAGATCTCTTCCGGCTTGAACAGGCCAAGCTTGTCGAGCGGGCTCCTGACGGTGCGCACCGTGCGGGTTGCAACCTTGGTATAGAAGGCGGTGCTATTTAGCTTGGCATGCCCGAGCAGGACCTGGTTGATCCGGATGTCGGTGCCGTCCTCCAGCAGGTGGGTGGCGAAGCTGTGACGCAGCGTGTGCGGCCCGACCCGCTTGGCGATGTCGGCGGCCTGCGCTGCCTCGACGACCACCCGATAGAGCTGCCGCGTGCTGATCGGCTTCATCGCATGCTGCCCCGGAAACAGCCAGCCGTCGCGATGCATCACCCCCTGCTGCCGCCCGACCTCCACCACTGGCGCAGCAACAAGAGCAGGTCTTCCGACAACATGGCGTTGCGGTATCGCCCGCCCTTGCCGCGCGCGACGCGCAACAGCATGCGCTCGCTGTCGACGTCGGCGACCTTCAGCGTCGACACCTCCGCCACGCGCAGGCCCGCGCCATAGGCGACCGACAGCGCGGCCTGGTGCTTGAGGCAGGTGGTGGCGTTGAGCAGCCGGGCGACCTCGTGGCGGCTCAGCACCACCGGCAGCCTGCGCGGGTGCGCCAGCCGTGACCGTATACGTGATGAAGAAGCGCGGCGCCGACACGATGCTGTTCATCGTCGGCACGGGAACGCCGTCGTCCTGCTGCTCGATCTGGAACCGGCGCAGGTCGTCGGTGGTCGCTGTGTCTGGTGAACGCCCAAGGAACGTCGCCAGGCGTCCGATGTCGCGGAGATAGTTGCGCTGCGTCTCCCGTGAGAAACGCCGCATGTTCATGTCGTCGATCAGCCGCTGACGAAGTGGACTGATAGTGCATCAAGAACAGGATAAGGCATGGTCAGGCTCCTTGTTGAAGAAGCCTGTTATGCTCTGCCCCTGCCGAACCCCGCTCAACGCAGGCGCAACGATCGGTTCTTGATCTCTACCTCAACCGCGGGCGCCCATCCCGCGCAGCGGGTTCGTTCATCGGCCCTATGCTGCCGAGTAGCAATGCGCCTCTAAGCCGACATTCGCAGTGAATGCGGCATGCTAGCAGTCAAGAGTCCCGGTATCAGTCGGGGAGCTTTGTCATTTCGACTTGTTATAGCCAACCGCCCGAAAAACCGGCTCGGTGCAGTCCCGCGATGATGGCCGGCACGCGGCGCATCAGGCGCCACAGGAAGCCCGAGCGGTAGTTCTCTATCATCAGAGTGATCGGCCCCTGATTGATGCCGACATGGTCCGGCGATACCCAACCGCATGGCCGGCCGTCGGCGGCTGCTATTGTCGGATTGAAGCTTGCGGTGAAGCCGTAAGGGTTGCCCTCTTGCAGGTCGATCTCGTGGAAATGGCGCAGTGCCGGCAAAACGATCTCTGGCGCAAAGGGCAATGAGGTAATCGCTGCCCACGGCGACAACGTCCCATCATCAGGGCCGAATGGCGCACCGCGCGCCAGATAGCCGAAGAAGCGGCGGCCACCGACCGTCATTTGGCGTTTTGTCGGGCTTGGGCCGTCGCTGGCGGTGATGCCCCAGCAATTCTCGCCATAACCGCTGAAGCCCTTCGGATTGCGAATGGCGTAGTCGCGTTGCAGGTAGGTTGCCTCGCGGCTGTTCTCGAAATAGTCGCAGTCGTGGTTGCGCATGGAAGCATCGCGGATGCCGCGAAAATCGATCCAGATATGCGAGAGCTGGTGGACGAAAAGTGGACCAGCGTAAACCAGTTCCCGGCCATAGATCTTTTTCCACTTGTAGGTGGATAGCCAGGCCGCATAGCTCTCGGGCGGCAACGGATGGGTTGGCGAACCGAGGCCCAATACATATAGGATCACCGCTTCGTCGTAGCCTTGCCAGCGATAGCGCAGGAAGCCTTTTCCAGGCCGCCAGCCATGGGTGACGGTGGCGCCGCCGTTCTGCGCCCATCGCCAGTCGGCGCGCCGGTAGAGCGCATCGGCAAGCCGCCGGATTTCCAGTTCGGATTCATCGTCCTCGCCAAAATAGACGCCGGCGGCCAGCACGCCAGCAAGCAGAAGCGCCGTATCGACCGTGGACAGCTCACACTTCCAGACGCGGCGGCCGGTCTCAATGTCGAGGAAATGGTAGTAGAAGCCCTTGTGGCCCGTTGCGTCGGCTTCGGGCCCTTGCGGCGCGTTCCAGAAGAAGCGAAGCGTGGCGAGCGTCCGTTCAGCGGCGGCGGCGCGCGTCATGAAACCGCGCTCGACACCGACGGGATAGGCCGACAGGGCGAGCCCGACGGCAGCGATGCTGGCCGGTGACCCCGGGGTGTTGCGGTCGGCGATCAGGCCATTCGCCGGGTTGGCCTCGTTGAGAAAATAGTCGAAGGACAGGCGCTGGATGTCCGAGAGAAGCTCGTCGTTCTGCACGTGGTCGCTCGATGCATCCATGGCTGTCGATATAGAGGGGTTTGGCTGCGCTTCCCACCTTTTTGGTCGTCTTATCGCCTATGCGCCAGTTGCGAAACGCGTGCTCCCCTTCGTTCTGCGACCCCTTTCCGGACGTTGATGGACACAGATAAATGACCGAGCATTCGTCAAAATCATGATCGAGCTGGCGTCGGGCGGCCGAACTGCGTTTGATATTCCTTTGGGCTGATACCCGTGCGTTTGCGGAAGTGATGTCGCAGCGTATCCGCTGAACTCATGCCCACGGCGGCGGCGATCTCTTCGATGCTGTGATGGCGACCAATCAGGAGCTGCTTCGCCTCCTCAAAGCGCTCGGATACCAGCCATTCGCCTGGAGGCGATCCCGTCGCTTGGGTGAAGCGTCGTATAAAGGTCCGCAAGCTCATGTGGCATTCCGATGCCATTCGCTCCAGCGTCCAGACGCCGCCGAGTTCAGCCCTCATCTTGTCCAGCAGTGGCGCAACTTCTGACCCACGCCGTGTCGGAACAGGTCGTTCAAGGAATTGCGCCTGCCCACCGGTACGGTGCGCCGGCATTACAAGCCTTCGAGCCACGGAGTTGGCCGCATCAGCTCCAAAGTCCTGGCGAACGATCTCGATCAGAAGGTCAATGCCGGCGGCACTCCCGGCGGACGTGAACACGCGGCCATGCGAGCGGTAGAGCGAGGCATGGTCCACGGCCAACTTTGGATACTGGCTGCGCAGTGCATCAGCGTAGCGCCAATGCGTCGTCGCCGTTCCGCCATCGAGAAGGCCCGTAGCGGCCAGCACGAATGCACCCGAGCAGATCGACGCCAATCTTGCCCCTCTGTCATGGGCGTGACGCAACCGCTGAACGAGAGTTTGAGGTACAGGTTCGTCGACCCCTTTCCATCCTGGAACGACGATAATATCGCCCTCATCGATTAATCCGATGCCATGATCCGGCGTCAGCAAGAAGCCACCATTCGCACGAAGGGGGCCTTCCTCGATGGCGCAGCTTGCGAACCGGTACCAGCTTTCACCCATTTCAGGTCGCGCCAAACCGAAGACTTCGGCGACTATGCCGAACTCAAAGGTGCAAAGACCATCGTAGAGAAGCGCGACAACGAGGGGGCCGTTCGTGTTTGGCATGATATACCCGTAGTATGTCATTCATGCCAATTGCAAGGTGATATCTGAGTCAGCCACATGGAGAGCGAACAAGAACAAAAAGGAGATCACCCTGTCCTCCGCCGTCACAACCGTTCCCGCTGCTCCGAGCGAAATCGCACGCGAACCCTTCTCAGCCGAATTTACCTTCGAAACGGACTGTTGGGATGTTCATGATGCGCTGTCGCGCGAATCCGATTTCGTCCTCCTCGATGTCCGCAGTCCTTCGATGTTCGCCCAAGGTCATGTCCCCGGGGCCATCAACTTGCCCCATGGCAAGATTGTCCGCTCAAAGCTCGAGCGCTGGTCCGACCAAACCGTATTCGTCACCTACTGCGCCGGCCCTCACTGCAACGGTGCCGCCCGTGGGGCGCTTCGCCTTGCGGAGCTCGGTCGCCCGGTGAAGATCATGGCTGGCGGCGTTACGGGTTGGCTCGATGAAGGCTTCGAGTTGGCGAAAGGTTCAGACACGTGACCATTGCGATCCGAGTTGCATCGCCAGGCGATGCCGCTCAGCTTCATGAACTGATCGTGGAGCATGCAACGTTCGAACGGAGCGCCGCATCTTGCACTGTCCGAACTGGAGAACCTTCTTCGAGCCCAGCCCAGCCGGTCAAACTCCCCGTTGCCGAGCGCGACAAACGATTATCGGGCTATTCCGCCATTAGTCATCGATCAAAGGGCTCTAACTTCGGCGACGCGCTTGATTGCGTAATCATTTTCCAACAAACAGCGGCTTCCCAAGCGGCTGACGCCTGAGCGGCAATGTCATGAGCGGCTTCTTCGAGACCAGCCGCATTGTTAGGTCGCCATGAACAACACATGTCCTGTGCCCGACGAGCCGCGACCACGCTGCCCTACATCGGGCAACGCCGTCGGGCGGCATCGCGGCAAGGTCGATCCTGGTTCCGGTCTCGGCTTGCAGGAGGTCGATTGACGAACGCCAGCCTGGTCGTACGCGGAGTTCGTGAGAAAGCTTAACGTCAGCGACATCGACATCGACATCGAAAATGCGATCACCGAGCGAAAGGTGCAAATGTCGCTCCGCTGACGCTTCAAAGCCAAGCCCGCGCACGTCACCGATAAGAGCTTAGCTATCGGGTTGGCGGCATCGTCGCGGCGCCTCCGGAACGTCGAATAGGCCCACCCGCGGCGCTCGCACTTGATCTCGGCGCGGGTTTTCCCTTGTCTCATCGCGCTGTCAGCGCCTTGCAGATGAACGAAACCAAGCTGTCGCGCGCTCGCTTGTGGAGTGCGCCTTTCGGCCGCCATGCAAGGAATCATCACACTCATCCAATCAACGGGTTTGTGTCGGCGCCTGGCGGACTGAATTGGACATACAGATGCAGTTCGTCAGGCACAAAGACGACTTTCCACGACCCCTTGATATCATTGGCAAGGTCGTAGGCGAGGACGGTCAGGGCGGGGCACTCCTTTCGCCGTGGAGCGTGCCTATCTCACGGGAAAATTCCATCACCAGAAGTCAGTATTGACGCTCGCGCTTTCTCAGAAATCCAACGTCCGCGTGATGCCGAAAGGTGCAGCTAACTTTTTGTGTATCTCGATTGGGAACACGGGACCGCCGCGAAAGTTCGGTGCACGCAGCAAATCCTCCCCTCCAGGTATTGCTGCAGATCGGTATCCCGATCGGCCCGCGCTCCCCGCAAGGCGCGGGCCTCGGCCTGTGGTGCTCATGCCATCTACTTCGATCCGCAAGATGGAATAGGATCTGGATAGAAGGACCCTCTCGGTGTGGTTCGTCGCCAGCGGCAAGCGGTACGAGTTTGAGGGGGTACCGCCGGAAACCTTTGCCGCGTTCCCGGCCGCGTTCGCCAAGGGCCGCTATTTCAACGACCACATCCGCAACAATTTCCGCTACCATCTGGTTGCGAGCGATAGCGACGCGGGATGACCTGACCTGCCGGCGGCTCAATCGTCCTGTCGCTCCAACCGGCGGTTGGTGGACGCGTTGCCGCTGTTGCGCTTAGGGTTGGTTACGGTCCGCGGTCACTTGGCAAGCCCAACCCCTCGCATCCCCCCGCCCCGCCGTTCTGGAGTGCGACGGGACTTTTTTGCGGTCCAGGTGGAACACCGGCGCGCGGGGAAGGCGCGGTGCACGCAGCACCCTTTCTCATCCAACGTACGTGGGTGGCGCGCTGAAGGGTCTCAACGTCGGTCTGCCGCCGGAGCTCAGCTAGCTGGACTATTGCTCGACCGGAAGCGGCTCGTGCTGCGGCTCACCTGTCCAAGATCGCGCGCGTCGAACGTTTGGCCGCAGACTGGGCAGCAGACAAAGTGCTTCGACTCGTCCTCTACCGGCCCGTCATGCGGCCTGCCCTCATAGCCTGTCGCGATGTTGTCGGTTCTAATCCGGGGCATCGACAAGTGCCTTTCGTCGTTTTGGCGGCCGATATTTCTCTAGCCAGACCTTGTCACGGTCGACCGTGACCAGCGGCCCGAGGTCGATCGTCACGGTGTCCTCGTCGATGCGAGTGACCTCGCCTTTCAGGTCGATTTGCTGGCCTCGGTTCACCTTGGTGTGGTCGGTGCTGGAATGTGGGAAGTCGTAACCTCGGATAGAGACGCTTACGCGGTCCTCTGTTATCCGCCTTCGAACCGTGGCAGTAATCGGCACCTGGTCACCAATGCTTATTCCCCGAGCCATGCCATGGATTCTGGTGCGGGCAGCGTCTTCTTCAAGAGACTTCTAATATTCGCCGGCCATCCTAAGGCTGACCTACGACCAGAGTTACAAAAGTTGAACTTCATCGGGGAACACTCCTTCTGTCTGCCTGTTCAATTTGCCAGGCGCATTCAGACAGGAGAAAGAAAATGAAACGCATCCTTTTGGCTTCGGCCGTGCTGGCGGTGTCGGCCGGGCTTTCCTTTGCCCAGACGACGAGCGGAACTTCGAGCGGAACCTCGACCACGACAA
>NZ_JAMYNR010000033.1:0-60456 GCF_040319155.1 Mesorhizobium sp. M0954 | reverse complement strand
ACCCCCGCATATCCTTGTTTTTGCGGGGGCGGGGGGGCTGGTTGTTTGTTATAACAGACTGTCATAACATGGGCGGCCCGGGGGCGCCCTACCCCCCCCCGGCGGGGGGGGCCGGGGTTCCCCGCCCGCACCTTTTTGTCCGAGCATCGGATTGCCAAAACCGCTTTGGACTTGGGTCAGCTGGAAATAACCGGAGACGATCATGTCGCGCATCGGAATCCACTCATTCGTCTGGTCGGCGAGCTCGGCGCAGGGCGACCTCGAGCGGACGCTGGCCAACACCAGGGAAGCCGGCTTCGACCTGATCGAATTCTCCTATCTCGACCCCGCCAATGTCGACATTGACGGTCTGGCCAAGCGGATCGCCGATCTCGGCCTCGGCGTTGCGATCAGCATTGGACTGCCGGCCGGCGGCGATATTTCGAGCGCCGACAAAACGATTGCCGCGCACGGCATCGAAATCCTGGAACGTACGATCGCGCTGACCCGCGATCTCGGCGGCCAGAAGGTTGCCGGCATCCTCAGCACCAGCCACGGCTTGCAGAGCGAGGCGCCGACGCCTGACCAGTGGAACCGCAGCGCCGGCACGCTGGCCGAGGTGGCGGACACGGCAAAATCAGCCGGCGTCACCCTCAACCTCGAAATCGTCAACCGCTTCGAAAGCAATCTGCTCAACACCGCCGCGCAAGGCATGGCCTTCATCGCGGACAGCGGCTCCGACAATATCTTCCTGCATCTCGACAGCTTCCACATGAACATCGAGGAGGCCGATGTCGGCTTGGCCATTCGCAATGCGGTCGGGAAGATCGGCTATGTCCATATCGGCGAGAGCCATCGCGGTTTCCTCGGCACCGGCAATATCGATTTTGCCGCGATATTCGATGCGCTGACCGCCATCGGCTACAGCGACGACCTCAGCTTCGAATCCTTCTCCTCGGAAATCGTCGACGAGAACCTGTCGCGGAAAACCGCGATCTGGCGCAATCTGTGGACCGACAACATCGAGCTGGCCAAACATGCGCGCCGCTTCATTGCGCTCGGACTGGAGACGGCACGGCGCAAGGCCGAGCTTGTTTCCGCAACGCACCGGCCCTGAGCCCTCGCAGTTCCGAAGTCGATCTGGTTAGGCCAGAGGCGCTATATTAGCCGGCAAAACGCGGCCCAAGTTCCTCGATGCGGCGAATCATCGCCTGGAAATCCTCCAAAATGCGCTGGTGCAGGTGAACCGCCAGTTCCGGGTATTCCTCGAGGATGCGGCGGAACATCTTGCGGCTGAGCCGCAGCACTTCCGAATCGATTTCGGCGGAGGCGCTGGTCAGCCGGTTGGTGTCGGCGATCAGCGCCAGTTCGCTGAGCATGGTGCCGGGGCCGACGGTGCCGATCGGGATGCGCTCGCCGTCGTGCTCGCGGTAGAGGACGATGCGGCCGCTGACCACGATGTAGGCCGAATCAGCCTCGTCGTCCTCGCGGTAAAGCTTGTGGTCGGCTTTCAACATGGTGGTTTCGGCGCCGAAGGCGAGCAGACGCAGCTGTTCCTGCGTAAAGCCCTCGAAGAGCCTCACGGTGGACAGGATGCGGATGTCGTCATCCAGCGCCATCTAGCTATGTCCCCGAACCGTCAGTCCGACTCCTCCCCTACGAGGCCGATCCAAAACCACCTCCAGCCTCAGGACCGTACCCGAAAAGCGCCCCGCCCGGATCGCTTATTTGAATAATGAAATGTTTAAGGAACCAGCTTGTAGCCGCCGCTTTCTGTCACGAGAATTTCCGCGTTGGAAGGATCGCGCTCGATCTTCTGGCGCAGCCGGTAGACGTGAGTTTCGAGCGTATGCGTGGTGACGCCGGAATTGTAGCCCCAGACTTCCTCCAGCAGCACGTCGCGGGTCACCACCTTCTGGTCGGCACGGTAGAGATATTTGATGATCGAGGCTTCCTTTTCGGTCAGCCGCACCTTGGCGCCCCGCGGGTCGATCAGAAGCTTCTGGCTGGGCTTGAACGTGTAGGGGCCGACCGAGAAAGTGGCGTCCTCGCTCTGTTCGTGCTGGCGCAACTGCGCGCGGATGCGGGCCAGCAGCACGGCAAAACGGAACGGCTTCGTCACATAGTCGTTGGCGCCGGCCTCGAGGCCAAGGATGGTGTCGGAATCGGTATCATGGCCGGTCAGCATGATGATCGGCGCCTTGTAGCCGCCCTTGCGCAATATCTTTACCGCCTCGCGGCCATCCATGTCGGGCAGGCCGACATCCATGATGAGCAGGTCGATGAGCCCGCCACGCGCCGTGGCGACGCCTTTGGCGGCGGTCGCTTCCTGCAGGACATCGAATTCCTCATAAAGCGACAATTGCTCGACAAGGGTGCCGCGCAGGTCGTCATCGTCGTCGACGATCAGAATGGTGCGTGAAGTCATGGATCAATCCGTTGTTTTGAAAAGAGATTTCAGTTGACCGCTGCCTGTTTATGCGGAAGCTGACCGGCACAACAGCCGTTCACAGTGATTTGTTCCGTGGCACGATCATACAAGAAAAAACACGATCGCAATGCAGTCGGCGCAATTTTGCCGAAAGGGCTCACCGTGCTCACCGTGCGCGCGCGCCCCGGCCAACCCAGCCAGGGCTTTCTGCAGGCCGGCAAACTGGTGTTTCCATGTGCGCTCGGGCATGGCGGCATCTCGGCCGGCAAGCGCGAGGGCGACGGCGCCACGCCGCTTGCCTCGATGCGGATATTGTCGGGGTATTTTCGCGGCGACCGTTTTGCCGGCGGCCGCCGGACGCGGCTGGCGATGACGCCGATCGGCCGCGACCTCGGCTGGTGCGAAGTGCCCGGGGACCGCAACTACAACCGCCCGGTCAAAATCCCCTATGGCGCCAGCCATGAGCGGATGCTGCGCACCGACGATCTCTATGACGCCTGCCTGGTGCTGGACTGGAACATTGTGCCGCGCCGGCGCGGGCGCGGCAGCGCCATCTTCTTCCACCTGGCGCGCCCCGGCTTCACGCCGACGCAAGGCTGCGTCGCGGTAACCGCCCGCACCATGGCGCGGCTGCTGCCGCTGCTATCAGAGCGGACGGTGGTAAGGGTGGTGAGGTGAGGGAATAGGGGAATAGGGGAGTAGGGCAGTAAGAGTAGAGACAGGGGCGGGCGCGCCGCTTAGCTTTCCTACTCCCCTACTCCCCTACTCCCCTACTCCCCTACTCCCCTACTCCCCTACTCCCCTACTCCTTTGCCACCCTATGTCGAGAAGGCCGAGCCGGCCGAGTTCGCGGTCCATGGCGCGTGCGATGTCCTTGCGTTCGCCGCCGATGTCGCGAAGCTGGCGATCGGAGAGATCCTCGACATTTTCGTAGGGAAGACTGACCGCGATTTTTGCGTGCCGAAGCCAGTCAAGCACGGCGCGCAGCCAGGCCGGGCGGAGGGTTACCGAGCGCAAGGCGATGTCAGACATGGTGCAATCCGCTTCTCCGGACATCAAATCCGGTTTGATGTTTCTTCGATGCTCAGAGCATGGCGGATTGAAATTAAAACGGGAAACGAGTAGTTTTTTCTGCATCTTCAAGTTTTGTTTGAGGATTGGAATGCTCGATCGAACCCTCCTCGCCTGGCACTGATGGCGCGCCTGCTGCCTGGAACCCGTGCGCTGCGGACGCTGGAGGCAGCGGCCCGGCACCTCAATTTCACCCGCGCCGCCGACGAGCTCGGCCTGACGCCGGCAGCGGTCAGCCATCAGATCAAGGAAATCGAGGATCAGCTCGGCATCGTGCTGTTCACACGCACCAGCCGCACGATCCGGCTGACCGAGGCGGGCGCGGTGCTGTTCGAAGCTTCGACCGATGCGCTCGACCTGCTTGGCCGGGCCGTCTCACGGGCGCAGAAGGCGGCGCGCGGATCGGCGCTGCTGAAGGTCACCCTCGATGCGCAATTCGCGACGAAGTGGCTGATGCGGCGCGTCGACGATTTTCGCAAACAGCATCCGGCAATCGAGCTGCGTTTCGACATCAGTTACGAGGTGCGCGACTTCGATCGCGACGACGTCGATCTCGGCATCCGTTTCGGCACCGGCAAATATCCGGGGCTTCGCTCGCACCGGCTGTTCGAAAACGTCATCATCCCCGTCTGCAGCCCGGCCTTGCTGCGGTCAGGGCCGCCGCTCAAGGAGCCGCGCGACCTGTTCCACCATACGCTGGCCCATATCGAGTGGTCGCGCCAGGGCGTCACCTGGCCGAACTGGAGCATGTGGATGGCGGCGGCGGGCGTCGACGATTTCGACGACAGCCGGACCATCGTGTTCGGCAATTCGACGGATGCCGTCCAGGCCGCGCTCGACGGCAACGCGGTCGCGCTCGCCGATTTCGCCATGGTGGCAAACGACCTTTCGGAAGGCAGGCTGATCCGGCCGTTCGAACTCGGCATCAAGGTCGCGCCCGAATTCGCCTATTTCCTGGTCTATCCCGAAAGTGCGGCGAATGATGCGCGCATTGCCGCCTTTCGCGATTGGCTTCTCGACGAAATCGCCAGGACCCCGACCTGACGTTCAGCCCGCCGCCGCGCCGAACCAGCCGATCACCGCGCCGATGAGAAGCAGCACGCCGAGCCAGTGACCAACATCGATCAGCGTCAGATCCCAGCCGAAACCTTCGTAGCGATGGTTGACCGAAAGCGTGGTGGCGACGAACCCCAGCCAGAGAACGAAGCCGAAGATCACCCCGGCAAGCAGGCTCGGCTCGCCGCCGGTCACGGCGCCGATGATCAGCGACATGACCAGCGCCATGACGATCTCCGCGACGAAGGAGACGACGAAGGGCAGCATCGATTTGCTCATCGTCGCCGGATCAAGCTTGGCGGCCTTCAGCCACGGCTTGCTCAAGCCCATGTACCAGGCCGCGCCGAACAACCACGCCACGACGGCGGCGACGATTACCGCCAGCCAATTGATTGCTGAAAAATCCATGGTTCCCTCCGGTCGATTGCGCGATGGAACGCCTGTTCGGCGATGCCGTCAAGCAAGGCGCCAGACGGTGGTGCGCTTGACCTCGGCGTCCTCCAGCGCCCGGGTCACCGCCACTTCATAGACGGCAAGCGGTTCCAGTCCCGCCCTCGGCAGATAGGAACGGCCGGGATCGCCGACGAGGATGTCGCCGCCGCGCGCCTTCAGCGCGACGAACCACGGCATCAGCCTGTCGGCGAAAGTTTTGTCGTAGAAGACGTCGCCGGCCAGCACCACGTCCCAGCCGGCATCGCTGCCGATGCAGTCGCCGATGAGGAATTTTATCTCGGTCCCATTTGCCTCGGCATTGAGGCGGATCGCGGTCGCGCAGAATGGGTCGATATCGGCGGCGATCACCTCGGCAGCTCCGGCCTTCACCGCGGCAATGGCGACAAGGCCGGAGCCGGAGGCGAAGTCGAGCACGCGCTTGCCGCGCACCGCCGCCGGATTGTCGAGGATGTAGCGGGCAAGGCCTTGGCCGCCGGCCCAGGCAAAAGCCCAGAAGGGCGGCGGCAGGCCGATTTCGGTCAGCTCGTCCTCGGTCCGCTGCCACAGTTCGTGCGCCTCGTCGGCCAGGTGCAGGCGGATCTCCGGCACATGCGGCGGCGCCATCAGCGCCGTGTTGTCGAGGATGAATTTCCTGGCGCTGTCCGGCGTCAGCGCCGTCATGGCGCCGGCGTCAGGCCGCCCATGCGGCAAACCTCTTGCCATTCGGCCGGCGTCACCGGCTGCACAGACAGCCGCCCGAGCCGCACCAGCGCCATGTCGGCCAGCTTTGGATTGGCCTTGGCCTGCTCCAGCGTCACCGGCTTCGGCATGGCCTTGAAGGCGCGGATGTCGACGCACTCCCAGCGGGGATCGTCGGTGGTGCTGTCCTGATGGGCCAGAGCGCAGACTTCGGCGATGCCGACGATGTCCAGCCCGTCATTGGAATGGTAGAAGAAGCCGAGATCGCCGATCTGCATCGCCTTCATGTTGTTGCGCGCCGCATAATTGCGCACGCCGTCCCACTGCGTGCCGGCCTTGCCCTTGGCCTTGAGGTCCTCGAAGGAGAAGACCGAAGGTTCGGATTTGAACAGCCAGTAGTTCATCTCAGTTGTCCCGTTGCCGTTGTCGGTTTGTCGCTATCCAGCGTTGGCGCTGCCCCTCACCCTTACCCGCTCCCCGTAAGGACGGGGAGAGGGGTCGCCAGCGCTGGAGCTTCTCCCTTCTCCCCGTTCTTCACGGGGAGAAGGTGCCGGCAGGCGGATGAGGGGCAGCGCGAACGAACGATCATTCACTCACAGGTTTGTTGAAGCTCCAGTTCCATTGCCGGATTTCGACGCTTTCGAACAGCCCTGCCTTGGTATAGGGATCGGCCGCCGACAGGGCTTTTGCCGCCGCCAGATCGGGCGCCTCGACAACGACGAGGCTGCCGTCCGGCTTGCCGTCGGCGTCGAGGAAAGGGCCGGCGAAACCCAGTTTCTTGTCGCCGTTCAGCCCTTCCAGAAAGGCAATGTGCTCGGGCCGCGTGTCGAGCCGCACCTGCAGGCTTCCTGGCTTGTCCTTGCAAATCAACGCAAACAGCATCTTTCCATCTCCGCAATCGTTCGCGATTACATGTCGGTTTCGGTCTTGAGTGGCCTTGTCATCAACGCCGAGACAGCCTGGTCTATGGTTATGGTGCCGTCCAGTATGGCGGCGACGGCGGCGATGATCGGCGCGTCGATCCGGCGCTCGCCGGCGATGCGGGCGGCGATTGCCGCCGTCGGCACGCCTTCGGCCAAAGGCAAGCCGGCAAGCGGCTTGCCTTGCCCCAGCGCCAGCCCATAGGCGAAATTGCGCGACTGCGCGGACGAGCAGGTGAGCAGCAGGTCGCCGAGGCCGGAAAGCCCCATCAGCGTCTCCGGCCTGGCGCCAAAGGCGGCGCCGATGCGGCGCAATTCGACGAAGCCGCGCGTCACCATCGCCGCCTGGGCGCTGGCACCGAGCCCGGCGCCGGTGACGGCACCCGCGGCAATGGCAAAGACGTTCTTCAGCGCGCCGCCGATCTCGACGCCGATCAGATCGTCGCTCGAATAACAGCGCAGATTTTCCGCCGAAAAGCGGGCGGCAAGCTCGGTGGCCAGAGCCTCGTCGCGGGCGGCGACCACGACGGCCGTCGGCAGGCCCCTGGCGACATCGGTGGCAAAGCTTGGGCCGGACAAAGCGGCGACCGGATTTGCCGGCAGTATTTCCTCGGTGATGGACGACAGCAGCGCGCCGGTGTCGCGCTCGATGCCCTTGGCGCAGAGGACCAGCGGGACCCCTTCCGGCATATGGCTGGACGCGGCCGTCAGCATAATCCGCAACGATTGCGCCGGCGCTACCGCCAGAACGCAGTCGGCACCGTCGAGCGCCGCCTCGATGTCGCTCGTCGCCACGATGCCGGGATCAAGCGCAATGCCCGGCAGATAGCGCGGATTTTCGCCACGGTCGACCGCCGCGACGGTCTCCGGGTCGCGCGCATAGAGGCGGACGAAATGACCGGCGCGCAGCGTGGCCAGCGCCAGCGCCGTGCCCCAGGCGCCGCCGCCGAGCACGGCGACGCGCCAGCCGCTTGGCGCCTTGTGCTCGCTGCCGGTCATGCCTTGGCCCCACGCCGGCCCGAGCCGACCATCGGGGCCGAGACGCTGTCCAGCGGCCAGCGCGAGCGCGGCACGAAATCGGCGGCGTTTTCACCTGATATGCCGGCGCGCAAGCGCTCGATGCCGGCCCAGGCGATCATCGCCGCATTGTCGGTGCAGAGGTTGAGCGGCGGCGCGACGAAGCTGAACCCGGCCTGCTCGCACAGGCCCTGCAATGTCGCCTTGATGGTCCGATTGGCGGCGACGCCGCCGGCGACAACCAATGCAGGCTCGGCCTTGTCCGGGAATTGCTGACGGAACCGGGTCAGCGCCCGCGCAACACGGTCGCCCAGCGCATCCGCGACCGCCGCCTGGAACGAGGCGCAGATATCGGCGACATCCTGGTCGCTCAGCGGGGCAATCGCGGTTGCCGCCTGGCGCACCGCGGTCTTGAGGCCGGAGAAGGAAAAATCGGGCTGCACGGAGCCCTTCATCGGGCGCGGAAAGGCGAAACGCGTCGCGTCACCGGTTGCCGCCGCCTTCTCGACATTCGGTCCGCCCGGATAGGGCAGGCCGAGCATCTTGGCCGTCTTGTCGAAGGCTTCGCCAAGCGCGTCGTCGATCGTCGTCGCCCAGCGCTGGTAGTCGCCGACGCCGCGCACGGCGACGATCTGGGTATGGCCGCCGGAGACCAGCAGCAAGAGGTAGGGAAAGTCGAGCCCGTCGGTCAGCCTGGCCGTCAGCGCGTGGCCTTCGAGATGGTTGATGGCGATCAGCGGTTTTTTTGCTGCCGCGGCGATTGCTTTGGCCGTCATCAGGCCGACGATCAGCCCGCCGACAAGACCGGGGCCGGCGGTGGCGGCAATCGCATCGATGTCGGCGAGCTCGACGCCGGAATCGGCCAGCGCTGCCTCGATGATGCCGTCGAGCGCCTCGACATGGGCGCGCGCGGCGATCTCCGGCACGACGCCGCCGAAAGCAGCATGCTCCTCGATCTGGCTGAGCACGATGTTCGACAGGATTTGCGGCGTGCTGCGACCGTCCAGCGCCACCACGCTGGCGGCGGTCTCGTCGCAACTCGTCTCGATGCCCAGAACGCGGATCAATTCGTCGCTGTCCTCGATGATTGTGCAACCGGCCTTTCCCCGATAGGAGAAAGCCCGAAAACCTGCCGGGGGTTATCACGGACGACGCGTCATGCAAACAACCTTGAGAATCGGAACACGCGGCAGCCCGTTGGCGCTGGCGCAGGCGCATGAAACGCAGGCGCGGCTGATGGCGGCGCACGGCATGCCGGCGGAAGCTTTCGAGGTGGTTGTCATCTCGACCACCGGCGACCGCATCCAGGACCGGCCGCTGTCGGAAGCCGGCGGCAAGGGCCTGTTCACCAAGGAGATCGAGGAGGCGCTGCTGGCGCGCCGCATCGACATCGCCGTGCATTCGTCGAAGGACATGCCGACGCTGTTGCCCGAGGGGCTGGAACTGTCCGCGTTCCTGCCGCGCGAGGACGCGCGCGATGCCTTCATCGGCAAGGCGGCGCGAACGATTGCCGGCCTGCCGCAAGGCGCCAGGGTCGGTTCGTCGTCGCTGCGGCGCCAGGCGCTGATCCGGCGGATGCGGCCGGACGTCGAAGTGGTGATGTTTCGCGGCAATGTGCAGACGCGGCTGCGCAAGCTCGACGACGGCATCGCCGACGGCACCATCCTCGCCTATGCCGGGCTGAAGCGGCTCGGGCTCGAAGACGTCGTCACCGACCTGATGCCGCTCGAGGTCTTTCCGCCGGCGCCGGGGCAAGGCGCGATCTGCATCGAAAGCCGCATCGGAGACCGCGACGTGGAACAGATGCTGGCAGCGATCCACGACGGGCCGACCGGCGAGGCGCTGGCCTGCGAGCGCGCCTTCCTGGCGGCGCTCGACGGGTCCTGCCGCACGCCGATCGCCGGACATGCGACGATATCGGGCGGAACGGTTTCCTTTGCCGGGCTGATCATCTCGCCCGATGGCACGCAGTCGCATGAAGTCAGGCTGCAAGGGCCGGCGCAGGAGGCGGCGCGCATTGGCGCGGAAGCCGCGGCGACCGTTCGGGCCAAGGCCGGCGAAACATTCTTCGATGGCTGGACCTGACATGCTCCGCGTCCTGGTGACGAGGCCCGAACCGGGCGCGTCGCGCACGGGGCGCCGGCTTGCGGATGCCGGCTTTCAGCCGATCCTGCTGCCATTGACCGGAACCGTGACGCTGCCGGTCGATGCCGGCGCGCTCGCTGACGCCGCGGCGGTCGCGGTCACCAGCGCCAATGCCGTTCGCCATGCGCCGAAAGAGGTCATCGCGGCGCTCGCCGGCTTGCCGTGCCACGCCGTCGGCAGGAAGACGGCGGAAGCCGCCCGCGCTGCCGCGTTTCTGTCGGTCAGCGAAGGCCCGGGCAATGCCGAGGCGCTGGCCGATGCGCTTGCTGGCGGTTACGCGGGGCAGACGATCGTCTATCTCTGCGGGCGGGTAAGATTTCCCGGCTTCGAGGAAGGGCTGTTGGCGTCGGGCGTTCAGATCCGCGCCGTCGAGACCTACGACACCGTTGTCCTGGATTACTCCGACGAGGCCGTTCTTGCGCGCCTGTCCGCCCGGCCGGTCGAGGCGGTGCTGCTCTATTCGGCCAAGGCGGCAAAAGCGATGCAGGCCCTGGCTAGCCGGCCGGCGCTGCGTAGCCTTTTTCAGGACACGCGCTGTTTCGCGCTGTCGGGACGCATTGCCGCGGCCTTGGGCGATGTCGCTGGCGAAAGGATACGGATTGCGCTCGAGCCCAGCGAAGATGCCTTGCTGGGACTTTTGCAGGCGCCGCGCTGATGGCATTAGCGGCGGCTCTGTGCCGTGCTTGAAGGGCGGCGCCAAACGCAGGCGATTGCCCTCGGGCACATTTTGTTCTTGCTTTGTGCCGGCAGCTATGCTAGTAATTTGGTTATGGTGCCAATTGGCTCCAACGACCCGCCCGCCGAGGCGGGTTTTTTGTGTGCCGAGCATGGGCCTTGGCTTGAAACGCGGATTCGGCCCTGCGGCGTTTTGCCAAAACTGAACTCCAAGCCGTGGCGTCATCACGCCGCCCCTTTTCACCGCTTGGTGATGTGCTAGACCCTTTCAACCATCCCGAAGCGAATTTTGCGGAGCCCGAGCATGGTCAAGACGCCGAAGATGCGGCATTCCAAGAGCCGCCGTGAGCCGGTGACCATCGAGCTTGAGCCTGGCGCCGTCTCGCGAGTCGCCGACGAACAGAATGCCGTGACCTCGCGGACCGACGAGGCGCGGGCCGAGGAAGCGGCGAACGCCTCGCAGCCGGAGCCACCTGAAGAGCCGGTGCATGCGGACCAGACCGATCTCGAGCCATGGGAACATGCCGACGCAGCCGCGCCGGCCGGCACGCAAGAGCCGGCGGACGCCGGCGTCGATTCTGCCAGGGAAGCGGAAACCCCTTATCCCGCCGGTTCGGATGCGCCGGCCGGGCGCTCCGCGGTTTCCGATTACAGTTTCGAAGATGCATCCAGCGGAACCGGGGCCAACGAACCGAGGATCCCAGGTTCCGGTGAGAAGACAGCTGAGACGAGGGACGACCATATGGCAGCGCAGCCGAAGCGAAGCGGCATCAACGGCATCGCCGCCGGTATTATCGGCGGCGTCATCGCCCTCGCCGCGGCCGGCGGGCTGCAATTTGCCGGCCTGCTCGGTGCGCCGGGGTCGGGCGGCGTGTCGCTCGACGCGGTCAATGGTGAGATCGTTTCGCTGAAACGCGAGGTCGCGGACCTCAGACAGGCCGGCGCCAACAATGACGCATCGGCCAAGGTGGACGGGCTGTCGTCGGCGCTGGATCAGGTCAGGGCGGACGTCGCGGCGTTGAAGTCGGCGGTCGAGCAAGGCGGTGCCGGCGACAATGCCGGCCTGGCAGCACTTGGCGACAAGGTAAGGCAGATCGAGACGGCGGTTGCGGCCCTCGGCAAAGCCGGCGGTACGGCGCCGGTCGATCTCGGCCCGCTCAACGAAAGGCTGGCCGCGCTCGATGCGCTGGTGAAATCGGCCGGCGAGACGACAAAGGCGCAGGACAGCCGGCTTGCGGCCCTGGAACGGTCGGTTTCACAGATCTCCGGCAAGGTCGATGCACAGGCTTCGCAGCCGAAGATCGCACTGGCCATTGCCGCTTCGGCGCTCAAGGCAGCGCTCGACCGTGGTGCACCGTTCGCCGCCGAGCTGGAAACCTTTGCCGCGATCTCACCCGATGCACCCGAGATCGCGACGTTGCGCACCTATGCCGAAAAGGGCGTCCCGATGCGCTCCGAGATCGCCGCCGAAGCGGACGCCGCCGCCAACGCGATGGTCGCTGCCGCGACGCCCATCGACCAGAATGCCGGCATCCTGCAGAAGCTGCTGTCCAGCGCCGAATCGCTGGTCAAGGTCAGGCCGATCGGCGCCGTCGAAGGCACCGGCGTTCCGGAAACCGTCGCGCGCATGGAGGTCGCGGTCAACCAGGGCGACTACGCCAAGGCGCTCAGCGAATACGAAACCCTGCCTGAGGCGGCCAAGGCCGCCGGCGCCGACTTTGCCGGCAAGCTGAAAGCGCGGATGGAGGTCGAGACGCTGATCGATTCGCTCATCGCCGGCGCGATGAAGGCGTGAGGAACCCGATGATCCGCATCCTCGCCTTCCTTGCCGTCGTCTTTGCGCTCGGGCTCGGCTTCGCCTGGCTGGCCGACCGGCCGGGCGAAATGCTCGTCACCTTCAACGGCTATCAATATCAGGTCAGCCTGATGGTCGCGGCGGTGGCGGTCGTTGCCGTGGTTGCCGCGGTGATGATCGTCTGGTGGGTGATCAAGGCGCTGTGGAACAGCCCCTATACGATCTCGCGCTATTTCCGCGTGCGTCGCCGCGACCGCGGCTACCAGGCGCTGTCGACCGGGATGATCGCCGCCGGGGCCGGTGACGGCGCGCTCGCCCGCAAGAAGACCAAGGAAGCGGCAAAGCTGATCCGCTCCGATCAGGAGCCACTGATCCAGCTGCTCGACGCGCAGGCCTCGCTGCTCGAAGGCGACCATGAAGGCGCCCGCGAAAAGTTCGAGACCATGCTCGATGATCCCGAAATGCGGCTGCTCGGCCTGCGCGGGCTTTATCTCGAGGCCGAGCGGCTCGGCGACCGCAACGCAGCCCGCCACTATGCCGGCCGTGCCGCGGCGGTGGCGCCGCAACTGGCCTGGGCGGCCGAATCGACGCTGGAAGACCTGACTGGACGCGGCGACTGGGATGGCGCGCTGAAACTGGTCGACGCCCAGAAGTCGACCCGGCAGATCGAGCGTGACGCCGCCAACCGCCGCCGCGCCGTGCTGCTGACCGCCAAGGCGCAGGCGCTGATCGACAGCGATGCCAATGCCGCAAGGGCGGCGGCGCTCGAAGCCAACCGGCTGCGGCCGGATTTTGCACCGGCGGCGGTCGTCGCGGCGAAATTGCTGTTTAGGCAGAACGACGTGCGCAAAGGCTCGAAAATCCTCGAGGCGGGGTGGAAGGCCGAGCCGCATCCGGAGATCGCCGAGCTCTACACCCATGCCAGGCCGGGCGATGCCGTGCTCGACCGGCTGAACCGGGCAAAGAAGCTGCAGGAGCTGAAGAAGAACCATGCCGAGTCCTCGCTTGCCGTGGCGCGCGCCGCGCTGGATGCGCAGGATTTTTCAACCGCCCGCCGGGAGGCGGAAGCCGCGATCCGCATGGATCGCCGCGAAGGCGCCTATCTGCTGCTGGCCGATATCGAGGAGGCCGAGACCGGCGACCAGGGCAAGGTGCGGCAGTTGCTGTCGAAGGCGGTGAGAGCGCCGCGCGACCCGGCCTGGGTTGCCGATGGTGTCGTCTCCGAACGCTGGGCTCCGGTATCGCCGATCACCGGCAGGCTCGATGCATTCGAATGGCGGGCGCCGATGGAGCGGCTCGGGCAGTTGATCGACGGTCATGAGGATACGCCGGAGGCGCCGGTGCCGGCCATCGCGGCTCCAGCCGGGCCGGCACAGGAAAGAGCCGGGACGATCGAGCACACGGCGGAGACACCGGGCACAGCGACCGAGGAGAAGACGGACGACCGTGCCGGCGAGGATCATGTGACACCAATCACCGCGGCGGCGTTTGCCCAAGTGCCGGAAGATGCCGAGGCCGTCGAGCCAGCGCAGGAGCTGACGCGGCTGCCCGACGACCCTGGCGTCGATCCAGACGACGCGGCGGATAAATCGACGCGCCGGTTTCGTTTATTCTGATCAGGGTCGAGTGGACCCGGGCTTATTGGGAATGATTTGATGTTCGAACGCGTTTTGTCGTTTCTAAGGGATCTGCCGTCCGGTGGTGGCGCCAGCCCCAGCGCCGACGATCCGCGCATTGCCGCGTCCGCCCTGCTTTTCCACGTGATGAACGCCGACGGGGTGCGCCAGGATAGCGAATGGGAACGGTTCAAGAAGGTGCTGGCGGAAAGCTACTCGATCAGCGGCGACGAACTCGACGCGTTGGCGGCTGCCGGCGAGCGGGCCGACAATGAGGCGATCGACCTCTACGCCTTCACCAGCGTGCTCAAGCGCCATCTCGACGCCGAGGCGCGAAAGGCCTTCATCGGCCTGATGTGGGAGATCGTCTATGCCGATGGCGAGCTGCACGAGCTCGAGGACAATACCGTGTGGCGGGTCGCCGAGCTGATCGGCGTCGAACGTCGCGACCGTGTCGAGGCGCGCCTCAAGGCGGCCGCCGCGGCTCCTGGTGCTGCCGGAACCTCAAGCGACGAATAGACAGGATCCCGCCTTCCAATGCCGCCCAAGCCAAGTCCGAGACCAAAGATCCTGATCGTGCTGCATCAGGAGCATTCGAGCCCCGGACGGGTCGGCCATATGCTTATCGAGGAAGGCTTCGACCTCGACATCCGCCGACCGCCGCTCGGCGAGGCCTTGCCGCAGACGCTGGATGGCCATGCCGGCGCCGTGGTGTTCGGCGGGCCGATGAGCGCCAATGACGGCGACGAGTTCGTCCGCCGCGAGACCGACTGGCTTAAAATTCCGCTCAACGAGAACCGGCCGCTGCTTGGCATCTGCCTCGGCGCGCAAATGCTGGTCAAGCATCTTGGCGGCAGGGTCGAGGGCCACGGCGAGGGCCTCGTCGAAATCGGCTGGTATCCGCTTAAGGCGACCGAAGCGGGCAGCAGGCTGATACATTGGCCGGAGATGGTCTATCAATTCCATCGCGAGGGCTTTTCGCTGCCGAAGGACGCGACGCTTTTGGCGACGGCCGAAACCTATCCCAACCAGGCCTTCCGCTATGGCGACAATGCCTGGGGCATCCAGTTCCATGGCGAATTGACCCGGGCGATGATGCAGCGCTGGGTGGTGCGCGGCGCGCACCGCTTCGAACTGCCCGGCGCGCAGCCCGGCCGCGACCATCTCGGCGGCCGGCTGATCTGGGACATGCACCTCAAGCGCTGGCTCGGCGAGTTCCTGCCGATGATTTTCGGCAAGCCGGCGCTGCGGTAATCAGTTTCGCCCCCTGAGATGACGCACCTTGCGCAGCTGCGGGAACAGCACCGCCCATAGGCCGGCAACGGCGATCGCCCCGACACCCCCGACCACCACGGCCGGAACCGTGCCGATCAACGCCGCCATGGTACCGGCGCGGAATTCGCCGAGCTCATTGGAAGCGCCGACAAACACCTGGTTGACAGCGTTGACGCGGCCGCGAACGTCGTCCGGCGTCCACAGCTGGATCAGCGTCTCGCGGATATAGACGCTGAACATGTCGGTGGCGCCGAGCAGCGCAAGGGCCGCAATCGACAGCCAGGTGATGGTCGAGAGGCCGAACAGAACCGTGAATGCGCCGAACAGCGCGACGAAGGCGAGCATGACAAGGCCGGCATGGTTGCGGATCGGGTGTCCGGCCAGCCAGATGGCGACGCAGATGGCGCCGACGCCGGGCGCCGAGCGCAACAGGCCGAGCCCCCATGGGCCGAGTTCGAGGATATCGCGCGCGTAGACCGGCAGCAGCGCCGAGGCGCCGGACAGGAGCACCGCAAACAGATCGAGCGAAATCGCGCCGAGCACGATCTTTTCGCTCCAGATATAGCCGAAGCCGGCGAACAGGGTCTGTACCGTCGGCCTGTCGGTCCGGCTGCGCTGGGCAGGCTTCGGGATGGTGAAGATCAGCACGGCGGCAACCAGCATCAGCACGGCGGCGGTGGTGTAGGCGGCTTCGGCTGAAAGCCCGTAGAGCAGGCCGCCGGCGACCGGCCCGACGATGGTTGCCGTCTGCCAGGCGGACGAGTTCCAGGCGATGGCGTTGGCGAAATCCTCGGGCGGCACCAGATTGGCGAACAGTGATGAGGAGGCCGGCCCGAAGAAGGCGCGCGCGATGCCGAACATGGCGAGCACGATGAAGACCGGCATCGGCCCGGAGAGGCCGCGTAGCGTCAGCAGCAGCAGGGCCAAGGCGCAGCCCGCCTCGACCAGCACCGCCGCCGCCATGATCAGCCGGCGCCCGAAACGATCGGCAACGTCGCCGGTGACCAGCACTAGCAGCAGCGAAGGCAGGAACTGGACGATGCCGACAAGGCCGAGGTCGAACGGGTCGCGGGTGAGATCGTAGATCTGCCAGCCGACGGCGACCGACACGATCTGGGTGGAGAATGTCGAGAGGAAGCGCGCCGCCCAGTAGCTCAGGAACGGCCGGTGGCGAAAGGCGGCATAGCGCTGGTCGGATGGTACTTGGGATTCTGTGGTCATGGAATAAGGCCCCGTGGCGGCTATGTCGGCCGGCGGGGCACTTCCACGATGGGCGCTGGTCCGGCCAAAAAAGCCTTTAGCGCAGTTCGGCGCAGGGCGCGCGCAAAAATCCGGCGTGGCTCCAGCTTTTTTCAGGCTGCCATACCAATTGCAGGCGGCAACCACGCTCGGCGGAGATGGAGAGGGTTATTTGGCGCGCAGGTCGAGTTCCTTCGCGCCCCCCTCTGTCCTGCCGGACATCTCCCCCTCAAGGGGGGAGATTGGACGTCGCGACGTCCTTCGCCAGTCTCCGGCTTCGAAGGCAATTTGTACGTTCAAAGATTTGTACGTTTAAAGCGTAGCGCCATCGGCGAGGCAGCTGATCTCCCCCCTTGAGGGGGAGATGTCCGGCAGGACAGAGGGGGGCGCTGTCCCGCCAATCTTCGAGGCTTGCGTTTGCAGGGCTTCGAACGATGCTTTAGGCCGTCGCCTTGGCCTTCCTGCCCCTGCCCTTGACGGGCGCGGGCGGGGGGGCTTTGCGGCCGAGACCGATCGCCTTGGCCAGCTGCGAACGCGAGGCCGCGTAGTTGGGGGCGACCATCGGGTAGTCCGACGGCAGGCCCCATTTGGCGCGATAGGCGTCGGGCGTCAGCCCGAAATGAACGCCGATATGGCGCTTCAAGGATTTGAACTTCTTGCCGTCCTCGAGACAGATGATGTAGTCCGGCGTCACCGATTTCTTGGGATTGACGGCAGGCGTCAGCGGCGCGGCGACCGGCACAGCCGGTTGCCCGAGGCCGCCTATGGAAGCGCTGACGCTGGCGATGAGATCGCCGAGGCCGGAAGCCGGCAAGCGGTTCTTCTCGACATAGGCGGACACGATATGGGCGGTCAGCTCGAGCAGGTCGATATTTTTGCGAGCGTTGTTGTTGTCGTCGGTCAATCTATCTCTCCGTCCATGGGGGTCGCAGAAATTCCTAGTCGGCAAATCTGCGCAATGCAATGACGCCGCACCACGTCACACATTATTTTGAATAATAATACTAACGGCAGCGCGGGATTAACAACCCTGAGCCGGTGCTCGATAATATCAGACAATCAGCAATATCAAATAATCAGGGATTTGTCGCGCCATAGTCGAAATCCGCCCTCGAAGGCGCGTGTGTTGTCGCCGCGTCTGCAATCGGCGGGCAAGTCGGTGAGTTCGTCGACATTGCCGCCGCCGATGACCACGTAGTCCGGCTGCATGGCGGCGCGAAGCCGGTCGACCACGTCGAAGACGTGTTTGCGCCATTTCTTCTTGCCGCGCTTTTGCAGGCCGCGTTCGCCGACATAGTCTTCGAAACTGCCGCGCTTCTTGTAGGGAAGATAGGCAAGCTCCATCGGCTGGGCAACGTTATCGACGATCATCGCGGCCCCAAGGCCGGTGCCGAGGCCAAGGAACAGCATGCGGCCGCCCTCATAACTGCCGATGGCCTGCATGAGCGCATCGTTAACGACCTTGACCGGTTTGCCGAACTCGGCGGCGAAATCGCAGCCGACCCAGCCCTTGCCGAGATTGGCGGGTTCGGTCAGTGGGCGGTTGTGGTGCACCGGGCCCGGATAGCCCATCGAGACGACATCGTAGTGCAGCCCTTCGGCGAGCGTCTTCACCGCCGCGACCATCTGCTGCGGCGTAAGCTCCGGTCCGGAAGCGGTCTTGCGCTCGTCGCCGCCGGCACTGGTGCGGATCTTGACGTGCGAGCCGCCGATATCGATCGCAAGCACGATCTTTTCTTCCTCCGATGCCGGGTGCCTCACCGCCTTGGCCATCGCCTTCGCCTCCCAGAAATCATTTCGCCGGATTGATCCAGCCGTTCGGCGGCCCGAATCCAGCCATGGCTTCGGCCGGCCCCCATGTCTTTGGCGCGTAGACAGGGGGCGGCGTGGTGTCGCCGAGCACCGGGCCGACGATGCGCCAGGCGAGCTCGCTGGCGTCCTGGCGGGTGAACAGCTGGCCGTTGCCGTTCATGGCGTCGCCGATCAACCGTTCGTAAGGCGGCATGTCGCCCTTCGAATCGTCCAGCGCGGTGAGCTCGACCTGCTCACCGACCATGTCATCGCCGGGCGCCTTGCGCCGGGCTCCGATCGAGATCGCCACCTGAGGATCGATGCGGAAGCGCACGTGATTGCAGTCGCCGGGCTTGATCGGATCGAAGACGTCGAGCGGCGGCCGCTTCAGTTGCACGATGACCTCGGTGGCGTGCACCGGCAGGGATTTGCCGGCGCGAATGAAGAACGGCACATCCTGCCAGCGCCAGGTATCGACGAAAAAGCGCACCGCCGCGAAGGTCTCGACCGGCGAGTTCGGCGCCACGCCCGGCTCGCTGAGATAGCCGTCGAACTGGCCGCGCACCACATCGTCCCTGGTCAGCGTCCGGATCGCCCGCAGGACCTGCACCTTCTCGTCGATGAGATCGTCGGCCGAGCGGCCGACCGGCGGTTCCATGGCGAGCAGCAAGAGGATATTGAGCAGATGGTTTTCGATGACGTCGCGAATGCAGCCGACCTCGTCATAGAAGCGGCCGCGGCCCTCGACGCCGAAATCCTCGGCCATGGTGATCTGCACGCTCTCGACGTAATTGCGGTTCCAGATCGGCTCGAGGAAGGAATTGGCGAAACGGAAATAGAGCAGATTCTGGATCGCCTCCTTGCCGAGATAATGGTCGATGCGGAAGATCGACTTTTCGTCGAAAACCAGATGCAGCACCCGGTTAAGCCAGCGCGCCGATTGCAGATCGTGGCCGAACGGCTTTTCCACCATCAGGCGCGCGCCCTGGGCGGCGCCCGACTGCTCCAGCCCCTGGACGACCACCTCGAACATCGCCGGCGGCACCGCCAGATAGTGCAGCGGCCGCTCAGCGCCGCCGAGCGCGGTCTTCAGCTTCTCGAAGGTCGCAGGCGCCCGATAGTCGCCACTGACATAGCGCAGCAGCAATGCAAGCCTGGCAAAGATCTTGTCGTCGATGCTGCCCAAGGCGTTGACGATGCCGTCGCGGGCGCGCGCCTGCAGCTTGGCCAGGTCCCACGGATCGAAGGCGACGCCGATCACCGGCTCGTTCAGCGTCCCTTTGGCCACCATGGCGTAAAGGGCGGGGAAGATCTTCTTGTGGGCGAGATCGCCGGTGGCGCCGAAAAGCACCAGCGTGTCCGATCGTTCCTGGCTCATGGGCGTGCCTCCCTGTCGCCCGTCACGAGCCGGCCTTGGGTTTTTCGACATGGCCGCCAAAGGCATAGCGCATGGCGGACAGAAGCTTGTCGGCGAATTCGGATTCGCCTTGCGAGGAGAACCTGTCGAACAGCGCCGAGGACAGCACCGGCGCCGGCACGCCGGTGTCGATCGCCGCCTTCAGCGTCCAGCGGCCTTCGCCGGAATCCGAGACCCGCCCGCCGAACTGCGTCAACGACGAATCGGCCTTCAGTACGCCGGCCGTCAGGTCGAGCAGCCACGAGCCGATGACGCTGCCGTGCCGCCAGACCTCGGCCACTTCAGCGATGTCGATGTCGAACTGGTAATATTGCGGGTTTTCCAGCGGGCTGGTTTCGGCATCGGCGGTGCGCTGCCGTTTGCCGGCATTCGCCGACTTCAGGATGTTCATGCCTTCGGCATAGGCGGCCATAACGCCATATTCGATACCGTTATGGACCATCTTGACGAAATGGCCGGCGCCGCTTGGTCCGCAGTGAAGATAGCCGAAGGGCGAGGTTCCGGCATCCTTGGCAGGAGCGGGCGAAGCGGCGTCGGCGCCCGGCGCCAGCGTTGCGAAGACCGGATCGAGATGCTGGACCGCGCTGTCGGGGCCGCCGATCATCAGGCAGTAGCCGCGCTCGAGGCCCCAGACGCCGCCGCTGGTGCCGACATCGACATAGCTCAAGCCTTTCAAGGCGAGGCGCGCGGCGTGGTCGACGGCCTCGTGGTAATAGGAATTGCCGCCGTCTATGATGATGTCGCCCGGCTCCATCAGGGCAGCCACCTGGTCGACGATCTTGCCGGTGATCGCCGCAGGCAGCATCAGCCAGGCGCTGCGCGGCTTCGCCAGCTTGCCGACGAACTCCTCCATCGACGCCGCTCCGACCGCGCCGGCGCTCACAAGCGCGGCGACGCTCGCCGGGTTAATATCGTAGACGACGCATTCGTGGCCATCACGCAGCAGGCGCCGAACCATGTTGGCGCCCATCCGGCCCAGTCCCATCATTCCTATCTGCATGGTCTCGTCCTGCCTTACTTGAGGGATCGATGATCTAGTGGCGCTGTGATTGAAGCATGATCTTTTCCAAAAACCGGTCTCCACTCTGCGGGATCATGTTCTATCCGGTATCGCCGATGCCGACAGAAAAGTCAGCATTCTCCCAATGGCCGCTGTCGGGCCAGAAGAAAGTGAAGACAATGCTATTGCCCGGGCTATTGCCCGGAGCAATCTCGGCAACCTGCAATTCCGCAAGATGGATGCCGAAAGCATTCGCGGTGGTCTCGGTGTCATGGACGGTTGCCCAATCGTCGCTGCTCCAATGAACCACCGCCCGGGCCAGAAGTTCGATGCGCAGCGCCTTGCCTGCCGGGATGGTACGGATCTTGTGGTTGAAACGCCATGCCCTGAAGCGCGACACCGTCCTGCCCTCGATATAGCGCTTGACCCCTTGCGGCGGCATGTCGAACACGGCGCCGTCGCGGAGAGAACGCAGCAGCTTGATGTGCTCGGAATGCGCCCAGACCAGCGGCTTGGCGCTGCCGGAGGGCCCGCCATGCCGCAATTCGCGCTCCGGCATGTCGGGACCGTCCCAGACCTGCTCCGGCAGCAGGCCGCCCGGTCCGGCAGAGTTCTCGAACGTCCTGAGCAGGCTTGCCGCACTATGCCTGCGGCCTGCCGCCAACTCGTAATGAGCGCGCTCGCCGACCAGCAGCGGCCAGGGCCGGCCCCGGCCGGTTCCATCGAAGGGCGCGCCGTCGGCATGCTCGCCATAGCCGTCGCCATTGTAGCGGTACCAGAGCGGGCCCTGCGGCAGCTCGCAGCGCAATTGCGCGTCGATCACCTTGACCGTGTCGAGGATGCGCGGATCGTCGGCTGCCCGCAAGCCGAAGCGGACCAGCGCCAGCGCATCGGGGCTGACGATCGCCTCGGCCGGCCGGTCCGTATCGGCCGGCGGGCGGTTCTTGATCGGGACGTAGCCGTCTTTCGGCGATGCCGCGCCGGCTTTGTCGGGCGGCGCAATGCGGACATAGTGGCCCTCGACGCCGGCTTCATCGCCCGAGGAGCTACCGGCGACGTAGGTCCAGCGTTCGATCTGATCGTTCCAGACGTCGGCGGTTTCGCGCAGATAGTTTGCCGGCTCGGCTTTGCCGGCGGCATCGAAGATGTCGGCAGCCGCAAGCAATGCGGCGATCTCGACGGCAAGCGTGAACGGGCTGTAGCCGGCGTCTTCTTCCCAACGGTCCTCGCCGGTGACCGGGCCGTTGCGCACGACATAGGCGGTAGCGCGCTCGATCATCGGCATGAAGGAGGAGAGTGCGGCAGGCGGCAAATGGCCGGCGCGGCGCAGTGCGTCGGCAAGCAGCAGCGGGAAGGCGCATTCGTCCATCTGGATGCCCGGCCAATAGGCCGATCCGTCGAGCCAGGCGTTCTGCGGCCAATGGCCGTCCGGCTGCTGGATCGAGCGCAGATAGCCAAGGATGCGCAAGGCTTCCGCCGGGTCGCCGGCGGCGAGGAAGCCGCCGGCGGTTTCGACCAGATCGCGCGGCCAGACCAGGTGATAGCCGCCGAGATCGTCGTCGCCCTTGTTGAAGCCCCACGGGATCGACAGGCTGGCAACGGCTGCTCCGGCGGACGACCGGTGTGTCGCCAGCACCGCCGTGCTGAGGCGGTAGCTGTTGAGGCCGGACGCCGCATGCCGGTCCAGCGGCAGCAATCCGGCCTGCCATTTGCGCCATTTGTCGACGTAGGATCCGGCTGCGGGCTCAAAACCTTGCCTCAGGCTGGCGAAAGCGGTTTCCGCCGCCTGTTGCGGCGTCGTGCCGAAGCCGAGCGCCAGCGATATTTTTGGGTTTGCGGCCGAAAAGGCGATCTCGCCGGTCAGCGCGACATTGCCATCCTCGGCCCTGCGGCAGGCCGGATCGAGCCGGCCGCCTTGACCAAGCTGCTGCCAGCCGTCGGAGACGCCGACATAGCCGGCCGAGCACGCCTTCCACGGCAACGACGAGGCGAGCGCCAGGCAGGTGCCGCGTCCCGATGCAAACAGGACAGGCTGTCCTTCATGGTCGTCGATCCAGGCGGTGTTGCCCATGCCGGCGTTGACGAGGTGCGGTGCCAGCAGCGCGTAGACGCGGTAGTCGGCGGCCGCGCCTTTGAGCGGCGTGAACATGATCTCCTGCAGCAAGACGGGACGTTCCGGATCCGTCAGGATGCGCTTTTCGATCCTGTAGGTTCCATCGCTTGCGGTGTTGACCAGCCGGTAGGCAGGCACCCCGTCCGCCAGGGGTTCGATACTGTGTTCGGCGTCGCGTTTTTCTTCCGAGAAATAGCCGTCGGGTCCGGTGACGATCAGCCCCAGATCGCGGGTGCATGCGCTATCGAGGCGCGGGTAGTAGATCTCGTTGAGGATACCGTGGCTGATGGTGAACCAGATCGGGCAGGCCGGCGAGAGCGCGGTGCCGACGCCGCTCTTGGCGCTCGAGGTCCAGCGTGCCGGAATGCCGGGTGCACCCGGGGCAAGGTTCGTCGCCATCCAAATCGGTCTCCAGTGCCATCCCTAGACCAGGAGTCGAACCGGTTTCAATGATTGCACCGCAAGTTGATCGCCGGCCATGGTTTGATGTTGACAGCTTGCCGCCTATCTGCATTTGTCTGATAATAGATAAAAAACAAGATTGTGAGCGTATCAGCCAATACCCACCAGCCAGCCATTAACCACCAGTAAGACAGCAACTCACGGGAGGAGTATGACATGAGGAAAATATTCGCTTTAGGAGCTCTTGCGGCGATGCTCGCCGCAGGTACCGCTCTTGCCGACACCAGCGGCAAGAAAATCGCTTTCTCCAACAATTACGCCGGCAATTCCTGGCGGCAGGCGATGCTGGACAGCTACGCCATCGTTACCAAGAAGGCGGTTGCCGACAAGGTGGTCGGCGCCGCGGACGTCTTCACGACGGCCGACAAGGAAGTGCCGACGCAGGCAGCCCAGGTGCAGAACCTGATCCTGCAGGGCTATGACGCGATCGTCATCAACGCGGCGTCTCCGGATGCGCTCAACGGCGCCATCAAGCAGGCCTGCGACGCCGGCATCGTCGTCGTTTCCTTCGACGGTATCGTCACCGAACCCTGCGCCTACCGCGTCGTCGTCGACTTCAAGGACATGGGCAAGCAGGAAGTCGAGCAGATGGCCAAGTTCCAGCCCAAGGGCGGCAACCTGCTGGAAATCCGCGGCCTCGCCGGCACTTCGATCGACGATGCCATCCATGCCGGCATCCTCGAAGGCGTCGCTGCCCATCCCGAGTTCAAGATCGTCGGCTCGGTGACCGGCGACTGGGACCAGACCACGGCACAGAAAGCCGTAGCGACGATCCTGCCTTCGCTGCCGGATGTTGTCGGGGTCGTCGACCAGGGCGGTGACGGCTACGGCGCGGCGCAGGCTTTCGCCGCCGCCGGCAAGCCACGCCCGACCATCATCATGGGCAATCGCCAGGACGAGTTGCAGTGGTGGAAGGAGCAGAAGGAAAAGGACGGTTACAAGACCTGGTCGGCATCGATCGCACCGGGCGTATCGACGCTTGCCTTCTGGGTGGCGCAGCAGGTGCTCGACGGCCGCACCGACGTGCCGCACGACCTGCTGGTGCCCTATCTTGCCTTCACCCAGGACGATTTCGAGGCCGCGCTGCCGAAGATTCCGAAGGGCGGCGTCGCCAGCCACGAATACACGCAGGAAGACGCCATCGCGGCGATCAAGGCCAACATCAAGTGAGCATGGCGCTATTGTTGCCGCCACGGATAACCGGGTATCGTTGAGGGATGCCCGAGGCCAATGCAGACATCATCATGCCGGATGGCGCCGAAAAGCTTTTCGGCGCCGTCAGTTTGGACATCATAAGACTGGACGGAGCCGAAAAACATTTCGGCGCCGTCAGGGCGCTCGCCGGTGTCGATTTCAGCGTTCGTGCCGGAGAATGCGTCGGTCTCGTCGGCCATAACGGCGCCGGAAAATCGACGCTCATGCATATGGTGGCGGGCACGCTTGCCCCCGACAGCGGGCAGATCGCGGTCCGCGGCGGTGTCGAGGCAAGTTATTCGGTGCCGCGCGCGCAGCAGCTCGGCATACGCTGTGTGTTCCAGGAGCTGTCGCTCTGCCCGAACCTCAGCGTCGCCGAGAACACGCGGATCAACCACGCGTCGCTGCATGGCTTCGGCTGGCGGCGCAAGGCGGCCGATCTGATCGCCGCCAAGCTCGACGAGATCTTCCCCGGCCACAGCATCTCGGCATCCGACATCGTCGGTGATCTTTCCATCACCAGCCGGCAGATGGTGGAGGTGGCGCGCGCCTTCACGGTCACGCAGGAGCCGCTCGAGCTGGTTATCCTCGACGAGCCGACATCCTCGCTCGACGCGCATACCGCCGGCCAGCTGCTGGCGTTCGTGCGCCGCTTCATCGCTGCCGGCAAGAGCTGCATCCTGATCTCGCATGTGTTGGGCGAAGTGCTCGGAAATGCCGACCGCATCGTGGTGATGCGCGACGGCAAGGTGGTCGCCGCCGGGCAGGCCGACGCCTTCGACCGCGACAGGCTGGTGACAGCGATGGGCGGAGCGGAGGCGCGCGAGAAGACCGCCGCAGAGATTGCGAGCGGCAAGCCGGAGCCCGGTCCGCTGCGGGTCCGGGCGCGCCCGGCGCGACAGCAGGACGGCAACGAGCTCGTCGCCCGTGCCGGTGAGATCATCGGCCTTGCCGGACTTGCCGGGCATGGGCAGACCGATCTTTTGCTGGCTATCTTTGCTGCGGCTTCCCGTGCCAAGACCGGCATCGAGGTCACCGCGCCGGTGGCGCTGGTTGCCGGCGACCGCCAGTCGGACGGGATTTTTCCGCAATGGTCGATTGCCGAGAACATTGGCATCCGTTCGCTGGCGCGATTGCGCAACGGCCTCTTGATCTCGCCGCAGCGCGAAGCCGAGCTCGCCGAGTTGTGGCAGCGGAAAATCGGCATCCGTACGCCCGACATGAACAACAACATCTTCTCGCTGTCCGGCGGCAACCAGCAGAAGGCGCTGTTCGCGCGGGCGCTCGGCTCCGACGCCAAGATCGTGCTGATGGACGATCCGATGCGCGGCGTCGACATTGGCACCAAGCTCGAAGTCTACGACCTGGTGCGCGAGGAGGCTCGCCATGGCCGCACTTTCCTATGGTACACCACCGAAACCGAAGAGCTCGACAATTGCGACCACATCTATGTGTTCAAGAACGGCCGGATCGTCGCCAACCTTCATCGCGACGAACTGACGGAGGAAAAGATCATCCAGTCGTCGTTCGGCGATGCGGCCTGAGATGACAGCGGTATCCGTCGAGAATGGGCTAAAATCTTCGGCTCGCGCCACCAGGCGGGCGCGCATGCTGCGCAGCCTGCTGCCGGCACTGTCGCTGGCGCTGGTGCTCATCGCCATCGCCTGGCTCAACCCGCGCGCCATCAGCTATTTCGGTTTCAGCCTGATGCTCAATCTGGCGATCCCGATCGCTCTGGCGACGATCGCGCAGATGTTCGTCATCGCCGGCAACGAGCTCGATCTGTCGATCGGCACCTTTGTCGGCTTCGTCGGCTGCGTGACGGCGACATGGCTGAAGGACGCGCCGCTGCTCGGCGTCGTGATCCTGCTCGGGTCGATCGGCGTCTACGCGCTGCTCGGCGCGCTGATCCATCTGCGCAACCTGCCCTCTATCGTGGTGACGCTCGGCATGAGTTTTGTCTGGCAGGGCATGGCCATCCTCATCCTGCCCAAGCCCGGCGGCAAGGCGCCGGACTGGCTGCTGGCGCTGATGGCCTTCAAGCCACCCTTCATTCCGTTCCCGATCATCGCGGCATTGCTGATCGCAGCCGTCGTCCATTTTGGCCTGATGCGCACCTCCTACGGCGTCATCCTGCGTGGATCGGGCGGCAATTCAGCCGCACTCAAGCGCGCCGGCTGGTCGCTCCTGCGCACCAAGATCGCGCTGTTTGCGCTGACCGGCCTGTTCGGCGTTTTGTCCGGCATGGCGCTGATCGGCATCACCACCTCGGCCGATGCCAATATCGGCAATGGCTACACGCTGCTTTCGATCGCCGGCGTCATCCTCGGCGGCGGCGAGTTCGTCGGCGGCCGGGTGTCGCCGATCGGCGCCGTCATCGGCGCGCTGACGCTGGCGCTGGCGGCATCGCCCCTCTTGACGTTCATGCACATTCCGCCCGACTGGCAGGTCGCCGCCAACGGCGCCATCCTGATCATCGTGCTGGCGGCGCGGGTGCTGATCAGCCGCAGGGAGAGGTGAGCATGGCATCGCTGCGGGCACTGCTCGCCAGACCCTGGATCTGGTCGTTCTTCGGGGCGCTGCTGGTGTGGCTGGCAACCATCGCCTTCACCGGCGGCTATGGCGGCGGCGGCATGATCACGGCGGCGCTGTCGCTCGCCGTCTTCACCGTCATCGTCGGCGTCGGGCAGATGTTCGTCATCACGCTCGGGCCGGGCAATGTCGACCTGTCGCTGCCGGCCAATATCGGCCTTGCCAGCGCCGTCGCCATGAAGGTCATGGACGGCAATGATGCGATGATCGCGGTCGGGCTGCTGGCCGCGCTTGCCTGCGGCATGGCGATCGGCGCCGTCAACTACCTGCTGATCTGGGCGCTGCGCATTCCGCCGATCATCGCGACGCTGTCGGCCAGCTTCGTCATCCAGTCGGTCGATATCAGCTATGGGCGGGGCCTGCAGATCAAGCCGCCGCCGGGCTTTGCCGACTTCACCAACTGGCAGGTGTTCGGCATCCCGGTGCTGGCGATCCTCACCGTGCTGTTCACCATCGGCGCCGGCATCGTTTTGCAGCGCATGATCTACGGACGCTCGGTGCTGGCGATTGGCCAGAACATCCGCGCTGCCTGGCTGGCCGGCGTCAATGTCGGCCGCACCCGCTTCCTCACCTACACGCTGTCGGGCGCGCTCGGCGGCCTCGACGGCGCACTGCTCGCCGGCTATTTCCGCGGCGCCAATGTCGATATCGGCAATGAGTATCTGCTGGCCTCGATCGCCGTCGTCGTCATCGGCGGCACGTCGGTGGCGGGCGGCAAGGCCAATGTGCCGGGGGTCTGGGGCGCGGCGCTGTTCCTGGTGCTGCTGTTGACCATGCTCAACACGTTCGGCGTCAGCGTCGGCGTCCGCCTGGTGCTGACAGGGCTGATCATCGTCGGCGTCATCACCGCCGCGGGCGGGCAGAAGGCGCTGCGCTAAAGCAAGGCCACCCGGCGGCGAAGGGATATCGATCCGGCCTGCAAAACACGTGGTTCCCATCCGCATGCCAGCGCTGTAAATCCCGTCGCGCTATTGGCCAACATCATTGCGTGAGGTTTGCGTGTCCGATTTCGTCAGCACTACAAGGCACGGCAACGTCGCGGTGGTGAGCATCGACAATCCGCCGGTCAACGCGCTGAGCTTCCATGTGCGCGAGCCGCTGATGCAGGCGCTCGTTTACCTGCGCGACGAGCCGTCGGTCGGAGCAATCGTGATAGCATGCGCCGGGCGGACCTTCGTCGCCGGCGCCGACATCACCGAATTCGGCAAGCCGGCGCGGCAACCGGACCTGGGCGCCCTAGTCGCCATGCTGGAAACCATCGCCAAGCCGACGGTCGCGGCCATTCACGGCACTGCGCTCGGCGGCGGCCTGGAACTGGCGCTCGGCTGCCATTTCCGTGTTGCCGACCGAACGGCAAGGCTCGGCCTGCCGGAAGTCAAGCTCGGCCTGCTGCCGGGCGGCGGCGGCACGGTTCGCCTGCCGCGCCTGGTTGGTCCGCTGAAGGCACTCAGCATGATCGTTTCGGGAACGCCGATCGGTGCGGCCGAGGCGCTCGCCGCCGGCCTGGTGGATGCCGTCTTCGATGGCGACCTGACCGCGCAAGCGGTGAGTTTCGCCAACGAAACGGCCGCGAAAGGCGGTCCGTTCACGCCGGTGCGCGACCGCAATGATCGCCTCGACCAGGCCGACTTGCCGGCGTTCGACAAGGAAGCGGCAGTGCTTGCCGGCAAAGCACGCGGCCTCGAGGCGCCGATCGCCTGTGCGCAGTCGGTCCGCAACGCCCTGACGCTGCCCTGCGACGAAGCGCTGGCGGCGGAGCGCGACCTGTTCGTCAAGCTTGTCGCCGGGGACCAATCACGCGCGCAGCGGCATTTGTTCTTCGCTGAACGTGAGGCGGCAAAGATTGCCGGCAAGGACGTCGCCAGGCGCAAGATCGCCCGGGTCGGCGTCATCGGCGCCGGCACGATGGGCGGCGGCATCGCCATGGCGTTCGCCAATGGCGGCGTCCCCGTGACCTTGCTGGAAGCGACACACGAGGCCTTGCAGCGCGGGCTGGCGACGATCAACAAGAATTATGCCGTTTCCGTCATCCGCGGCTCGCTGAGCGAAGACGCCAAGCGCCAACGGCTTGGGTTGTTCAAGGGTTCCACCGACTATGCCGATCTTGCCGATTGCGACCTGATCGTCGAGGCCGTGTTCGAGGAGATGGCGGTCAAGAAGGATGTTTTCGGCAGGCTCGATGCCGTGGCCAAGCCGGGCACGATCCTCGCCACCAACACCTCCTATCTCGACGTCAACGAAATCGCCGCGTCGACGTCGCGGCCGCAAGATCTCCTCGGCATGCATTTCTTTTCGCCGGCTAACGTCATGAAGCTTTTGGAAATCGTCCGCGCCGAAAAGACTTCGCCCGACGTGCTGGCGACCATCGTCGATCTGGCACGGCGGATCGGCAAGGTGCCGGTCGTCGTCGGCGTCTGCCACGGCTTCGTCGGCAACCGCATGCTGGCGGCGCGCGGTGCGGAACTGGAGACGCTTCTGCTGGAAGGCGCAATGCCGCGCCAGGTCGACCAGGTGTTCACCGATTTCGGCTGGCCGATGGGGCCGTTCGAGATGAGCGATCTCGCCGGCCTGGACATAGGCTGGCGCAACCGCAAGGCGCGTGGCCAGACGGCCGTGATCGCCGATGCGTTGTGCGAACAGGGACATTTCGGCCAGAAGACCGGCAGCGGCTTCTATCGCTATGAAGGCGGTTCGCGCACGCCGCTGCCCGATCCCGATGTCGAGGCGCTGATCCGCAACAAGGCTGCCGGGCGCGGTGTTGCACCGCGCGCGATCGGCGCCGAGGAGATCATCGAGCGGACGCTCTATCCGATGATCAACGAGGGCGCCAAAATCCTCAAGGAAAAGATTGCCGCCCGCGCCTCCGATATCGACGTCGTCTGGGTCAACGGCTACGGCTTCCCGGTCGGCAAGGGCGGGCCGATGTTCTGGGCGAGCCTCGAAGGCGTGGACAAGATCATCCAGCGGCTGGATCACTGGCACCAGCAGACCGGCAAGGATGTCTTTCGAGTGGCACCCCGGCTCAGGCAAATGGCCGAAACCGGTTCCTGGGACGGCGCTGCCGGCTGAACTTGGGACTACCGAATCCGTGCGTCCATGATCTCGACAAAACGCGCGAACAGACCCGCCTGCGACTTTATCTTGAGCTTGCGGTAAATGTTGCGGCGATGAACTTTTACGGTTCCCGGCACGATGCGCATCGCCCTGGCAATCGATTCCGTGGAATGGCCCTGAAGCACCAGATCGACGACATGCTGTTCGCGCGGCGTGAGCGAAAGGCTCTTCCAGATGTGAGCACGTTCGAACTCACTGACCGGAGTAATCGCCTCGTCTTGCTTCGTCCCAACCGGTCCGTCAGCCGGAAGGGTAGGCCAGCGTAGCCTGACGAGGCTGATCACCGCAGGCGCCATGTCGCGCAGCAACCTGGCATCGGCGGTTCCGAACGGCCCCGAAGCGCGCAATCGCATTAGCGAGACCACCAGCGCGTCCTTTCCCGACAGCGGCACGAAAAAGCCGACCTCCTCCGCAAGCCTGGTCTGGCTGTAATAGGAGCGGTAATATTCGCTGGCATAGAAGCGATCCGGCGCCAATTCGCGCATGCGCCAAAAGCCTTCCTTGCGCTCGACTGCCGCATGGTGGAACGGATCGAGCAGATAAGGCCCTTCCTGATAGAGCGCGACGAAGACGTGGCTTTCGGCCGGCGAGAATGTCTCGAACAGCAGCGGCGGGCGTGAGGCGCCGCGATAGCCGAAGATCACGCAATGATCGAAGCTGACATGCTGGCGGAGCCAGGCGACCATCGCCTTGCCGAAAAGCTCGCCGCTCGTCTCCCGCGTCGCTGCGATGAGCGCAGCGAGCCGGCTGTATTCATCGCTGCGTGAAACGCCCAATTCATACCCCTCCAGACGAGAAAATAGACGAAATATACCACCTGGGAGGTATATACTAGCCGCCATTGGCTCTGATAGCGTTTCGAGACCAACTAGCCGCTGGAGCCCGCAGCTTTGACCGCAGTGCCCGACATCGAGTTTCGCGGGGTCACCAAACGCTACGGCAGCGTGATCGCGGTCAGCGGCATCGATCTTGCCATCCCGCCGTCTGCCTTTGTCGCGTTGCTCGGGCCGTCCGGCTGCGGCAAGACAACCTGTTTGCGCATGATCGGCGGTTTCGAACAGCCAAGCGAAGGTGTGGTATTCATCCGTGGCCGCGACATGGCCGGCACGCCGCCCTATCGGCGGCCGGTCAACATGGTGTTCCAGCAATATGCGTTGTTTCCGCATCTGGATGTGGCGGACAACGTCGCCTATGGCCTACGCCAGGCGCGGCCGCGCCTGTCGTCGCGGGAGATCAGCCTGAAGGCAGGCGAGGCGCTCGCCATGGTTCGGCTTGCCGGCTATGGACGCCGCAAGATCCATGAGCTTTCCGGCGGCCAGCAGCAGCGTGTCGCCCTGGCGCGGGCGCTGGTCAACAAGCCGGCGGTGCTGCTGCTCGACGAGCCCCTGGCGGCGCTCGACAAGAAGCTGCGCACCGACATGCAGATAGAGCTGCAGAACCTGCAGCGCGAGATCGGCATCACCTTCGTCCTGGTCACCCACGATCAGGAAGAGGCACTGTCGATGAGCGATTTCGTCTGCGTCATGAATGGCGGGCGCATCGTCCAGCTTGGGCAGCCGAGCGAAATCTACGACGAACCCGCCGACCTCTTCGTCGCCGATTTCGTCGGCAAGACCAATCTCTTGAGCGGCAAGGTCGTCGGGCTCTCGGGCAAGCTCGTCGAGGTAGCGCTTGCCGACGGCACCGTCATCGCCGCGCGCAAGCGCACTTCGCTAGCCCAGGGCGAAGCCGTCTCGGTCAGCCTGCGTCCTGAATCCTTAAGTCTCGGCGCGCCCGGAAGCGGCCGGCTGAACGGGCTTGTCCGCAACCGGATCTTTCTCGGTTCCACCGCGGAATATGCAATCGAGGTCCAAGGCATCGGGACGCTGCTCGCCAAGGCCGATCATCTGGTTGGCGGTGGAAATCTCTTCAAGCCGGGTGAACCCGTCGCCGTCGGCTTTACAGCCGGAACGCCGCTGGCGTTTCCGGAGAATAACGGGACCAACCAGAGGGAAAACAAAAATGTCGAAATCGTATCGTGACGGACTGCCGATAAGCCCTGAAAAATTCGTCGACCAGTTGATGCGCCTCAAGCGCGGTTCCATCGGCCGCCGCGAGTTCCTTGGCCTCACCGGCCTAGGCATCGCAACGGCAGTAATGGCCCGCGAACTCGGCATCATGCCGTCGCCAGCCTTCGCCCAGGAGGGGCTTGGCGACCGCATGTCGATTGCCACCTGGCCCAATTATCACGACCCGGCGACGTTCGAGAATTTCAAGGCCGAAACCGGCGTTGCCGTCGAGGTGAACGTGTTCGGGTCAAACGAGGAGATGCTGGCCAAGCTGCAGGCCGGCGCCTCGGGCTGGAGCCTTTTCGTTCCGACCAACTACACGATCTCGACTTACAAGAAGCTTGGCATCATCGAAGCGCTGGATATGGCCAAGCTTGCCAATTATGACGGCTCGCAAGAAGACCCGCGCTTCACTGGGGAAGGCACCATCGACGGGGTGACCTACGCTGTGCCGAAGAATTGGGGCACCACCGGATTTGCCGTCAACACCAAGAAACTGACCAAGCCGATGACGAGCTGGAAGGAATTCTGGGACACGGCCATGGCGGAGGGCGACGGCCGGACCATGGTTCATGATTACCAGCTGACCACGATCGGCAACGCGCTGAAATATTTCGGCTTCTCGTTCAACTCGCTGAGGCCGGAGGAACTCGCCAAGGCGGAGGAATTGCTGCTGAAGGTCAAGCCGCATCTGTTCGCGGTCTCTAGCGACTACCAGCCGTCGATGCGTGCCGGCGACGCGTGGATGACGATGTGCTGGACCAATGACGGGGCGCAGCTCCACCGCGACATCCCCGAAATCGCCTACGTGCTTGGCAAGGAAGGCGGCGAGATCTGGACCGACTTCTACGCAATACCCAAGGATGCGCCGAACAAGCCTGCCGGCTATGCCTTGCTCAACTATTTGATGAACCCGAAAGTCGCGGTCAAGGAGCACCTGGCCAACGGTGCGCCTTCCACCGATGCGCGGGTCAATGCGCTGCTGCCCAAGGAGGTGCTGGACAATCCGATCCTCTATCCGGCGGCGGATCTGCTGAAGCCGCTCGAATTCGGTGCGGCTGCGACGCTAACCGATCCGGGCCGGGCCGAATTGATGGCACGCTTCAAGTCGGCTTGAACCGGGCAGGCCACAGGCTCGATGCAGGCAACTCCCCGGCGGACAGATGTCCGCCGGCACCCGGGCGGTTTTTTCAATGCGCAGCAACGTCCTCCGTCACAATCTCCTGACCGCCCTGCTGCTCGGTCCAGCAACGGCGTGGCTGGTGGTGTTTTTAGTTTTGCCGTTCGTGGCGATTGCCGTTTTCAGCGTCGGCGAGCGGGCGCCGGAAGGCGGCTATCAGGCCGCTTTCACCTTGGCGCAGTTTGCCAATCTTCCGGCGCGGGCGACCGCCTTCTGGAACACCATGGTGCTGGCGCCGGCGGGCGCACTGGCCTGTCTTCTCGTTGCCTATCCGGTCGCCTATTACCTCGCTTTGCGCGCACCCGAACGGTGGCGGCTGATCCTGCTGGCGCTTGTCGTCATCCCGTTCTGGACCAGCCTGCTGATGCGAACCTATGCCTGGATGTATGTGCTTGGCGGGCGCGGCATCCCAGCTCTGCTGGCCTATGTCGGGATGGAGGACGTGCGGCTGATCAACACGCCGGGAGCGGTTCTGCTCGGCATCGTCTATGGTTATCTGCCGCTGATGATCCTGCCGATCTATGTCAGCCTCGAGCGGCTCGACCGCCGGCTGCTGGAGGCCTCCGCCGATCTCGGCGCGACGCCGATCTCGACATTCCTCGGCGTGACGCTGCGGCTGTCGCTGCCAGGTGTGATGACCGGCTTCTCGCTGGTCATGATCCTGCTGCTCGGCGAATATCTGATCCCGACGCTACTCGGCGGCGGCAAGGTCTTCTTCATCGGCAACGCGCTGGTCGATCTGTTCCTGCAATCGCGCAACTGGCCATTTGGATCGGCAATCGCCATCACACTTGTGGCGGTTTCAGTGGTCGTGCTGCTTGCCGCGAACCGCATTTCGACCCGGCTTTCGGGTGCCCGCCGGGTGGACCTGATCTGATGCGTGCCTTCGTCGTTGCGGTCTTTGCCTTTCTCTACCTGCCGATCGCGCTGGTGGTGCTGTTTTCGTTCAACGCCGGCCACCACGCCAGCGAGTTCACTGGCTTCTCGGTGCAATGGTACGGCAAGGCCCTGGCAAACCCGTTCCTGGTCGAAGCGCTGAAGAACAGCCTGTTCATCGCCACGACCAGCGCCTTGCTGGCGGCGCTGTGCGGCACGGCCGCCGCGCTTGGCCTAGCGCGTGTCGGCGCGCGGACGCGAGCCGTGTTCGATGCGCTTTTGGGTGCTGCGATCGTCGTTCCTGGTGTCGTCATCGGCATCTCGACGCTGGTCGCGCTGGTCCAGCTATTCGGGGTGGTCAACCCGTTTGTCGCTTCGCTGTGGCCGAACGACCAGCCGCCGCGCCTGGCGCTCGGCTATGGCTCGATCATCGCCGCGCACGGGCTGTTTTCGATGGCGCTGGTGGCGATGATTGTCAGCACGCGCCTCGGCAGCCTCGACCGCAATCTGGTCGAGGCCTCGAGCGATCTTTACGCTACCCCGCTGACGACGTTCCGCAGCATCGTGTTGCCGCAGATCATGCCGGCGGTGATCGCCGGCTTCCTGCTCGCCTTCACATTCTCCTTCGACGATTTCATCGTCGCGTTCTTCGTCGCCGGCGCACAGACGACGTTGCCGATCTATGTCTTCGCCTCGATCCGGCGCGGGGTCACGCCGGAGATCAATGCCATCGCGACGATCGTGCTCGTCGCCTCCGTTCTGCTCGTGGTGCTTGCCCAATGGCAACTGCGGCAACGAAAACCATCACACTGAAAGATAAAAAACATGATTCTGAGAGATCGCATCGCAGTGGTGACGGGTGCCGGGTCGGGGATCGGGCGTGCCGGCGCCATGATGATGGCCAGGGAAGGCGCGCTCGTGGTGATCGCCGACAGGGACCAGGCGGCGGGGGAAGCAACCGCTTCCGACATTCGTGCGGCCGGCGGTCGGGCCGAGGCCGTCGCCACCGACGTCGGCGAGGATGCGGCGGTCGAGCAGCTCATTGCGGGAACGCTGGGCCGGCATCGGCGGATCGACATCCTGCACAACCATGCCGGGATCCAGGTCGGCGGCACGCTGACCGAAGTCGGCGCCGACGGCATGGATGCCTCCTGGCGGATCAATGTGCGGGCGCAGTTCCTCGCGGCCAGGCTGGTCATGCCGTCGATGATCGCGCAAGGCGGCGGGGTGATCCTGAATACCGCCTCGAATTCGGGTGTGTTCTACGACCGCGAAATGATCGCCTACGCAACGTCAAAACATGCAGTGGTGGCGATGACCCGGCAGATGTCGCTCGACTATGCCAAACACAATGTCCGCATCAACGCGCTGTGCCCCGGCTGGGTCGATACGCCCTTCAACGAGCCGTTCATCGCGCAGATGGGCGGGCGGGCGGCGATCGAGAACTATGTCCGCACCAAAATTCCCATGCAGCGCTGGGCCAGCGCAGAGGAAATCGCCGAAGCGATCCTGTTCCTCGTCTCCGACCGCTCGTCCTTCATGACCGGTCAGGCGCTGGTGATCGACGGTGGAGAAAGCATCGGCTGATCCGCCGCTCCCGGTGGGCGGCAGCTGAAATTCTCTTTGGCCTAACGGCCGGCAGCGAGATGTGCTTTCGTCTCAAGGAGAATGCGGCCAAGATGGCGGGCCGGGAGAAGAAATCGTCAGTGCAAGAGAGAGGCGGCATAATGGCCGAGGCGTATATCTGCGACTACATCCGCACGCCGATCGGGCGCTTCGGCGGTTCGTTGTCGGCGGTCCGTGCCGACGATCTCGGCGCTATCCCTCTGAGGGCGCTGGTCGAGCGTAATTCGGGCATCGACTGGGCCGCCATCGACGATGTCGTCTATGGCTGCGCCAACCAGGCCGGCGAGGACAACCGCAATGTGGCGCGCATGGCGCTGCTGCTGGCCGGCCTGCCCAAGGAGGTTTCGGGCTCGACCGTCAACCGTCTCTGCGGTTCGGGCATGGATGCGGTGATGATTGCTGCCCGCGCCATCAAGGCCGGCGAGGCGGAGTTGATGATATCAGGCGGCGTCGAATCGATGAGCCGCGCTCCGTTCGTGCTGCCGAAGGCAGAGACCGCCTTTTCGCGCAATGCCGAGATTTACGATACCACGATCGGCTGGCGCTTCATCAATCCGCTGATGAAGAAGCAATACGGCGTCGATTCGATGCCGGAGACCGGCGAGAACGTGGCGGAAGAGTTCGCTGTCTCCCGCGCCGACCAGGACGCATTTGCCGTGCGCAGCCAGGACAAGGCTGTAGCCGCACAAGCCAATGGCCGGCTGGCAAAGGAAATCACGCCGGTGACGATCGCGCAGCGCAAGGGCGATCCGGTCGTTGTCGACAGAGATGAGCATCCCCGCGGGGGCACGTCGATCGAAGCGTTGGCCAAGTTGCCGACGCCGTTCCGACAAGGCGGCACGGTTACGGCCGGCAATGCATCGGGCGTCAATGACGGCGCCGCGGCGCTGATCGTCGCCTCGGAAGCGGCAGCGAAGAGATGCGGACTGACGCCGATTGCCCGCATCCTCGGCGGTGCCACCGCCGGCGTCGCTCCGCGGATCATGGGCATCGGTCCGGTGCCGGCCACGCAGAAGCTGTGTGCCCGGCTCGGCCTGACGCCGCAACAGTTCGACGTCGTCGAGCTCAACGAGGCCTTCGCCTCGCAAGGCATCGCCGTGCTGCGCCAGCTCGGCATTGCCGAGGACGCGGAGCACGTCAATCCGAATGGCGGCGCCATCGCGCTCGGTCATCCGCTCGGCATGTCCGGCGCGCGCATATCAGGCACGGCGGCGCTGGAGCTGCGTGAACGCGGCGCCAGATACGCGCTCGCCACCATGTGCATCGGTGTCGGCCAGGGCATCGCCGTGGCGCTGGAGCGATTGTGAGCAAGCGTCGATTTGCCAGGCCATTTAATGGCGCGTTCCGCCCACTCAAATTTGACCATGTGGACAAAAGCCGGGCACCGTTCCATAGTTCCTTCGCCGATATTCCAGAGAAGAGAGCCGGCTCGACACGGCGCCAATCAGAGGGGCATGCAATGGACAACGGGAAGAGCAGAATCCAATCGAAACGCGAAGAGCTTTCGCGCCGCAACGTGCTGGAGCTGGGCGCGCTCGGCCTGGCGGCGGCGATGCTGCCGGGCAGCGCCTTTGCCAAGACCAAGAAGCTGAAAGTGGCGGCTATCTTCGCCACGCCGATCGAGGAGCCGTGGGACAACCAGATCCATGTTGCCCTGCAGAAGGCCGAGAAGGAACTCGGCATCGAATACAAATGGTCGGAGAAGGTGCAGACGGCCGATTTCAGCCGCGTCATGCGCGAATATGCGCAGGGCGGCTATGAGCTGGTGCTGGGGGATGCCTTCGCCGCCGAGCGCGAATCGCGCAGGACCGCCAAGCAGTTCCCGAAGACTGCCTTCCTGTTCGGCTCCGGCGCCGGGCCGGCCGAGCCGAATTTCGGCGTTTTCGACAACTGGATTCACGAGCCGGCCTATCTGTCCGGGATGATCGCCGGAAAGATGTCGAAATCGGGCACGATCGGCGCCGTCGCGGCGATGGGCATTCCGGAAGTGAACCGGCTGGTCAACGCCTTCTTTGCCGGCGCCAGGGAGGTCAATCCCGACATCAAGAAGAAGGTCGCCTTCATCGGTTCGTTCTTCGATCCGCCAAAAGCAAAGGAAGCGGCCGTCGCCCAGATCGATGCCGGCGTCGACGTCATCTATGCCGAGCGCTTCGGCGTCATCGAAGCGGCGGCGGAGAAGAAGATCCTCGCTATCTCCAACATGTCGGACCAGTCGAGCCTCGGCCCCGACACCGTGATCACCGGGCCGGTCTGGGACATGTATCCGACCGTCGAGCAGGCGATCAAGCTGGTCAAGGCCGGCGTCTTCACCGCGCAGGATTACGGCGATTTCTCGCGCATGGCCAAGGGCGGCTCCTACCTCGCGCCCTATCACAAGTTCGACAAGACGCTGCCGGCCGAGGTCAAGGAACTGGTCGAGAAGAAGAAGGCCGAGATCCTCGATGGCAATTTCCGCGTCGACGTCGATGAGAATACGCCGGTCTCTGACTGAGCGATGTCTTTTGGGGGTCTGGCGCTTGTCGCACCCCCCTCTGGCCTGCCGGCCATCTCCCCCTCAAGGGGGGAGATTAGCAGCTTCGCCGACAGCACCTCTTCTTCAGCGCTGACGATTTGCGAAAGCCGAAGTGACATCCGATCTCCCCCCTTGAGGGGGAGATGGCCGGCAGGCCAGAGGGGGGTGCAGCGCATTCCCGTCGATCAAAGCTGAACCGTAAAGCCAATTCCGATCGGGAGCACCCTTGTCAACGCCTGCCCCTCTTATTGAAATGCGCGGCATCTCCAAGAGCTTTGGCGCCGTCCAGGCGAACGAGGCCGTCGATCTCAGCGTGGCGCCGGGCGAAATCCTCGGGCTGCTCGGCGAAAACGGCGCCGGCAAGACGACGCTGATGAACGTGCTGTTCGGCGCCTATGCGCCCGATGCCGGCGAGATCCTGGTGCAGGGCCGGTCGGTGGCGATCAACAGTTCGGCCGATGCGCTGGCCGTCGGCATCGGCATGGTGCACCAGCATTTTCATCTCGCACCACGGCTTTCGGTGCTGGAGAACCTCTTGATCGGCATTCCCGGCAGATCGGGCCGGATCGACCGCGCCGGCGGGCTGGCGCGGCTCGCCGAGATCGGCCGCCAGCACGGGCTGACGCTCGACCCGGACCTCCCCGTCTCGGCGCTGTCGGTCGGCGAGCAACAGCGGCTCGAAATCGTCAAGGCGCTGTTTCGCGGCGCAAGGCTGCTGATCCTCGACGAGCCGACGGCGGTGTTGGCACCAACCGAGATCGACGGGCTGTTTTCGGCGCTGCGCTCGATGGCGGCACAAGGGCTCGGCATCATTTTCATCTCGCATAAGCTCAACGAGGTGCGAGCGCTGACGCATCGCTGCGTCGTGCTCCGGCATGGGCGCGTTGCCGGCCGCGTCGATGCGCCGGCCAGCACCACGTCCTCGGAGATGGCGCGGCTGATGTGCGGCCACGAGATCGTGCCTCCGGCCAGAGAACCGTCGATGCCGGGTGCGGCCGTGCTGACCCTCGACGGTATCTCGACATCGCATCATTCCGGCATGGCGCTGCGCGATGTTTCGCTGTCGGTTCGTGGCGGCGAGATCCTCGGCATCGCCGGCGTCTCCGGCAATGGCCAGCGCGCGCTTGCCGAGGTCATCTCCGGCGTGCGTGCGCCCGATGCCGGGAAGATGACCATAGCCGGCAAAACGGTTTCGCGGTTCTCGCCGAGCACAGTGCAGGCGCTCGGCCTCGGCCGCATCCCGGAAGACCGTATGACGACAGGGCTGGTCACCAATCTGCCGCTCGCCGATTCGATGGTGCTGCCGCGCATCGGCACGGCGGCGTTCAGCCGCAACGGCCTGCTCAAGCCGGATGGGATCCGCGCCTTCGCCGAGGCACAGATCAAAGCCTACGATATACGTTGCCCCGGGCCGATGACGCGCGCCGGGGCGCTTTCCGGCGGCAATCTGCAGAAGGCGCTTTTGGCGCGCGAACTCGCCTTCGATCCGAAGGTGCTGATCGTTTCGCAGCCGACTCGCGGCCTCGACATCGGCGCCGCGCGCTTCATCCACGAAAAATTCCTCGACATGCGCGCCAAGGGCTGCGGCATCATCGTCATCGGCGAGGATCTGGAAGAGTTGCTGATGCTCTCGGATCGTATCGCGGTGATGTATGAGGGCCGCATCGTCGGCACGCTGAACAGCGCCGACGCTAGCATCGCCAGACTCGGGTTGATGATGACCGGAGCGGAGGGCCATGCCTGATGTTCCGTCTCGAGGCCCGCACCTCAACGCCCGCCTGGTTCAATCTGGCGCTGCCGCTGCTCGCTATCGGCGCGACGCTGATCCTGTGCAGCGGCCTCATCGCACTGGCCGGCGCCGGCGTCGTCGAGGCTTATGGCGTTATGTTTTCGGCGTCTTTGGGCGACAGCTACGCCATCACCGAAACGCTGGTGCGTGCCGCGCCGATGATCTTCACCGGGCTGGCCGTGGCAGTCGCCTTCCGCGCCAAATTCTGGAACATCGGCGCCGAAGGGCAATTGCTGGCTGGTGCGGCGGCGAGCTGTGCCGTCGGTGCAATCCCGATGCCGGGGCCGCTCGCCATGCTGCTGATGGCGCTGGCGGGCGCTGCCGCCGGCGCGGCCGTCGCCCTGATCCCCGCCACGCTGAGGGTAAAATTCAGGGTCGATGACGTGGTCAGCTCACTGCTGCTCAACTCGGTCATTTTCTATGCACTGATGGCGCTGATCGAGGGGCCATGGAAGGACAGTTTCAGCGGCTACCCGATCTCGCCGCCGATCGAGGATACGGCCAATTTTCCGGTGCTGCTCGAAGGCACACGGCTGCATCTCGGCGTCGTCGCGGCGCTGGTCGCCGCACCGGTCATCTGGTTCGTGGTCGCGCGCACCACGCTCGGCTTCCGCATCAGGGTCACCGGCGAAAACCCGGAAGCGGCGCGCTATGGCGGCATCAATGTCGAGCGGGTGCTGATTTCGACGGCGCTGCTGTCTGGCGCATTGGCCGGCCTTGCCGGCGTCGGCGAGGTCGGCGGCGTGCATTTCCAGGTGATGAGCGACATCTCGCCGGGCTATGGCTATTCCGGCATCGTCGTCGCCATGCTGGCGAGGCTCAATCCGCTCGGCGTGGTGCCGGCGGCGATCTTCCTTGCCGCCGTCATGACCGGCGCCGAGGCGATGTCGAGGGCCACCGGCGTTCCGGCCTTCCTCAGCGATGTTATTCAGGGAACCGCATTGCTTGCCATGCTGGTGGCGCTGCTGTTCACCGCCTATCGCCTCCGTCGCGTGGGAATAGCCAAATGAGCGTGGTGCTGGAGCAGATATTCCAGGTCGGCTTCCTGGCCGCCATCATCCGCATTGCCACGCCCCTGGCCTTCGCAACGCTGGGCGAAATGTTCTCCGAGCGCGCCGGGGTGCTCAATCTCGGCATCGAAGGCATCATGCTTTTGTCGGCGATGACCGGCTTCACCGCGGCGAGCCTCAGCGGCAGCCTTTGGCTTGGCGTGCTCGCGGCGGTGCTGACCGGGGCGCTGATGGGCGCCGTGCACGCACTGTTCACTGTAGCGCTCGGCCTCAGCCAGCATGTCTGCGGCATCGGCGTGACGCTGTTCTCGTCGGGCCTTGCCTATTTCCTCTACCGGCTGATCTTCGGACAGCAATCGGTGCCACCGAACATCAAGGGGTTCGAGACGCTGCCGATCCCGATCCTGTCCGACATACCGGTGCTTGGGCCGGCGGTGTTCAATCAGTTTTCGCTGGTCTACATGGCGATGCTGGCCATACCGCTGGCCGCCTTCGTGCTCTACCGCACGCCTTGGGGCCTAGCGGTGCGCATGGTCGGCGAAAACCCGCGTGCCGCCGATTCTGCCGGCGTCAGCGTCATTGCAACACGCTTCCAGGCGGTGATCCTCGGCGGTGCCTTGATGGGACTGGCCGGTGCCTTCCTGTCGATGGCGCAATTCAACGCCTTCACCTTCGGCGTGGTTTCGGGGCGTGGCTGGGTGGCAATCGCGCTCGTCGTTTTCGGCCGCTGGGATCCGTGGCGATCGGCAGGCGCGGCACTGCTGTTTGCCTTCGTTGACGCCTTGCAGTTGCGTATGCAGGCGAGCGGGCTTGGCCATATCCCCTACGAGGCCTTCCTGATGCTGCCGTTCATCTTCACCATCGTCGCTATGGCGGTGATGTCGCGCAATGCGGTGGCCCCGTCGGCGCTGCTCAAGCCGTTCCGGCGCGAAGAGCGGTAGCGGCGCTTCGCCTTTCACATCGCGGTGAAGCCGTTATCGACGAACAGATGGGCGCCGTTGACGAAGCTGGCCTCGTCGCTGGCCAGGAACAGGGCTGCCTTCGCGACCTCTTCCGGCTCGCCGATCCGCCCTTGCTGCGCCGCCATTGCCGCGTCGGAGACATCGACGCCGAGTTTGTCGAGATCGGCGACCTCGCGCAGGCCATGCGGTGTCCTGATGAAGCCTGGACAGACCGCATTGCAGCGGATGTTGCGGTCGCGGAACTCGACGGCGATGGCACGCGCGAACATATGGCAGGCGCCCTTGGTGGTGTCGTAAAGCACCTCCATCGGCGTCGCCGCCACCGCCGAGATCGACGAGGTGCAGACGATGGACCCGCCGCCGGCGGCGATCATGCCGGGCAACACAGCACGCGTCATCAGGAACATCGAACGCACATTGACGGCATGCAGCCAGTCCCATTCCTGCAGCGTGGTCTCCAGGAAGGGTTTGATGACGAGGGTGCCGGCGTGGTTGAACAGAACCGTGACCGGGCCGAATTTTTCCGTCGCGCCCTTCACCGCCGCTTCGACCTGCGCCTCATCCGATACGTCGGCGACCCAGTGTTCGGCGACATGGCCGCGTTGCCTGATTGCCGCTGCGGTGGCCGCCGCCGCTTCGCCGTTGCGGTCGACGATCGCCACCTTGGCGCCCTCGGCCGCGAAAAGCTCCGAGGCCGCACCGCCCATTCCTGTCGCGCCACCCGAAATGATGGCGACCTTGCCGGCCAGTCTTGTCCCCATGGTTTGCTCCCTGCTGCCTTGCCGTGACGTCGCGGCTTTCCGCTGAAGCGATGCTATCCCTCATCCATTGGATGGCCAAGGAGCCACAGACACATGGACCTGACGTTTCCTGCCGTCACCCCGGCATGCCGCAAAAGGCAGCGCTAAGCAGTAAAAGCACTAACTTGTCCGCCGTTTGGAGAAAATTGTTCTAAGGATCGCGCGAAAATAGCACTCGACAAAGTCTACTGATTTTATAGATTAAGCGCCGAGACGGAGGTCGATATGTCCTATAGCCAGAACGCTCAGACTGCCCGCAAAGGCCAAAGGCTGGGTTCCGACCAGGTGTGGCGGCCGGCCTATGCCGGTGCTTTCGCCTATCTCGTCTTTGCCCTTGCGTTTGTATTCACCGGGGCAGTGGTACTGGGGCTGATCCCCTGATTGTCAAGGCTCTGATCATCGAGGCTTCCTCGGGATAGCGGCCTGCCGTTTGCAGAAATTCCGGAGTTGATGAACCGAATGCCGGTGTGCATTTGCGCGCCCTGATTCCAACGTGATGGAGGAGATGGCAATGCCGATCGAGTTCACGCATGTTCCCGGTAAGATCCACGCTGCCGACGGCAGCTTTTTCTATGACTTTGTCGAGACCGCGACGAAGCTGTCACTGATCGAGGATGCTGGATTCCAGAGGATCGTCATCGACGACCAGGCCGGGCTGCTGACCAATATGGACCTTGCCGCCCAGACGCTGGACCGGACCTCGTCCCTGGAGGTCGTGCTCACGCATTGGGCAGGCGTGATCGAACCAACCGTGGCGGCGCGACAACTCGCTGCCCTCGACGCGAGAAGCGGTGGCCGGCTGTCGCTCAGGATGCTCAGCGAGCCGCTGAGCGACGACGATGCCGAGGCACGTCCGGCCGGCCACACAGTGGTCTGGCAACGCATTGATGAATATCTGGTGCTGCTGAAGCGGTTGTGGTCGAACGACAGGCCGTTCGACCATGAAGGCACCTTTTACAGCATCAAAGGCGGCTATGTGCCGCGCAAGGGGCCGCATGGTGCCGATGTGACCATCCGCATGGGCGGGCAGTCGGGCACTGCGCTCAGGGTCGCGGGCAGGCATGCGGACGTGTTCGAGCTGGCGCCTGGCTCGCTTGCAGAAATTCACCAGTCAATGGAGCGCGTACGCGGCGCCGCTGCCGAACACGGCCGGGCCGGCAAGCTGCGTTTCGCGCTTCCCGTCCGAATCCGTTCGGAAGACAAATCGGCCGCTTCCTGCCAGAAGGCGCTCGAACTTGCCGGGCCGCCGGCGCAGGTCGCGCTGTCGCTGCTTTCCTACGCCGCTTTGGGGATCAAGGAGTTCATGATCGTCGGCGTCGACAGGCCACGCGAGATTGCGACCGCCGGCCGCGAGGCGATCGCGCTCTTGCGCAATTCACTGGCACGGCGCGAGGCCGATGTCCCTCAGCAGGGGGCGTTTGTGTCACGCGCGACACAGGGCGCGCGAGCCGGCTGCTGAACCGTCGTCCCGCGCCTTGGTGACGGGTCTACCACCATTCCGGGAAAGCCGCGTGAGCCGCCCTGGCCAGCGTCGGTATTTCCTGATCGGGAACGGAGCTGTAGGGCCAGAGCAATCGCGGCCCGAGCGGCGCCCAGCCGCCAGCCGCCGCCATCGCCTTATCGAGTGCTGCATCACCGACATTGTAACGGGTGCGAAACGGTAGGACATGTACGGCCAGGAAGGCCTGTATGCGGGCCTCGAGTTCGGCAGCTGCGGCCATGTCGGTGCGGATCATCTGCCACCACTGCACCGCGCCCTTCGGGTTGAGGCAGGCAACGTTGGAGTAGCTGCCATGGGCTCCCCCGGCATAGCCTGTTGCCAGCGTGTGGCCGGGGACGAAGACGGAAAATCCGTCCAGTCTGCGGCGCGTGTCGGCATACCAGCCGGCGTCGCCGCCCGGCAGCTTGGCGCCGACCAGCGATGGCACGGCCGCACGCAGACTGGCGATGCCGTCGAGCGTCAGGCGGCGCTTGGCGTGCGGCGGGTTGTAGAGCACCAGCGGTGTTTCGGGCGCGGCCTCGCAGAGGCCGCCGGCAAAACGCATGATCTCGTCGTCACTGGGCGGCCACCAGTCGGGCAAGGTGAATTGAGCCGCCGTCGGGCGAAGTCCGGCGACCCGCGTCAGTCGCTCCAGCGCGACGCGCGGATTGGACTGGCTGATGCCGATCGGAAAGGAAGGCGCGCGCGGCCGGCTATGGTTGCGACCAACTCACAAAGCCGGTCGAATTCGGGGTCGGTCTGGCAATGGAATTCGCAGGCCGTGCCATTGGAATAGACGCCGTCGACGCCTGAGGCGCAGAGCCGGGCGATCGTCTCTTCCGTCGCCTGCCAGTCGATCGCTCCGCGATCGTCGATGGCCAGCATCACCGCGCCCCAGATGCCGCGCGGTGCGTGTGCGGGCAAGCGGGCCAGATGGTCGTCGAGGTCAGCGTCCACCGGCGATCTCGTGTTCGCGGCGGGTTTCGTTCGACGCGAAGGCAGCCTCGATAATGGCGATGATCTTGCGCGCATAGATGCCGTCGACCGGCACCGGCGTGTCATCGGCAATGGCATCGCGCATTGCGCTCCATTCGCGCACCAGCGCGTTATGCATCCAGTTCGGCTCAAAGGACCCGGGCAGCTCGGTCCAGACCGTCTCGCGGCCAAGCATGGTGCCGCGGTCCATGTCGATGCGCAGCGTTCCCCGCTCGCAGACCAGATCCATGGCATAGGTGGTGGCGCCGGTGCGATAGCCGACGCTCTGCACCTGGCCGATGCCGCCGCCGGCGAAGCGCAATCCGAGCAGAGCGCTGTCGTCTGCTTCCTGGTCATGGAACTTGGCGCCGAGCATGCCGCTCACCGACACGACATCGTCATCCATCAGCCAGACCAGGCGATCGACCGCGTGGATGCCGGCCGTCAACAGCATGCCGCCGCCGGTCGCCTTGCGCAGATGCCAGTCGCGGCGATTGTGCTCCATCCACAGCTTGATGATCCAGCTCGATCCGGCGAGCGGCCGGCCGAGCTCGCCTTCCTCCAGAATTTGCCTGGCCGCCATGCAGGGCGGGGCGAAATGCATGAGGTGGGCGACCATCAGCTTGACGCCATCCTTGGCCACGGCGGCGTTGATCGCATCGCAGGCAGCCACCGTCGGCGCCATCGGTTTTTCGAGCAGGATATGCTTGCCGGCCTTTGCCGCGCCGATGGCCATTTCGGCATGGAGATGGTGCGGGCTGGCAATGAGGACCGCATCGACCTCCTTGTCGTCCAGCAGCCTTCGCCAGTCCGCGTAGCCGCGGCCGCCATGTTCAGCGGTGAATTGCTGCAGTGCGTCGGCATTTCCTCGAGAGGCGGCGACGAGGCGAATGCCGCCAGCCTCAGGGATTGCCCGCGCATGGGCTGCGCCGAAATCGCCGGCGCCGATAATTCCTATTCCAATCATGGTCCTGCCTTTTGATAGGCGGCGTCGATCAGCGACATCGCCGCAACATAATCTTCGATGGACACCGGCGGAGGCGCCTTTCTGGCCAGCCGGTCAAGCGTATCGCGCATGAACAGACGATAGCGCGTCGCCGGCAGTTCGACCGGCAAGTCGACGATTGCCGCGTCGTCGAGCGTTGCGCAGATAACATGGTCGCCATGATCGATGAGGGTGGCATTGGCACTGACGATGCGCCACTCGAAGTCACCGCCAGGGCGCATCGAAGCAAAGGTGTAACCGGCCTCGACGATGAACAGCGCGCCGGCCTCGTCTTCCAGCACCAGAAGTGCGTGATCCTCGACCGGGCCGGGATGGATGCGGTTCGCGATCGAAACGCTTTTCAGGCCGAGCTTGCCGGTTGCCAGGCTGAGTGCCGCGTCGACGCCGTGTATGCCGAGATTCCTCAACGCACCCCCGCCACCAACCGCCGGGTCGAGCACCCAGGCGACACCGTCGGCGATGTAGCGCCCAGGCGGGCCGTTGACCAGCCGGAACTGGCAATGCGCCACGGGGCCGGCGCGACCTTGCCGGCGCAGCCGTTCAAGGCCGGCAACGGCCGGCCCGAAACGGTTGGGCAGGGGAACAGCGACAAAAGCCTGGTACTGCCTGGCAAGGTCGCGCAGCGCCATCAGTTCCCTCGTATGGCTGGCCGCCGGCTTCTCCAGGACCAGCGGTATCCTTGCCGCGATGATCGCACGTGCCCGCGCCGGCACCATCGAAGGGTGCCCCATCAACAGGATCACATCCGGCGGGCTGGAGAGTATCTCCTTGAAATCTTCGATAAACGGCAGGTCGTGGTGCGCGGCGAACGCATGGGCTTGGCCAGGATTCTCGTCCCAGATACCGGCGATCTCCGCACCGGAAAAGCGTGCGGCGTCGAGGTGCATTTCGGCGTGCCAGTGGCTCGAGCCGGCGAGGATTATCTTCATTCGGGAGTAACACGTTGCTATGGGCTTGCAGGATATCCTACAAGTAGCTATACGACAAGCAGCGGGCAAGCTTCAGCGGATGATGAAAGCAGTGGGATGGCGGAACTGAAGTCGATCGAACCGTTGAGCAGACCACCGCTGCTGCACGTCACCGTGCAGGAAAGCCTCAGGGCCTATATCGAAAGCAACCAGCTCAAGGCCGGCGATCCCTTGCCGCCGGAGACGTTCCTGGCGCAGCGGCTCGGCGTCGGCCGCAACTCCGTGCGGGAGGCCATCAAGGCGCTGGAATCGATCGGCATCCTGGAGACACGGCGCGGCATCGGCGTGTTCGTCAAGGAGTTCTCGTTCAAGCCGCTGCTGGATAACCTTGCCTACGGCTTGCAAGATTCGCTGCGCGATGTCGAAGAGCTGCGCGAAATCCGCCGCGTGCTGGAAACCGGCCTCATCGCCAAGACGATCGAGATGATCAGCGCCGAAGATATCGAAGCGCTGCGCCAGTTGACCGAGCGCATGCGGCAACGTGCCGAGCGCCATGAGAGCTTCGCCGAAGAGGACCAGCAATTCCATCAGCTGCTGTTCCGCTGCCAGAACAATCGCATGCTGAGCGCGCTGATCGACATCTTCTGGATGGCGTTCAACAAGGCCTCGAATTTCACCAATCTCGACAATCCGACGCCGCTGGCGACATGGCGCGACCATCACGAGATCGTCGAGGCTGTCGCCGCCAAGGATGTCGACCAGGCGCGTCGGCGGCTCGATGACCATTACCGGGGGATCCAGCAGGTTATCGCCAAAAACCGAGCAAGCTGAAGAACAACCTGACTATGCCAAGGGAGGAAACCATGCGCATCAGGACCATCGCACTCTCAGTCGCCGGGCTGCTGCTCGCCAGCATTGCCCCATTGACCAGTGTCCAGGCACAAAGCGCCAAGACCATTGCGGGCGGCTTCGACGTCGGCCCCGGCGGTTTTCCCAAGAACTTCAACCCGCTGGTCGCGACCGGCGGCTACACCTGGCTCAGCACCTATTTTGAACCGCTGGTCATCTACAATGCCGGACTGACCGAGATCGAAGGCGACCTCGCCAAGGACTACAAGATCAGCGACGACCAGCTGAGCTATACGTTCAACCTGGTCAACGAGACTTGGCACGACGGCAAGCCGTTCACCTCGAAGGACGTCAAGTTCACCCTCGAGCTTGCCAGGAACAAGGCCTCCGGCAGCCTGTTTGCCGCCCGCCTCGCCAACATCGCCTCGGTCGATGCGCCGGATGACCACACCGCAGTGGTGAAGCTATCGAAACCGAACGGCTCGTTTCTATCGATCCTGTCGCAGCTGATGATCCTGCCGGAGCATGCCCTGGCCGCCCTGCCGCCGGAATCGCTGGCGACAAGCACCTGGTGGTCGACCACTCCGGTCGGCACCGGCCCGTTCAAGTTCAAGCGCTACGTGAGCGACCAATATGTCGAGCTGGCAGCCGATGACGATTATCGCGGCGGCAAGCCGAAGGTAGACGTGCTCATCAACCGCTATTTCGAGTCGCCGGCGGCGGCCGTTGCCGCGCTCCGTGCCGGCGAAATCCAGTTCACATACGTCGAGCCCGACGATGCGGCATCGTTCAAGAGCGACAGCAATTTCAGGGTGATCGAAGGTGCCTCGTACGTGGTCAACTATATCGGCCTGAACCAGAAGGTCGACCTGTTTAGGGATATCCGTGTCCGCCAGGCGATCATGTACGCGATCGATCGCAACGCCATCATCGACAGCCTCTACGGCGGTGCCGCCGAGCCAGCCAATTGCGGCTATGTCGCGCCGCACCTTGTTCCCGCAGGCCTCGAACCCTATGCCTACGATCCGGCAAAGGCCAAGGCGCTGCTGAGCGAGGCGGGCTGGGACAAGATCAACGGCGACAAACCGATCACCCTGCTGACCTATTACGGCTCGCCGCAAGCGGCCAACGTGATGGCTGCTGTCCAGTCGATGCTGGTCGAGGTCGGCATCAATGTGGGGCCGCGGGTCGTCGATACGCCGACCTATAACGGCATCGTCTACAAGCAAGGCACGCCGGACTGGAACGCCTTTCCGATAGTCTATGCCGGCCTGCAGAACGGCCCCAACCCGGCCGGCCTCAATCCCGGCCTCAACAAGTCGCAGATCCCGCCGGCAGGCTTCAACACCATGCGCATCGGGTTCGACGATCTGAGCGCTGCATTGGACGCCGCGCTAGGCCAGACCGATCCGGCCAAGCTCGATCAATCCTGGCAGGAGGTCTGCAAGGTGATGAACAAGGACCTGCCCTGGGCGACGTTGTGGGTGGCCAACCGCTATGGCGTGGCGTCGACCAAGCTGCATGACTTCGTCTGGACGCCGGCGCCGGGCGGCGGCCCCTACGCAGCTCACCCCGAGCGCTGGGACATCCAGTAAGAAACCCGCAAGCAAGCGAGCAGGCGGGACCACTTTGGCGCCGCCTGCCACCGCCACGGAAAGCCGATGTTGAGCTCCATCGCCCGCCGCAGCGCCACAGGATTGCTGATGCTGGTCGCGCTCAGCGTCCTCATCTTCATCCTGTTGCGGCTGGCGCCGGGCGATCCGATCGACGCCTATATCAACCCATCGGTCCCCATGTCGGCTTCCGACCTCGAGGGCCTGCGCGAACGGCTCGGACTCGATCGGCCGCTTCCCGTGCAATATCTCGCCTGGCTGCGCGCGGCGCTGAGCGGTGACTTCGGCTATTCGATCCAGCGCAGCGGCGTTGCCGTGCTGCCACTGGTCATGGAACGCATCGGCCCGACGGCGCTGCTGATGGGTACGGGCCTGGCGATCGCCATCGTGCTCGGCATTTCCGCCGGCATTTTCAGCGCGGTGCGCCGTAACGAACCATCCGACATCGCGCTGTCGGTGCTGTCGTTTATCGGTATCTCCAGCCCGGCTTTTCTGACAGCGCTGCTCGGTCTCTATTTCTTCTCGGTGCTGTTGCGCTGGGCGCCGTCCGGCGGCATGCAGACCGCGGGTGCGCCGTTCTCGGCGACGGATGTGCTTGCGCACCTCGTCCTGCCCGCCTGCCTGCTGTCCGTCGGCCATGCCGCGCTGATTATGCGTTACATGCGCGCCTCGCTGCTGGAAGTGCTCAACCAGGATTACGTGCGGACGGCGCGCGCCAAGGGCGTGCGCGAGTTCTGGGTTATCATCAAGCATGTAACCCGCAACGCGCTCTTGCCGGTCATTACCTTGATCGGCTCAACTGTCGGCATCGCCATCGGCGGCGCCATCTTCCTGGAAAGCGTGTTCAACTGGCCGGGCATGGGACTGCTTCTGGTCAACGCCGTCGGCACCCGCGATTACCCGGTGATCATGGGCGCTACCCTGGTGATCGGCGTTTGCGTCATCCTGGTCAACCTCTTGACCGACGTCGTTTATGCCGTCGTCGACCCGCGCATTCAGGTGGCATGATGGCAATCACGGCGCCAGATCCTGCAGTTGACCCGACAGCCGTGCCGCAAACCAAAGGCCCGCTTCGCCGCGCGCTCGACCGCTTTTTTGAAAACCGCGCGGCGCGTGCCGGGCTTTTGATCGTCATCCCGATCCTGCTGGCGGTTTCGACGTATCCTTTGTGGTGGCCGTTCGGTCCTAACACCATCGACCTCCGAGCAATGAACAAGGCGCCGTCGGCCATTCATTGGCTGGGCAGCGACGGCGTCGGGCGCGACGTCATGGCCCGGTTGCTACAAGGCGGGCGGATCTCATTGCTGGTTGCCGTCAGCTCGGTCGCCATCTCCACCGTCATCGGCTTCCTGGTCGGTGCCGTCGCCAGCTTTGGCGGGCGTCTTGTCGACGGCACGGTGATGCGCTTCGTCGACCTGGCGATGACGCTGCCGCCGGTGATCTTCCTGCTGGTGCTGGCTTCGATCGCCGGCACCGGCATCGCCCCGACCATCCTTGTGATCTCGCTGCTCTCCTGGCCGGTGCTGTCGCGCATGGTGCGCGCCCGGCTGCTCGAACTGCGCGAGCGCGATTTCGTCGTTGCCGCCCGCGGCATGGGGGCAGGGCTGCCGCATCTGCTGTTCCGGCACGGCCTGCCCAACTGCATCGATATCCTGGTCGTCTACGCCACCTTGCAGATCGCCAACGCCATCCTGCTCGAGGCCGGCCTGTCCTTCCTCGGCCTCGGCATCGCACCGCCCGAAGCCAGCTGGGGCAACATGCTCAATCTCGCCCGCTCCACCGTGGTGCTTGAAAATTACCCCTGGCAATGGATGTTCCCGGGCGCCGCACTGGTGCTCACCGTGCTCGCCATCAATTTCATCGGCGACGGCCTGCGCGACGCATTCGACCCCCGCTCCGATCTCAACTGACCTCAAAGGTTTATCAAAATGCCCCTGTTTACCGGCGTCGTGCCACCTGTCGTCACCCCGCTCAATGCCGATTTCAGCATCGACTTTCCGTCGTTCACCCGCACCATCGAGAACCTGCTCGACGGCGGTGTTCACGGGCTGTTCGTGCTCGGCTCGACCAGCGAGGTGGTCTTCCACGACGAGGCGGGCCGCAGGGCCGTCCTCGAGCACGCGGTCAAGGTCAATAACGGCCGGGTTCCGATCTTCGCCGGGGTCATCGACCCGACGACCGACCGCGTCATCAACCACGCCCGGATCGCCAGATCGGCCGGCGCCGACGCCATCGTCGTCACCGCGCCGTTTTATACCCGCACCAGCCAGCCGGAGATCGGCGACCACTTCCGCTATATCAAGGATGCGATCGACATTCCGGTCATCGCCTACGACATCCCGGTCTGCGTCCACGTCAAGCTGGAGCGCAAGACCACGGTCGGCCTCGCCAGGGAAGGCGCCATCGCGGGCATCAAGGATTCCAGCGGCGACGACGGCAATCTGCGTTACGTGCTCAAGGACATGGCCGACGCCCCCGGCTTCTTCGGCATGACCGGCTCCGAGATCCTGGTCGACAGCGTGCTGGCGATGGGTGCGCATGGCGTCGTGCCGGGGCTCGCCAATGTCGACCCGCATGGTTATGTCAGGCTGTGGAAGCTGACGCAGGCGGGCCAGCATGCCGAAGCCCGCGTGGAGCAGGAGCGGTTGCTGAAACTGTTCGAGATCGTCTGGATCTCGCTCGGCAGGACCAGCGCCGGCTCGGCCGGCGTCGGCGCCTTCAAGGCGGCGATGAAGAGCCTCGGCATCATCGCGTCGAACACCATGGCGCGGCCGCAGCGCAGCCTGAACGACGAGGAAACCGCAAAGATCGACATGATCCTTCGCGATGTGGGGCTGCTCCGCTGAGCGCCATGCCGATCCTCTCGATTTCCGGCCTGCGCGCGGTGTTCCGCATCGCGGGGCGCGACATCGCGGCGGTAAGGGATGTCGACCTGACGATCGGCTCCGGCGAGACGGTGGCGCTTGTCGGCGAATCCGGGTCCGGCAAATCTGTCACCAGCCTGTCGATCATCGGCCTGTTGCCAAAGAGGGTCGGACATATCGCCGAGGGGTCGATCGCGCTGCGGCGCAAGAACGGCACGGTTACCGAGCTGACCAGCCTCGATGCCGAGTCGCTGCGCAAGATACGCGGCAATGAGATCGGCATGGTGTTCCAGGAGCCGATGACCAGCCTCAACCCGGTCTACACGATCGGCGAGCAGATCGCCGAACCGATCCGCATCCATCTCCGCAAATCGCACCGCGAGGCAGAAGCAGACGCGGTGCGGCTGCTGGAACAGGTCGGCATTCCCGATCCGAAGCGGCGGGCGCGGCAATATCCGCACGAACTTTCGGGCGGGATGCGCCAGCGTGCCACCATTGCCATGGCCCTGTCCTGCGATCCTGGTTTGCTGATCGCCGACGAGCCGACAACCGCATTGGACGTCACCATCCAGGCCCAGATCCTCGATCTTTTGGCCGACCTGCAGGCGCAGCGCGGCATGGGCATCCTGTTCGTCACCCACAATCTCGGCGTCGTCGCCGAAATCGCCGACCGGGTGGCGGTGATGTATGCCGGGCGTATCGTCGAAACAGGTCCGGTGAGCGAAGTGTTCACCCGTCCGCGTCATCCCTATACGGCAGGGTTGATGCGCTCGGTGCCGCGGCTCGGCCAGGCCACGGCGCTGAAGGCGGCGGGAACGCCGCTGCCGACCATTGCCGGAAATGTTCCGTCGCTCGCCTTGCTGCCCATGGGCTGTTCCTTCGCGCCGCGTTGCCCGATGGCTATCCCTGCCTGCCGCGCCGCGGTCCCTCCATTGTTTGCGGCGACGCCGACCCAGCAAAGCCGCTGCCTGCGCTGGGAGGAGCTCTGATGGCCGACGCCCCTTTCCTCGCTGTCAAAAACCTGACCAAGCATTTTGCGCCGACAGCGTTCTCGCGCGGACCCGTCGTAAGGGCGTTGGAGGATATTTCCTTCGATATCAGGCGTGGCCAGGTGGTCGGCCTGGTCGGCGAATCCGGGTCCGGCAAGACGACGATCGGCCGCTCGGTGCTGCGTCTGATCGAGCCGACATCCGGCCAAATCAACTATGACGGCACCGACATCACCAGGCTGGGTGCCGCCCAGTTGCGCCGCCAGCGCCGCAAGATGCAGTATATTTTCCAGGATCCCTTCGCCAGCCTGTCGCCGCGCATGACGATCGGGCAGATCCTCACCGAGGGCCTGGACATTCAAGGCATCGGCAAGAAGTCCGAGCGGCGGGCGAAGGCCGAGAAGGCACTTGCCGCGGTCGAATTGCCGGTCGACGCCTATGACCGTTACGCCCATGAATTTTCGGGCGGCCAGCGCCAGCGCATCGGCATCGCCCGGGCGCTGACGCTCGAGCCGGAATTCATCGTTGCCGACGAGCCGGTCTCGGCACTCGACGTCTCGATCCAGGCGCAAATCATCAATTTGTTGCGCGACCTGCAGCTCCGGCTCGGCCTGACCATGCTGTTCATTTCGCACGATCTGGCTGTCGTCGAGTACATCTGCGACATGGTCATCGTGCTCTATCTCGGGCGCATCATGGAGGTTGCGCCGGCGGCCGAGCTTTATGCCCGGCCGCAGCATCCCTACACGCGCGCGCTGCTGTCGGCCATTCCGTCGCTCGACCCGCTGGCCAGGCAAGGCCGGCAGGTGCTCAAAGGCGATATTCCAAGCCCGGCAAACCCGCCGTCGGGCTGCGTTTTCCGAACCCGTTGCCCGTTCGCGCTGGAAGCTTGCGCCGGGGCTGTACCGCCGCTGAGGGCGACAGCCGAGGGCCATCTGAAGGCCTGCATTCGCGACGACATCGCTTAGGTTTTCTGCCCTCGGCCTACGGGAGAACTTGGGCGAGATGGACAAGGTCGTCGGCCACAAAGTCCCAGCTCTCAAGAGGCGAGAGATCGGTCGTCTGCGCCGGGCCATGCTCTTTTGGCCGAGCAACAAAGGCGGTTCCGATACCGCATTTTCGTGCCGCGGCCAGGTCGTCATTGTGCGCGGCGATTAACACGGCCTCCGCAGGTCGCACCCCCAGGATCTCCACTGCGCGGAGATAAGCCTGCGGCGCAGGCTTGTAGGTGCCGAACACATCCGAGCCAAGGACGGTGTCCCAAGGCAGGCCGGCGCGCTTGGCCATATCCAGCAACAGCCGGGTATTGCCTCCCGACAAGGGCGCGATGATGAAGCGCTCCCTTAGCCTCGCAAGGCCTTTCAGCGAATCGGGCCACGGCTCCAGCCGGTGCCAGGCGAGGTTGAGTTCCTCAAGTTCGGCGGTCGGCAGCTCGGACGGGGCCAGCCCGAACTGGACGAGGGTGGCGTCCAGATTCTCCCTGTTGATCACGTCAAGTGACACGAAAGGCCGGTGCCCCGTCCGCACCGCCTCGGTCGAGGCGTCATAGCGCGACGCCCACGCATCGGCGAATTCACCGGGATCGACCTGCTCTGCACCAACTCGCGCGAGGAAGGCGCCGGCCTCTCTTGCGATACCGCTGCGCCAGTCAACGACGGTTCCCAGAACATCGAAGAATAGAACTCGAGTAGTGGTCATTGAGCTTTCCTCCGACCTCATTGAAACGTCGCCGACGCCAACCCATATGCAATGCGCGTCGGATGTTTCCTCCCATTCGTCCGGCGCGTTCCCCTCTGAAGGTTTTCGACCTTCACATCTGGCCGGGCTTTGCAGCCCGGCCTTTTTTTGCGGGTAAGTGAGCCAGCCGAGATCATGGCGCAGGTGTGCCCAGCGTATCGATGCGTTTCGCCAGCGCCGCGGGATCGCCAAGCACGCGCAGCGTCTTCAGCCGAGCTGTGCCGCCGGCAGCGATCGAGACGCCCGATGCCGGCACGCCAAGCGCCTTGGCTACCAGCCTTTCCAGCGCTCGATTGGCGGCTCCGTTTTCCGGCACGGCGCGGACGCGAGCCTTCAGATGGCTTCGTCCATCCGCCGATGTTTCGATGCCTTCCAGCCTGTCCATCGCTGATTTCGGCGTCAGCCGGACAAACAGGTCGATGCCGTCGGCGCGCGTGCGGAACGGCGCACTCATCGACGCCCTGGGCTCAGACGACCAGCGAAAGCACGGTGGTGAGCAGGAACTGCCGGATGAAGAACAAGATCAGCAGCAGGATGATCGGCGAGATGTCGATGCCGCCGAGGTCGGGCATGAAGCGGCGGATCGGCCGCAGCGCCGGCTCGGTCAGCCGATAGAGCATGTTGCTGATGGTGTCGACGAACTGGTTGCGGGAGTTGACGACGTTGAAGGCGTAGAGCCAGGAAAATATCGCCGAGGCGATGATGATCCACCAGTAAAGGTCAAGCGCCATGACAATGGTCTGAATGAGGGCGATCATGCCGGTCTCCGATTGTTGCCGACATGTAGCCACTGTAGCTGAAAGCGGCAAGAGCCGCCTTCTGCCGCATGGGCGAGGGCGCACGAACGGCCGAGCGGCATTTCGGCAGCAAGCGCAGCCTTGACAGGAAACCGCAGCGGCCGATAAAAGCCCCATCCGCTGGACGGGGCTGTAGCTCAGCTGGGAGAGCGCGTCGTTCGCAATGACGAGGTCAGGAGTTCGATCCTCCTCAGCTCCACCAGCGGATTTTTTCCGACCCTTTGCCTGGATGAATTCCAAGGAAATCCTCCTTGGATTCGCGGCGTCTCTCAGACGAAGCTCGCGAACGCATTGCAGGCCTGCTGGCGGCTTGGCACTATCGTTGCCGGGTGGATTCACATCGGCGACGTAAAGACCCTCTACACCAGTAGCGTATGCGGCCTATTGCCACTGCGCCTCGTCCTTGCCAGACTTGGTCCGTCTTCAAAACCGAGGGGAATTCACCATGACCAGCACGACAAGGCGTGATTTTGTAGGTCTTACAGGAATGGCAGCGACTGCCCTGGCCGGTGCTGTTGCAACACGAGCTACCGCTGCGGAAAGCGACGTAGCGCCATCGTTCGATGAGGTTCTTCAAGAGTACAACCAAAACAACACAGAAAGGACTAGATCAAAGCTGGCGATCTATGTGGTCCTTTCTCATCTGCACGCCAGTCTCGAGGAGGAATTTAGCGACCTTGGGCTAGAGCTGCCTTTAGGGAAAAAGGTCTTGCCATCGAACCTGCCGGCCAATTTCGCCGACGCGCAGGTTGCACCCCTTCCTTGGCTCTTCAAGCCCTCGGAAGTTACCGACCACGAACGAAACGGCTATGCGGCGATTGCAATGCGAATGAACGCAGTGATGGCAAGACACACCGCCGACGTGAGTGTCGGGGTTTCGCATATCATGTCGCACAAGGGATAACCGCGACCTTGCCGGCGAGAACGGCACGTCAGGCGAGCACAACGCCGGCCGGCGATTTGTTGTTGCGGGCGAACCGATTACCTGTTTTGGCGAGGCGACTGCGCTGCGAGAGTCCTCACAATGGATAAATACTTCCGGGACGCGCCGCGCGAGATAGCAAAGCTCTCGGCACCCCGGCCAGTGGGAATTGTCAGCCGTCCGCGCGTAGTGGCGCTGCTTTCGCAGGCCCTCGACAGCGGTGCATGCTGGCTGGCGGCGCCTGGTGGATACGGCAAGACCACCGCGGTGATCGACTTTCTGGAACACGGCGGGCGGGAACAAGGCGGGCTGAAGCAAGGCGAGTCGGCGTACAACTGGTATCGGGTCGACACCGAGGACCAGGACGTTGCGCGCCTTTTCCACTATCTGACGCTGTCGCTCGACGGCAGGCATGCCGGCATGCCGGTCTTTGGTCCGGAATATGCCGACAATTCCGACGATTTCGCGCGGCTGTTCTTCCGCACCTATTTCTCGCGGCTTGATCCGGGCACGATCCTGGTCCTCGACGATCTGCATCGTGCCGATGCGCCAGGCTTTCGCCGGACGCTGGCGATCCTGTTGCGCGAACGCCCCAACACCGTCCGCTGCATCTGCACATCGCGGATGCTGCCCGAGGGCGACGTCGCCGACCTCGTGCTGTCGGGACAGTTGCCGGTGCTCAACCAAACGCTGCTGGAGTTTTCGCCTGGGGAGGCTCGCAACCTCGTCACCGCCCGCTCGCAATCGCCGTCCCAGGTCGGCGACATTTCGGAGGCGCGCGGCTGGGCGGTGGGCCTTCTCCTGCTGGCCAACGCCGGAATGTACTATCCGCTTTCGCAGACCGGCCTCGCCGGAGGCGCCGGCCTTCGGGAGATTGTCGGACGTTATTTCCTGCGCGACATCGCGCCGGAGGACCAGGATCTGCTTATCAGGCTCAACGTTCTGCCGGAGATCAGCACGGAGCTTGCCGATGCGTTCCTGGGCTCGCCGCAGGCTGCTCGCCTGCTGGTGCGGCTGCAGCATCGCCAGCTGCTGATCACCCGCGACGGTCCGGGCGGCGCCGCCTTCCAGCTGCATGACTTGTTGCGCGAATACCTTGCCGGCCTACTGGACCGGCGTGTGACGGAAGCGGACCGTTCCAGGCTGCGCGAGCAGGCAGCAAAGGTCCTGCACGAGGCAGACAAAACCGACGCGGCAATCGTGCTGGCGTTGCAGGCGGGCGCCTGGCCGCTGGCACGCCAGCTCATTCTGGAGTGCGCTAACGGCGTTCTCACGCAAGGGCGCAGGGCCAGCTTGGTCGAATGGTGCAACAGGCTGCCCCCCGACCAGATGGACGGGTGGGTCCATTATTGGCTCGGCGTCGCCTTCGCATCGGACGATGCGAAGGCCGAACCGCACTTCTCCAAAGCATGGCAAGCATTCGAGAACACCGACATGCGCGGCCAATGCCTGACGGTCGCGCGGGCGGTCGTAGTCAAGACCGCCAGCTGGCGTACGCATGAGGGGCTGGCGGATTGGACGCGCCGAGCCTCACAGGTTCTTGCCAGGGGATTGCCGGAGTTGGATCCGGAGGAACTCATGATGGTCAGGCTCGGCATCCTGCGGGCCGTCGATTTCGCCGAACCTGGCGAATTCGACGCCCATGACGCGAAGCGTCTCGTGAATGATATCCAGCAGCGCCTGACACATCTGCCGATCGAGGATTCGGTCGAGTTGCGCCTGCTGGCAAGCGAAGCGCTCATCGACTACGCGACCTCGTCGGGGCAGCGCGACATTTTTGCCAATGCCGTGGACAGCGTTGCCGCCGATCTCGAACATCCGGATATCCCGCCGCTAGTGCTCGGCATGTGGCTGGTGTCCTTTGGCTCGGCCAGCGGCCGTTACTTCTCCTATTCGCGGCGCGGATTTGTCTATGCCTCGGCCGAGGATGCGTTGCGACGCGCAACGGCGATAGGCGAGCAGCACGCCTTGCGGGGCGTCGAGTTCAGCGCCCTCTATCAGCTTCAATTGCTGATGAAGCTCCACAACAGGTTCTCGGAATTCAATGCGCTCGTCTCCCGGCTGGGCGAGATCGCGGACAGCAGGTTCACAACCCAGGTCGCTGTAGTCGCCGACTGCCACGCGGCGATGCACACGCGCAACGGCGACTTCGTCAAGGCTTATCTCGACTGCGATGCCTTCATGGATGCGATCGAGCGGGCGAATGAGCCGATGATCGAACGCTGGCCGCATTACGTCACCAAATACCAGGTCCTGCTGGCCGATCGGCGTCCAGCGGAGGCCATTGCGCTACTCCAGGAGATCGTCGAAAGGCTGAGCGGCGGCCCTCGCCAGCGGGTCGAACTCAACATTCTGGCCGCTCAGGCCCTGGAGCAGAAGTGGAAAGGCGGCGTGTCCTATGGCACCCGTCTGGCTGAATTCATGGAGGTGTTGCGCCAGGTCAACCCCTCCGCAATCCTGCTCAACCTGCCGGACTTATTGGCCGATCTGGTCGCCGATGCGCTGGAGCGAAAGATCGACGTCGATCTCTGCCGCCGCGTCGTTCGGGCGCGATATCTGGTCCCGCCCTCTGGCCGACCCGTCCAGTGGCCTTGGCCGCTCAGGATCCACTTGATGGGAGGCTTCCGCCTCGAGATCGATGGTGCCGAGGTCGCGCCCGGTGCCAAACCTACCCGCGCTCTCGACATATTGCGCATTATCTGCCTGTCGAGGGATCAGGTCTGTTCGGTGGAAACCCTGCAGGATTGGCTCTGGCCCGACCTCGACGGCGACCAGGCCAAAGCGGCCTTGGAGCAGGCGCTGCATCGTCTGCGCAAATTGCTCGGGCAAGGCGAGCTCGTAACGCTGAGAGAGGGCCGTTTGCGGCTCGCTGTCGACAAGGTCTGGATCGATCTGCAGGATTGGGAAGACCGGCTGAAACCCGTTCTGTCGGGCCAAAGAGACAGCGCAATCGAGGAGCAGGAGAGACTGCTGGAAGGCTTTGTCGGCCCGCTTTTCTCGAATGGCCCGACGCCCGCCTGGTCGAACGCCGCGGCCGACCGGGTGCGGGACGGGTTGGTCGAGCTTGCCGTGCGGGTCGCCAAACACTGGCAGAGCCAAGGCAACGCAGATCGGGCACGCCAAGCGTGCCGGCGTGCGCTCGATTTCTACCCGGAATCGGCCAAACTCCATGGCACGCTCATCCAGGAGAGCCTCTCCAGAAACGACCATGCCGGCGCCATCGAGGATTACCGGCGCTATGAACGCGCGCTCGCTTCGACCGGCGATGACGAGCCCTCGCCTTTGCTGCGTTCGCTCGTGCGCCCGCTTCTCTAGACCGGTCATCGTTTCACGGAAACGGCGAACCGCTCTATCTCTTTGTTTTGACGCAATTCCGGACGGAAAACCGTTTCACACTTTTCCTGGAATTGCTTGTCTTATGACTTTCGCTGCCGAATGGGTCAGAAAGGAACGCTGAGAGAGGGTAGCCGCCCTCCCTCA
>NZ_JAMYNR010000032.1:0-66346 GCF_040319155.1 Mesorhizobium sp. M0954 | reverse complement strand
CCTTTCTCATCGTCATTCACAAGCTCGAATACTTTGTAAACGCCAAGATCATCGGTTCGCGGATCAATGCGCGTGCCTGGGAGCTACTTCTGGCGATGCTTTTCATGGAAGCCTGGTTCGGTATGCCGGGTCTTGTCGCCGCGCCGATCTATTATGCCTACCTGAAGGCTGAACTGACGATGCGCGGGCTAATCTAGGGTTAGGGCAGGTGGCGATTTGACGACGCAAGCAAGGTTGCTGGGAAACCGCGCAAAATTTGGCCACTCGCTGAACAGCACCATCTTGGTTAGTGAACCCTCAGGAGTTTCGTGACCGATTTGAAGGTTTAATAGCACGCCCCCTGCAAAGACATTAGACAAACGTAAATTGTCCGGAGGCATGTAATCTGCTACTGTTTGATCACCGACAAACGGCTCTGGAAAGCCGTGCGTCGGACATCATGCACAAGATCAACTCAAACCGGAGAACGGCCATGAAACGGCTTCTGACGGTCGCTGCCCTTTTGGCGGCAGGCAGTTTGGTTACGATGCAAGGCGCAACCGCCGACGACGCTGCGATGATCAAGAGCGCTGAATCTGCTGCACCCCCTGCCGTGGCAAGCGGCGCTGCGGTCTACGCCGCGGATGAAAAGGGCGCCATGCGCACCCTGCGCGAGGGCAAGAACGGCTTCTGGTGCATGCCCGACAGCCCGTCCACGCCCGGCCCGGACCCAATGTGCGGCGATGCCAACGCGATGGAATGGGCGATGGCATGGATGGAAAAGAAGGAACCGCCCAAGGGCAAGGTCGGCTTCATGTACATGCTGTCCGGCGGTACCGATGGCAGCAACACCGATCCCTATGCGACGAAGCCCGAGGAAGGCAACAATTGGATAGAGACCGGCCCGCATGTGATGATCGTCAACGCAATGGACATGATGCAGGGCTATCCGACGGACCCCAAGCCTGACACATCCAAGCCCTATGTGATGTGGCCGGGCACTCCATACGCACATCTCATGATCCCGGTTAAGTAGCTGAAACGGAGTCGCGCGGGCGCAAACGCTTGTTTGGCCCGCGCTTGTCCTGATAATTACAAACGCTTGCGGCGTCCGTGACCTTCAATCGAGAGTCTCGGCGGTCGGTAACGTGTTGGCCTGATCTCCCATCACTTTTCCGGCAAATGGAAAATTTCGTGACAGCTCGAATAGTCGCGGCCCTGCAACACCAACAAATTCGTATACTCGTCAGAAAGTGCATAGTCTTTGATGAACGTCGGGAGGAGTTCGCGTTGAACCGAACTATCCGAATGATCGCAACAGTTGCGCTGTGGAGCGTGCCATTATCCGGCCAGGCGCTGCGCAGGCTCAATTGGTCCAGGCTACTCCAGAGATCAATAGCACCATTGCCGCTCCGCCCACTGAGATTCGACTGCGCTTTAGCGAACCCATTGAGGCTCGATTCTCGGGCATCGATCTGTCGGGGCCGGATGATGCGAAGATCACCACGGAGATCGCGGTGCAGGATGAGGACATGGTGTCACCTGTATCAAGGTCCCTTGCGCCGGGTGTTTATCAAGTTGATTGGCACGCGCTGTCAGCAGACGGGCACAAGGTGAAGGGCAATTTCAAATTTGAAGTCAGACCGTAGAAATGGACGTTGATGGCACTCTGGCCTTCGCCCGGTGGGTCTACTTCCTCTCAGTGATGATTCTATTCGGGTCGGCACTCTTCCCTTTCTATGCGCTAGACAGAACCGCGGCTCCCGCGCTTGCGGCGTTCGCTGCTATATGCCTGAGATCGCCGCTGGTGCGTGCCGATAATGTCGATCTGGCGTTGGAAGCTTTTCACGGTATTTGTCTTGCCCATGGACCTTCGAACGAACCGTCGCTGCGGCCAGGAGACGCGGATGGACTCCGTTGTCCGGCGACGCAGCACTTGCCCCCGTCGGTGACGTAGACGCCTTCCAGGGCCGGGAGGCGACCGGTGACGACCTCCCGGCCAAAACCATGATCGCGGTGACAAAAGCCACTTGAATGGCAAGTCCGTGCAAACTTGCTCCATAAAGCTATTCGATGTCGACCGCGCGGCATTCGAGGAGCGTTTCTTCGCCCGGACCGATGCCGAAAAAATCGGCGAGGACAGAAACGGAACGCAAGTTTCCAAACTCTACATATTGACAGCCGGCAATCGCAAGCAGCTTGTCCATTTGACGTTCCGGAGGTCCCGGACCACGTCGAACACCATCATTGCAAGCTCGATCGCTGATGACTAGGGCAGATCAGCTGGTGTTATCTGCACGGGGCGCGGGGCTCTTTGCGTTTGCAAGGAACTGGCGGTAGGAAGCATTCCTCGACATCGATCTGGAGCAGCAAATTGAGCGATCGGCAAAAGATCATCTGGATGATAGTGCTCGCAATCCTTGCTGGTATCGCGGTGATCATGCTCAAACATTGGCTGAAGGGCGACCTTGGGTAGCTGCGTCCTTATATGAAGCAACACAGCCCTGATCGATCAAGGTTGGTACAGGCTTTGGCCCGTCCCATTTCGGCCTGCTTGCAATGGCAGGTGTCCTGCCTGATGCCGAATCGACGAGCGAAATGTGAGCGAAAAATGCAACTGACAGGCATGGTATCAGGCGCGGCGCTGTTGCTCGCTTCCGCCGCGGCAGCGAACGCCCATCCGCATGTGTTTGCCGAAGCGACGCTGGACCTGACCGTCGGTCCAGACAGAACGCTCAAGTCGCTTCGGCATCTCTGGCGTTTCGACGACCTCTTTTCCAGCACCGTGCTGATGGAATTCGACAAGAATTCCGACCTTGTCCTTGATGCGAAGGAACTCGATGAAGTCGCTCTCACCGTCCATGCGTCGCTGGCCGAGTACAACTACTTTCAGATGGTAACCTTGAACGGCAAGGACGTGACGATGGCGCCGCCGCCGAAGTTCAGCGTCAGCTATGAAAGCGATCAACTCGTCGTCCAGTTCGAAACGCAGCCGAAGGACCCGTTGGCCCTTGCTGGAAAAGTCAGCATCGGCGTATACGACCCGACCTTCTACACGGCGATCGATTTTACCGACGACGAAAAGATTGCTGTGACTGGCCTGCCTGAAGGCTGCTCACGCGCCGTCGTGCGTCCAGATCCGGACACGGCCATCGCGCAGAACCAGAAGAGCCTGACAGACGCGTTCTTCAGTGACCCGACGGGGACCGATCTCGGCAAGATTTTCGCGACGCGTCTTGAGTTGACGTGTGGTTGAGGCGGGCGGCTCGATCGTGTTTTTCCAGACCCTTGTTGAATTCCAACGCACAATCTACTTGGCACTGGCCGAGCAGATCAAACTGCTTGCGGCCGGCGGCGGTTGGCTGGCGTTCACGGCCTTTCTGCCAATGGGCGTTCTGTTCGGTGCGGCGCATGCGCTGACGCCGGGCCATAGCAAGGCTGTCCTGGCCACCTATCTGGCAGGATCGGATGCCAGCGTCCGGCGTGGGCTTCTGGTGTCGCTGACACTCTCCTTCACGCATGTAACGATTGCCGTGCTGATCGCGGCGCTCTCGTTGCCGTTGGTATCGATTGCCCTGAGCAGTGTTGGCCGCGCCCCGCTGCTGGAAGACGTCAGTCGGGGCCTGCTTGGCCTGATCGGCATCTGGATGCTCTGGCGCGCATTGAGCCACGGCCATCACCACAAGCATGAGGGCGAGGCCGTCGGCGTCATGGCCGGCCTGATCCCATGCCCGCTGACGCTTTTCGTGATGACCTTCGCAATGTCCAGAGGCGTTCCGCTCGCCGGCATTCTTTTCGCAATCACCATGATGGCCGGCGTGGCGCTTACGCTGTCTTGCGTTGCGGTGCTGTCGATCCTGTTTCGTGAACGTCTGGTGCATTTTTTCGATAGCCGGCCACGCCTGTTCGATGCCATTTCCCGAGCCATTGAGGGCGCTGCCGGCTTGGCGCTTGCCGGCGTAGCCGTTTGGCAGATCACGTCAGGCTGAAATGCCGTGAACCAGATCGAGCGGTGGATCAAGACCCGTTTACCTGGAGGTCAGCCGTGTCTTCGTCGCGGCGCAAAGCTTCGACGCGCATCTGCGCTCGTCGGTGGAACAGACGGATAGGTGACGCCCGACGCTCGAAGTGGCGCCGGGCGACCCTGTATGCGCTAGATCATACGCTTGATGTCGATGTAGTCGCCTTCAGTCTGGATCGTCAGGGTCACGTCGCTGCCACCGCGATTCCGCCAGAACCAACCATGATTTCCATCGAAGGCGGCTTCAATGGCACCTTCGTCAGCTGGAACGCTGCGACCCTTTTCGTAGCTTACGGACTGACCGCCGCCATCGCCGTGCGTCTCGAAGTTCACCACGCCACCGTCAGCTGTCCAGGAAAAGTTTGCCTTGGCGCCCTGCCGCATCACGAGCTTGACTTCGGCACCTTGGCCTGGCGCCAACGTGAAGGATAGCTCGTCTTGCCTTCCATCTGGCCGGATCGGGGTTTCCGAGGCTGCTTCGGTGGCAGGCGCTGCAGCAATGGCCGGAGCCTCGGCAGGAGCGATCTCTCCAACTGTCACATTGTCTTGGGATACGGCCTCCCCAGTTGGCGACGGCTGCAAAGCAGGCCGTTCGGCGGTCAGGGCGACGAGGAGGTTTTCAATTCGGTCCATGCGCGCCATCAACTCGGCTGGAGGGACCATTTGCGTCATCCGCTCGGTTGGTGCCTTCGCGCTGGCCATTTCGTCCGCTGCCGCCTCGGCTGCCAGCTGTGTCTTGATTTCGCCCATTCTGGTGAGGCCGAGCAATCTGCCTGCTCCGGTCGGGTCGATCGCATACTCGGACGGCATGACGACCGTGATGAGCAAGGCGAACGCCGTCAGCGCGGCAATGAAGGTGGAGCGCTTGAGCTGCGCTGACGTCGGCAAATCGGCGCGGCTGGGAAGGTCGGTGTTGTACATGATTCGGTTCCTTATGCGGCGACGAACAGGCCGGTGAGCTGATATCCGATCAGCAGGAAACCAGCCGTCATCATGATGACGTTTGCGGTATAGGCGTTGCGCCAGAAGCTTCGTGTCCGGCGCCAGTAGCCCATCACGATCAGGATGGCGCCAAGAGCCAAGAGCTGCCCGATCTCGACACCGACATTGAAGGCGAAAAGATTGGGTACCAGGCCGTCCGGCGAGATGTTGTATTCGATGATCTTCGTCGACAGGCCGAAACCATGGAAGAAGCCGAAGACCAGCGTCGCGATCTTGGTGTTCGGCTGGAAGCCGAGCCATCGCTGGAAAGCGCCCATATTGTCGAGCGCCTTGTAGACCACGGACAGGCCGATGATCGCGTCGATGATGTAGCTGTTGATGCCGACGTTGAAGTAGACGCCAAGCAGCATGGTCGTCGAGTGGCCGAGCGCAAACAGGCTGACATAGATGCCGATATGCTTCATCCGGTAGAGGAAGAAGATTACCCCGAACAGGAACAGGATGTGGTCGTATCCGGTCACCATGTGCTTGGCTCCGAGATAGATGAAGGGCAACACGTTGATGCCCGAGATTTCCTGGATATAGCCCTTGTCGCCCTCGGCCACGGCGTGGGCGAAGGCAGCCCCGCCCAGGAGCGGCAGGGTCATGAGAGCGATAAGCAGGGGCAGGGCGGGTCGCCAACACGTGCGACGCGAGCCTGTCCGGCCCCGGTCGAAGGGTCCTTGCATAAGATTTCCAATCTTCGTCGTTGAGGGTGACCGCGCGAGCGGCCGCGATCATGCGGCGAGGAATGGTCTCGGCGGTCGCTCAAGCCGGAATGTCGTATCCGGATCGACGAAAGTCAGCGGATAATTCAGCCAGCTCCGTTCGAGCTGCGGAACGGTCGGTGCGAAGTCGGAGGGCGTACTCGCCGTCTCGTGCGAGTGGTCTGCCGCATTGTGCCCGTGAAAATGTCCAAGGCTCTGCTCGCCGGAAACGCCATCATCGTGGGTATGGCCATGATCTTCGATCTGCGCGGCGACTCCGCCGTGACGTTCAACCGCGGTGGCAATCGCGATCGGATCGTGTGAGGTCGAATAGCCGAAAGGACGGAGCACGCCGAACATCATCGCTGAAGCGATGACCAGACAAAAAACTGTGCTGCGGATCCGATTCGACATGAACGGCGATTATTCTCTAAAATCCTAACGAATGGTTTTGGCTACATCAGAATCGAGGCCTCTTTGAGACTTGCATATCCCCTCCAGGAGGATAGTATCAGGATATGAGCGACCAACCCCACACCCACGAAACCCACCCCGATATCGTCAAGCGCCTGAAACGGGCCGGCGGACATCTTAAGGGTGTGATCGACATGATCGAAGCAGGCCGGCCCTGCCTCGATCTCGCCCAGCAGCTTCATGCGGTCGAGAAGGCCATTTCGCAAGCCAAGAAGACCCTGATCCAGGATCATCTCAACCATTGCCTTGAAGACGTTGTCGGGCCCCTAGCGCGCGAGCAGCGCCGCTCGATCGACGAGTTCAAGGACATCACCAAGTACCTGTGAGAAGCGCCATGATGGACAAAGTTCGCGATTGGTTCGGGTTTGGCCCGATGACGCATGGCATGGGCGGCCACGGACATGATCACGGTGATGCCGGCCATGGCCACACCCACGGCGTCATCGATCCGACGATCGCCACGACGACACGCGGCATCTGGGCGATCAAATGGTCGTTCGTCGTTCTGGCCATCACGGCAGCGCTCCAGCTTGTGGTCGTGTTCCTCTCCGGCAGCGTAGCGCTGCTGGCCGACACCATCCACAATGTCGGCGACGCGGTCACGGCCATCCCGCTGTGGATCGCGTTCGTGCTGGCCCGCCGCAAACCGAGCAAGACGTTCACCTACGGGCTGGGCCGCGTCGAGGATCTGGCCGGGATCGTCATCGTTCTCATCATCCTTTTCAGCGCCATCGTCGCTGGCTACGAGGCGATCGACCGCCTGATCAATCCGCGGCCCATCGCATTTCTTGGCTGGGTCGCCATCGCCGGCCTCATTGGCTTCATCGGCAACGAAGCGGTCGCCGTATTCCGGATTCGCGTCGGCCGCGAGATCAGCAGCGCTGCGCTGATCGCGGACGGCTACCATGCCCGCACCGACGGCTTCACCAGCCTGGCGGTCGTGCTGGGCGCCATCGGCGTCTGGCTGGGCTTTCCGCTGGCCGATCCGATCGTCGGACTGCTGATCACCGTGGCGATTTTCGCCATCGTCTGGCAGTCGTCGAAAGCCGTGCTGACGCGCATGCTCGACGGAGTCGAGCCCGGCATCATCGACGAGATCCATCATGCCGCCGAACACGTGTCCGGCATCGAGCGCGTTGAAAGCGTGCAGGCGCGATGGATCGGCCATCGCCTGCATGCCGACGTCGCCATCAGCGTCGCCGACGCGGCAACGGCCAAAGACGTGCTGGGCGTAACCGAAGCCCTCAAGGAGGAGCTGTTCGCCCACTTGCCGGCGTTGGCGGAAGCCAATGTCCGCCTGGTGAGCCCGGCCGGGCCGGCCGTCACTGGCGCAGAAACATTTCATGCTCACCATCATGCGCCGGAGCCCTTCAAGGTCGCCTGCGGTCTGGCTGAAGGGACATTGGAAATCGTCGATACACCGGCTGGCGAGCGGATGCGGCTGACCATCGATCGCCACGCCGATGATTTGACAGCGACGGTGATCATCGACCGACCCGAAGGGCCAGAGACGCTTCGCCTCGAGCCCGCCGCTGACAACCATCATCGGCTTGAGAGCACCGTCGCCCCTGCCGAGCCGCATGAGTTCCAGGCGAGGTTGATCCTGGCCGCGAAGGGTCGCGAGCAGGTGCTGCCGTTCAAGATGGTCGAGCCGGAAGGTCACCATCACTGAGACAGGCAGGCCGTTCGCGCCAGTTCTCGACGAACCGTCATCCGCTGCAAGAAGACAAATATGCTTCAGGTCCTGGCCAATCGCACTTACCGTCATCTCTTCCTGGCCCAGGTCATCGCCCTGATCGGCACCGGCCTTGCCACCGTGGCGCTCGGGCTGCTGGCCTATGATCTTGCCGGCGCCGATGCCGGCGCGGTGCTCGGCACGGCGCTCGCCATCAAGATGATCGCCTATGTCGGCGTGGCGCCTGTCACCGCTGCGTTCGCCGAGCGCCTGCCACGCCGCACCATGCTGGTTTCGCTCGACCTCATCCGGGCTGCGGTCGCGGTGTTCCTGCCCTTCGTTACCGAAGTCTGGCAGATATATCTTCTTATCTTCGTCCTGCAGTCGGCGTCGGCAGGCTTCACTCCGGCCTTCCAGGCCTCGATCCCTGACGTGCTGCCCGAGGAGAAGGACTACACGCGGGCCCTGTCGCTGTCGCGACTGGCCTACGACCTGGAAAGCGTCGTCAGTCCCATGCTGGCGGCGGCGCTGCTTTCCGTCATCAGCTTCCACGGCCTGTTCGCCGGTACGGTTGTCGGCTTCCTGGCGTCCGCGGCGCTGGTGGTCTCCGTGGTGCTCCCCAGCCCGCAAGCCTCGGAGCCGCGCGGCATCTATGAGCGCACGACGCGCGGAATCCGCATCTATCTGGCGACGCCGCGATTGCGCGGGCTGCTGGCCCTTAACGTTGCCGTCGCGGCGGCAAGCGCGATGGTGATCGTCAACACGGTCGTCCTGGTGCAGGCGCAGTTCGGCCTCTCGCAAAGCGACACGGCGCTGGCGCTCGCAGCGTTCGGCGGCGGATCGATGATTGCAGCCCTTGCCCTGCCGCGGCTGCTGGAGAACGTCCCGGACCGGGTTGCGATGCTCTCGGGCGCCGCGATCCTGGTCGCGGGCGTGCTGGTGGGACCGCTCGCCGGCAGCTACTATCTGCTGCTGCCGCTCTGGTTCGTGCTGGGGCTCGGCTATTCGCTGGCGCAGACGCCTTCGGGCCGATTGATCAGACGTTCTGCCGATGCCGTCGACCGGCCCGCTCTGTTTGCGGCCCAATTCGCGCTTTCGCATGCCTGCTGGCTGATCACCTATCCCATTGCCGGCCGCGTCGGTGCGGCGATGGGATTGCCCTTCACCTTCATTCTGCTCGGCGTCATTGGCGCCGCTGCCCTGCTTGCCGCGATCTGGCTCTGGCCGAAACATGATCCCGACGTGCTTGTGCATACGCATGTTGATCTGCCCGAGGACGACCGGCACATCGGCGACGCAGTATGGTCGGAAGCGGGCTATGAGCATTCGCATGGCTATGTCGTCGATGATCGGCACCCGAAATGGCCCACGGCAAGCTGAGAGCTCGAAATGCCTGGCGAGCTCGCCATCTATGGCGGTCTTTTCCTGACCGCGTTTGCCGCGGCGACCATTCTGCCGATGCAATCGGAAGCAGCCCTTGTGGGACTGCTCCTGACAGGAAGCCATGCTCCGGCTCTGCTCATCGCTTTCGCAGGCGCAGGCAATGTGCTCGGCTCCATCGTCAACTGGTGGCTCGGCCGGGGGATCGATCGCTTTCACGACCGCAAATGGTTCCCGGTAAAGCCCTCCGCGTTGACGCGCGCGACGCGATGGTATCAGCGCTATGGACGATGGTCGCTGCTGTTGAGCTGGTTGCCTCTCGTCGGCGATCCGCTGACGGTTGTGGCGGGAGCGCTGCGGGAGCCATTCTGGAGCTTCCTTGCGATCGTCACGATCGCAAAGGTCGGCCGCTACCTCGCGCTGGCGGCGATGACGCTGAGCTGGATTTAGCGCTTGTCGAGACCCGCGCCGGCACGGCGACATTACGCGAGACGGCGCTTTCCTTCGACCACAAGCCAACACGCCCGGTCACCGGCTCAGGCAGCGTGTCCTGCAGGTAGAGCTTGCCGTCGACACAGCCTTCGACTTGGTGCCGGCGATGCGCACCTTCAGGTCGTGCCATTCATGGGTTGAGGTTGGGGTGTTCTTGACCCAGGTCACCGACGAGCGTTTCCCCTTTTCGAACCTCCACAAGACAAGATTGTTCTCCAGAGGGTTGGCGCGAATCGTGAGATAGTCGCCATTGGGCTTAAGGTTGAACAATATCCCTGCACCCTGGTCGATGCGGCCGCTGATGCCTTCGAAGCGGACGCTGATCTCTCCATCGCGGAAATCTGGCGTGCGTTCAAAGACTGCGTAGGGGAAGTATGCATAAGCCTGGACGCGGTCGAGAAACTCGGCGTACCGCTCCCCATAGAGCGCCCGTGCCTTGTCGGCGAGGCCGGCGGAGGTCTGCCCCTCTTTCCATTGGCGGCCATCGACGGCCAACACCTTGTTGTCGCCTTCAGTTTCAATCCGCCAAATGCCCACCACGCCGGGCATAGCCTTCGAATCTGCGCCAACTTCCTCGTCCGAAAAGTTCACGATGCTGCGCTGGCCGGCAGAAGCTGGCAGCAGCAAGGCCACCAGGCCGGCAGCCACGGCGACTGTCACGAGGCTATTTGAGATTTTCACGGCTGATCTCCTTCTGGCTTGAAGCGTATTCGATGGCGGTACCCGGCGGCACCGCCACCAGGCGACCCCGATGAGCAGCGGCAGGCCGCCAAGGAACCAGGGAAGCGCGATCCAGGGCGCGGCGACGAGCGGATAACCTGGATAGTCGTCGGTTCCTGTGACCGGTGCGAGCAGGGGTACGTTTGCGAGCCCGTAGAGGAGCGGCAGAATTTCCTCGGTGCCCGTCGATCGCTGACAGCCGACCGGCCGCCGTAGCTGTACTCCACTTCACCATACGACTCGTCGCTTGCGCTGCCGACAGCGCTCTGCTGGTCGCCTGCAGGACGGATGATAATCCGGGGAATGATCCGCTCGAGCTTCGACAGGATGCTGGTCTGCAAATCCGCATACCGGGGGTCTTCAGGTACCAGGTGAACGGTGATGGTCAGCCGCTTGCTGAGCTGCGCCCGCGCCTGCTCGTCGGCTAGCGAGAAAGAGTTCCGCCGGTCCTCGGTCGAATCCACCGACCATCTGATCTGGGCTGCAGCGACCAGCACAAGGCAGGTCGCCGCGATGCAGACGACCGAACGTGCAACCTTGGTGCGCAGGGCAACGCCCATCGGGAGCCAAATGGTAGCGAGCGCAGCAAAACCAAGATCGCAGCGAGCACCCCGACGACAAGACTGATCGAGAGCAATCCGAGCTCAAACGTGTGCAGCGTTTCGGTGAGCGATAGCCACGACGACCAGCCAAGGAGGTCGGGTTGGCTGGCCGCCGCGAAGTCGATGACCCACGATCCAATCGTGAAACCGAGCGTGACGATCGCGGCGGTTGCCGCGCTCTCGGCAAGCGCGGCTGCGAACAATGCAATGGCGCCGACCAGTAGCCCGTAGAGCAAATGTCCGAGAACAAGATTCAGCGTCTCGGCAACGAACAGGTGTCCGCCCATGAACTCCCAAATCGCGAGCGCAGAGATCGCAGGCACCGCGGCAATGAGCCAAGCTGCGAAGACGGCAACCAGCTTCGCGCCAATCAAGGTCGGCGTTCGATAGGGCAGTTGGATCAGGAGCCGCAAGGCGCCGGACTCGTTTTCGTTGCCGAGCACGCGTATGGCAACAAAGGGAAACAGCAGTGTGACCGCGACGTAGAAACCACCGAACGTCGGGACCAACACGCCGTCAAGCGGTGATAGCGCGCTCGCGAGCCCCGACGCGTCGAGCGCCGTGGCGCTCGCATTGCTGTAGAGCGATACGGCCTGAAAGAAGCTGAAGCCGATGAGAGGGCAGAGTATCAGCAGCATTATCCAGAGCGGCCGGCCGCTCGCCATTTCCCGCAGCTCCTTGGCCAGCAAGGGGCCGAAGGGAGCGCCGAGCGGTACGGCTGCCTCAGGTGAGCGCAAGGAAAACCTCCTCCAACCCACCGGACGAAATTCCCGCACGCGCCCGCAGGTCGCTCAGGGACTCAAAGGGCTCGTCCATCAGCAGCACGGGATGCGGCGTGATCAGGGCAAGCGCCAGCGTCAGTCGACGGGCATACCCCTTGGACAATTCAGACACGCGCTTGATTAACACCGGTGCAAGTCCGACGGCCCCGACTGTCTCCGCGACGTCGAGGTGCGATGTCCGGTAGACATCAGCGAAGAACGCAAGAACATGTTCGACGTACTGGTCGCGCCAGGGCCGCAGGCCGTCGGGAAGGAAGAAGATCGACCTGCGGCGCGATGCAGGCGGCAGAGAGGCGCCGTGCCGGAGAATCGTTCCCGAGTCGGCCGGAAGAAGGCCAGCGATCGCTTCCAACAGCGTAGTCTTGCCGGCGCCGTTCGGCCCGATAAGACCGAGACCTTCGCCGGCCTTCACGTTGAAGGCAACATCCGCCAACGCGGTTTGCTCGCCATAGCGCTTGGTCAACGCACCGACCTGAAGGGCATATCCTCCCTCTTGCCGTGTAACGATTTGCGCCTTGTCAGACATCCGGCTTCGCATCAACATTGGCTGATTCCCTCCCGGCGTGCGATCGCGTGGAGGCCCAATGTTTAGCTCTTCTTGACGGCGACCTTGTCGAGGGCTGCGCGCAGGCCTTTCGCCAGCTTCTGCGCATCGTCGTTCGCCCAGAAATGCATGAAGAAGAGCCGGGGCTGCTCGAGCATGTGGCTATGCAACGCCGTGATCTCGATGCCGTTGTCTTGTATGGCCTTGATAACCGGATTGACCTCCTTGGCGATTAGCACAAAATCACCCGTGATCGCTGCTTTGTCGCCGTCGGTCGATTGGAAGTTGATCGCTATGGCCGTGCCCAAGGCAGCCGGCACGTCCATCCCGTTCTCCTTGACCGGTTCGGCGCGCGGGATACTGAACTGGTAGACGCCGCCATTGGCCTTTCCTTTGTAACCAATAGCCCGGTCGACGGCCGCTGTGTCGAACTCGATCTGCTGCGTGGATGCTTGCGATTGTGACGCACCGGACGCGGCATTCTTCATCGGCGTCTTTGTCAGCGCCAAACCGGAATGAAGCGCTGTGGCGAGCGTGACGGGGTCACCCTGGCCGAAGACGTGCATGTAGAGTGTCATCGGTTCGGCGCGCAACAAGTGGTTGTGCACCGCGGTGGTCTCGATCCCACCTTCTTCAAGCTTCTTCATGACCGGGTTCACCTCGTCCTGGGTCAGAACGATGTCGCCCATGACCATAGTCTGGCTTCCCATGGGTTCGAACGCGACCCAGCCTCCGAGCGCAAAGCCGGGCTGAAGGGCCACGCCGTCGAGCGAAACCTTCAGGTCCGTTCGTGGCAACCCGACCCGGTAGACGCCGCCAGGCATTTCCGTTCCGGCTTTGCCCAGTCTTTGCGCGACTGTCTGCCAATTGGATGCCGCCGATGCCGGTTCCAGCAGCGCCGAGACCGCGATCAGCATCGCGCCGCTCACGAGTTTTGCACGCATGGGAGTTCTCCTTGATCTGCCCCCATCGCCCAGCTTTTCAAGCCACGGCCGGTTTCATGGCAGGTGGCCAACTATGCGTTTCCGCCTTGCGGCGCGAAGCCCAGGCATAGAGCGCGTCGTAGATGACGAAGCCGTGCTTGAGCACTTCCTGGTCGTCGGGCGTCACGTCCCTGAGCCCCATGGAGATCGCAAGCAGCCCCGCCGACTGTGGAGTAAGATCGTGCCGATCCGTGTCGGCGCCGCGAACGATCGAAGCGATCGTCACGATGGCTGGATCGCGCTCGAGGCCGTATTTCGAGACGAAGGTGTCGAAACTGCAGCCGTCGCCGACATGCGTGAATTCGACGCCCGGCACGTCGTACGGTGTGGCGCCCGTTTCCTGGGCAACACGGATCACCTGATCGGGTGGCACGAACAGGAATTCGGACTCCTTGTCGATGAAGCGGGCGATCAGCCAGGGGCAGGCAATGCGGTCGATGACCGGACGTTCGCGGGTAACCCATTTCACGGCCTTGTCTCCCTTGTTTTGGCAACAAGCCCAGGCGGCCCACTGCCATAAGGAGGTCAAGGCTACGCCCGAATATGAAATGATACAAGTGTTGCATTTATTTGTGCACGTGATACGGTTCACTTATGAGTGAGGGGGAAACGACGGAACAGCGCTGGCTGCTCCTTATCCATCGGCTGCCGAGCAAGCCGGCCTATTTCCGGGTGAAGATCTGGCGGCGGCTGCAAGGCATCGGCGCGGTCGCGGTAAAAAGCACCGTCTATGCACTGCCGGCCAATGCCGAGACGCAGGAGGATTTCGAGTGGCTCCTGAAGGAGATCGTCGCGGGTGGTGGCGAGGCGATGGTGTGCGAGGCGCGTCTCGTCGACGGATTGTCGGATGCCGAGGTCCAAGCGCTCTTCGATGCGGCGCGTGATGCCGACTATGCGGAGATCGCCAAGGAAGCGCGTGGTCTCGCCGCCGAGATCGGCGCGAACGCCACGCCGGAAAAGCGTGCGGAGACACGGTCGCAGCTCGGCCGAATACGCAAGCGGCTCGCCGAGGTGGACACGATCGACTTCTTCGGCGCCACGGGTCGCCTCGCGGTCGAGGGTTTGCTCGCCGAGCTCGAGACGCATCTCGTGGAGGACCAGCCCATGACCGAGGAGTCAAAGGCGACTGAGCCGATTACTGACCTCAAGGGCCGGATCTGGGTGACACGCCGCGACGTGCACGTCGACCGGATGGCCTGCAGCTGGCTAATCCGCCGCTTCATTGATCCAGACGCCGTCATCCGCTTCGTCCCGGGCAAGAGCTATGCGGCAAAGCCGGGAGAGCTGCGCTTTGATATGTTTGACGGTGAGATCACCCATGAGGGCGACCGCTGCAGCTTCGAGGTGCTGCTCGCCCGGGCCGGGCTTGACGACCCGGCGCTGCAGGCCATCGCCGAGATCGTCCATGATATTGACCTCAAGGACGGCAAGTTCGGGCGCGACGAGACGACGGGCATTGCCAGCCTAATCGCGGGCATCGCCATAACGAATAAGGGCGACGAGCAGCGGATCGGGCAGGGCGGCCCGGTCTTCGACAATCTCTACCAGTATTTCCGCCAGAAGCGCGGGTGAGGGGAACCAATGACCAGCGTCCATGCCGTCCATCCGAATGCGCTGGGGGATGAACCTTCGCATGGCATCCCCTTCCGCGAAGCAGTGCGGGTCTGGGCGCGAGTCGCTGCGTTGAGTTTTGGTGGCCCGGCCGGCCAGATTGCGGTAATGCATCGCATCCTCGTTGAGGAGAAGCGCTGGATCGGCGAGACGCGGTTCCTGCATGCGCTGAACTACTGCATGCTGCTGCCAGGACCGGAGGCCCAGCAACTCGCCGTCTACATCGGGTGGCTCCTGCATAAAACCCGAGGCGGGCTCGTGGCCGGCACGCTGTTCGTACTGCCCGGCGTCATCGCCATCATGGCGCTGAGCTGGATCTATGCGATTTTAGGCAACGTCGGCGCGGTGCAGGCGCTTTTCTTCGGCCTGAAGGCCGCCGTCCTCGCCATCGTGCTCGAGGCGGTTATCCGGGTCGGCAAGCGGGCGCTCAAGAACAAAGTCATGATAGGCCTCGCCGCCGCCGCCTTCATCGGGCTCTTCCTGTTCCATGTCCCATTCCCGCTCGTTGTCCTGACGGCCGGAGTGATCGGGTACGTCGGCGGGCGGGCCGAGCTGGCAGCGTTCATGGCGGGCAACGGCCATGGCAAGGTCGGCGGCAAGCAGGTCGCCGACGCGGAATCGGCGCTCGGCGAAGGCATTCCTGCCCATGCTCGCCCGCCGGTCAGCTGGTCGTTGAAGATCGGAGGTGTGTTTCTGGTGCTATGGCTGGCACCTGTCCTCGGCCTTTTCGTGCTGTTCGGGTCCGGCAATGTCTTCGCCGATATCGCGGTCTTTTTCTCGAAGATGGCGGTCGTGACCTTCGGAGGCGCCTACGCCGTCCTTGCTTACGTGGCGCAGCAGGCTGTCGATACATATGGCTGGCTGAAGCCAGGCGAGATGCTGGACGGCCTCGGCATGGCGGAGACGACGCCTGGCCCCTTGATCATGGTGACCCAGTTCGTCGGCTTCATGGGCGCGTATCGAGCGCCGGGATCGCTTAATCCGCTGCTCGCCGGAACGCTGGGCGGCCTGCTCACCACCTGGGTCACCTTCACACCTTGCTTCCTCTGGATATTTGTCGGTGCGCCGTTCGTGGAAACGCTGCGCAGCAACAAGGCCTTGTCCGCCGCGCTGGCGACCATAACGGCAGCCGTGGTGGGCGTGATCCTGAACCTGGCAGTGTGGTTCGCGCTTCACGTTCTGTTTGGAGCACTGCGCGAGGTCAAAGGGTTCGGCATGACGGTCGATGTGCCCGCATTCAGCTCTGTCAACATCCCGTCGCTTGTCCTGACATTGGGTGCGCTGCTAGCGGTGTTTCGCTTCAAGATCGGCATGCTCCCGGTGCTCGCCGGCTGTTCGATCCTCGGGCTGCTCTACGGGATGGCGACGGGAGCGATCTAAGCCGTGCAGCCAGCGCCGCTTACCAGTGGTGAGGAGGCATCGTTGACATTACAGTGGCTCGCGCACGGTTTGCGCAAAGCTATTCCGAAGCGGCGCTTCAGGCTGCTTCCTGCCGGTGCTGAGCCGACTGTTGCGAACCTGCTGACATCGAGGGGACTGCGGGCGTTCGGTGACGGTGTGGTCAGCATCCTGCTTCCCGCCTACCTGGCCACGCTCGGCTTCGACGCCTTCGAGATCGGAACCCTGTCGACGGCGACGCTCGCGGGCTCAGCCGTCCTCACCCTGGCTGTTGGATCGTCGCGCATCGCTTCTCCCGTCGAGCGCTGCTGACCGCAGCGGCTGTCCTGATGATAGCCACGGGTATCGTCTTCGCTGTCGTTCACGACTTCTGGCCGCTGCTTCTCATCGCGTTCGTCGGCACGCTGAACCCATCTTCAGGGGACGTCAGCGTGTTTCTACCGCTCGAACATGCGCAGCTTGCTCAGAACGTCACCGACCGCGGCCGCACGGCGCTCTTTGCGCGCTACAGCCTCATCGGCTCTCTCGCCGGCGCCGTCGGGGCGCTGGCCGCCGGAGCGCCCGACTTTCTCCGCGACGCCATCGGCCTGGAAATGAAGCAGGCCCTCCAGGCAGCTTTTCTATTTTATGCCTCGCTTGGGTTGGCGGCGGTGCTCCTCTATCGGCGGCGGCCGAGTGACGCGCCTGGCGCAAACAGAGTGTCGGCACAGCCATTGCGCAGGTCTCGCTCCATCATTCTAACGCTCGCCGCGCTCTTCAGCCTCGATGCTTTCGCAGGCGGCTTCGTCGTCCAGTCGTTGTTGGCCCTCTGGCTCTTTCAACGGTTCGGCCTGTCGCTCGCCGCGACCGGCGCAATCTTTTTCTGGACGGGTGTCCTTCCGGCTGCGTCCTATTGGTCGCTGTGCGAATTTCCCAGCAGATCGGACTCATAAACACGATGGTGTTTACGCACCTTCCGTCGAGCCTCTGTCTGGTGCTCATCCCCTTCATGCCGAGCGTCGCTCCGGCGATCGCTCTTTTGCTGATTAGAAGCGCGCTGTCGCAGATGGACGTGCCGACCCGCACATCGTACGTCATGGCCGTGGTGACGCCCGAAGTGCGCGCTGCCGCGGCGAGCATCACCGCCGTCCCCCGCAGCCTCGCGGCGGCCGCCAGTCCAGTCCTCGCAGGGGCTCTCCTTGCCGTCTCCAGCTTCGGCTGGCCCCTGATCATCGCCGGTGGGCTGAAAATTATCTACGATCTCCTGCTGCTCGCGACGTTCCGCAATGTTCGCCCTCCAGGGGAGCACGGGGGCGGGAGGAATGACATGTCAGTCGGCCATGATCGAACTGGCAACGACGCGCGGGTTTCCTGGTGGCGTTGAAGGCAGGACCACCAGCCGGACAAATTGCTTACGTCCGCCGGCAACGAGGATGTAGAGACGCGAGAACTCCTCCGTATCGCGATCATCGGCAATCTTCTCGGCATCCGTACGGGTGAAGAAACTCTTCCGAAATGCCTCATGATCGATATCGGGAAATGCCAGCGTACACGTCTGCACCGGTTTGCCACTCATCGTTGCCTTGGTGGTGCCGATGATGGTTCCTGCTGGCAATCCTTCCTCCGCTTCGGCCACCAGCCATGCCTCCACTGAGGTTGGATTAGCGATTGGCGCGAGTTCGGCGAAGCCTGCTTCGGCAATAAGTGTCCACCTGCGTTCGTGCGCGGTCTCTATCATGCGCTCGAAATTGGGACCCTCGGCCAGACAGGTACGGTGAAATTGTTCGACAGCCTGATCCGCATCACTGGCGGCCTGCGCCGGCGAGATCGTCAGACCCAAGATGGTCCCTGCCAACGCTAGAAATCGGAACATGTCTATCTCGCGTAGCTGATTGTGGACGAACCACTTATCCTGAACGGGCTACGACACTCGTTGTTCCGGACTGTCGGCGCCTGCATGGCTTGATGGAGGCGCGAAGCGCCTGCGCAGTTGATGCAATGTTCAGGCATCTGGCAACTGATGGAACCATGCCGCTCTGGGTTTCGATGACGGACCCTGCTACAGACCCACTCACACCGCCGGGCGGGCCATTTGATCTCGTGCTGAGTTCCTGGAGACATCTCCCGGCGCTCGCCGAGGAACCTGCATGTCGTGCTCGCCGGCAACCAGCCCCGGTGGTTTTTCGGGCACTTGGCCTATGTCCCAGTCCACTGTGAAACTTGTTAAAATCCGTTACGGCAAAGGTTTTCGAGGTCCGCTTTTGCCATTCCCTCGAAGCCCAGCGCGGGAAGAATATCATTATCTCCCTTAAGATCGCGACCGTAAGCCGCCGAGAATATGGCAATTCCAGATTCATGGAGAATCGCCGAATTTCCGCTGATCTTCCCCAACAAAACGGTCGGCAGCAGCCCGAACGGAACGTCCTCGAGAATATAGCGACTTTCGATAGTTGACGGGCCGAAGCCGCCGCGGCCTTGGCGATCCATCTCCTGGTTCATTTCCGAAACGGTGCCCATAGGGACGTGAAACGACAATGAAAAATGCTCTTCAACTGTGCGCACGGCAATTCCAAAACGGGCGGCGATCGCCAATCGTTCCGCGTCCAGAGCCTCGATAAAGCGGCCGACAGCCGGGGTGACGTTTCCGGCCTGGCTCCACTGTTCTCCCTTCTCCATGCGTGTGAGATTAAGAAGAGCGATCCCGAGATGGTTCTGCGGATTGAGGTTGCTGAGCGCGATAGCAAGCATGCCGTCGCGCTTGACGAAACGATCGCCGAACAAGCTCGTGCAAAGCTCGAACCCTTGGTCCTGAGCACTGAAAGGCAGCGTCGCGACATCCAGTTTCTGGCGAACGGTTGCAACATCGATTTCGGCTGGCCCGCGCTGTTGCCCGGTCACGAGCGTGGTACCCCAGACGACGATCGGCAGGCTAACCTTCCGGTCCGCAAGCCGCTTGGAGAGATACAGTGCCCCAAAGGAACTGTGCGAGCTGATGATAACCGGCGTTCCGTCCCTTAGATAAGGAGTGGCAGCGTCCATCACCATCTTGTGCCCGTAAGCCGGCAACGCGATTATGACGACGTCGGCATCGGCAATGGCGTCTTCGCAATCCTTGGCGATGCGCACCTTAGTCGTTGCCTTGATAGCTCCGGTAGCCTTCAGCAATCCACCGGCGGCCAGCGCCTTGGTGCGTTCTCCGGAAGGCGACCAAAGCATAGGGTCATGTCCCGCTTCGGCCAGAAAGGCGGCAAGGCCGTAAGCAATCGCTCCGGCGCCAAGAATGCTTACGCGCATAAATTCCCTCCTGTTGCGGGCAATGCAGCCTCCATTTCTCACTAGGAGGTTCCACAAATCGGAGCCGCATCTGCCATCGTCGGCTTCTGGCGATGGGATTCCGGCCTGAGCCCGCGATTGCAACATGCCTCAGCGAATATTCGTTTCCGCTTGACATATATCAAAAATGAATGAGACGATGTCAATCATATGGATTGCGCATGTAGAGAGAACATGGAAACCCGCGACCTTCAGAGCTTCCTTGCGGTTGCTGCCAGCGGCAGCATTACCAAGGCGGCTGACATGCTCGGTCGTTCCCAACCTGCAGTGACACGCACCATTCAGGATCTCGAGGCAGAGCTCGGCTTCGAATTGCTGCACCGTGTCGGTCGGCGGGTGCAGTTGTCCGAGGAGGGTGTGGCCTTCGAGGAGGAGGCGCGGCGCTTGCTGATGTCCTTCACCGAGCTAGCCGCGCGGGCCAAGATGATTGCCGCCGGCAGAGGGCGGATCCTGCAGATTGTTACCACCTCCGCGATCGGTACTGGCTTGATCCCGACGGCCATGGCCGAACTCAAAGGTGTCGAACTTCCGCACGAGACGCATCTGGGGCAGTTTCTCCCCTCGATCGTCGCCCAGGAGGTGCGCAGCGGACGTGCCGAGATCGGGTTTTCGAGCCTGCCGCTCGATACGCCCGGTCTGGATGTCCTGCGGCTCTATTCAGCGCCTGATGTTGCTGCCGTGCGGGAGGACGATCCGCTGGCTGAACTTGACGTCATACCGCTTTCCGCTTTTGCCGGTCGCCGCGTCGCCACATTGCTCAACCCCCTACGTTTCCAGTTGCATGTCTCCAAGGCATTGGCGGCCAGGGGTATCGACACCGGGCCAGTGATCCGGACGAATACTGCTTATGGCGCGTTGCAGATCGTTCGGCGGACTGGCGTTGCGGCTGTGATTGATCCCCTCACCGCCTATGGCGTGGCCCTGCCTGGGGTCGTCATTCGCCCGATCGACGTGACCGTTCTTTTCTATTGGGGCGTTGTGGCTGCCGAGAAACGCCCCCTTCGTCCAGTTGCGCAGGCGTTGATGGATGCGGTCGAAGCGGTGGCTGAACGGTCGATCGTCGGCTTCAAGAAACTAGATCCGGCCCTCGCTGGCCAATTGGTGAACGATCCGGCATCCGACACAAATCACGGAACGGGAATATGAAGCATACCCCTGCCGCGCCAACGTCGACAGGTCTTGCTGCGCTCGAAGCACAGCTCGCGCAGGATCTCGACTTTCTCGAACTGCCCGCCAAGCCATGGGTTCCCGCGCGTTCGCACGATGGCGTGCCGATCCGTGATGTCGTTGTCATCGGCGCCGGCATGTGCGGACTTGCTGCCACGGCAAAGCTGGTGCTGACCGGGATAACCAATGTCGTGGCCTATGATGCGGCTCCGGCCGGGCGCGAGGGACCATGGGTAACCTTTGCTCGCATGCAAACGCTCCGGTCGCCGAAAACCCTGCATGGTCCGTCGCTCGGCCTGCCGCAATTGACATTCCGCGCCTGGTTCACGGCGCAATGGGGCGTTGAGGCGTGGCGGTCGCTGGACAAAATCCCCAAGAGCCAGTGGATGGACTACCTGGTCTGGTACCGCAAGGTTCTCGGTCTGCCGGTGCGCAACAGCGTGCGCATGACCGGACTGGCACCCGTTGGAGATCTGATTGCGATCGATATCCAGGGCGCGGAGACTGGCCGGGTCCTCACCCGTCGTCTCGTTCTGGCCACTGGTCGGTCCGGGTTGGGCGGTTTTGCCGTGCCCGATTTCCTCAGCGGCATCGATCGCGCCTATTGGGCCCATTCTGCCGACGACATCGATTTCGATGCGCTGAAAGGCAAGCGTGTGGCGGTGATCGGCGCCGGTGCCTCTTCCATGGATAATGCCGCAACGGCACTCGAGGCGGGAGCCGGCTGTGTTGACATGTTGATCCGGCGCAAGGAAATGCCGCGCATCAACAAGCTGACCGGCATAGGCAGCCCGGGTGTCGTACTCGGCATGCATCACTTGCCGGATGCCTGGAAGTGGAAATTCTTCGATTATACCGCCTCGACCCAGACACCGCCGCCGCGTTCATCGACACTCCGCGTGTCTCGCCATTCGAATGCTCGGTTCCTTCTCGACTGCGGCATAGTTGCGGTGAAGGAGGAGGCAGGGACCCTGCTGGTGGAAACCACGCAGGGACCGTTGCGCTACGACTTCCTGATCGCGGCGACCGGCTTTTCAAATGACTTCGACGGCCGCCCGGAATTCGCGGCGATCGCCCCACATATCCGCACCTGGTCGGATGGCCGATATAGGCCGGATATGGGGCCCGGTCGTGCAGGTATGTCGGACGCGCCGGATCTCGGTCCGGCCTTCGAGTTTCGCGAACGCGTCCCCGGCTCCTGCCCGATGCTGGCGCATATCCACTGCTTCAACGACGCCGCCATGCTGACCCATGGCAAGGTCTCCGGCGATATCCCGGCCGTCAGCGCCGGGGCCGACCGTCTGGTCCGCGGCATTGCCGCATCGCTGTTTGCCGAGGATGTCGAAACCCACTTCGCCAATCTGATCGCCTACGACACGCCGGAACTTCTGGGCGACGAATGGGTCGATTCAACTCCCTTGCTGCAGAAGGAGGCCGCGTTGTGATCGACGCGATGGACAAGGCTGCCGGCCTTTCACCGGATGATACCCTTTTCGCCGCAAGGCGGTTTCGGCTCGAATTCGTGCGAGGGGCAGAAGAATGTCGCCTCTCGGTGCTGCACCCGGCAACCGATCAGGGGCTGGCGCCGAATTTGCGTGTTGCTCTTGCCCGTCGCATGGCCGCCCTGAACGCCGATCCGGTCCTGGTGGCCGAATATGATGTGCAGCTGGCTCAGCTTGGTCCGACCGAGCAGCTTCTGGCCTTGGCCCAGGGGGAAACGGATTTGAATGAACCCCTGGCGACCATCGTTCGTCATGTTGACCTGATCACCCTGACGCCGAAAAAGGCGGAAGCGAGCCATATCGCTCTCCTGGAGAAGGCTGGATTGAACAATCCTCAGATCGTCGCGCTCTCCGAACTGATTGCTTTTGTCAACTTCCAGACACGGGTGGCGACCGGCTTGCGCCTGATGAGGTCGGCGTGATCTCCTCGGTTCGTCTGAAGCCGCTGAACTGGCAGCCATACATCGCGCCGGTCGAGCTGTCCGAGGCCACGCGGGAACAGCTCGATGCGATGAAGGTCACGCCCTCCGCCAAGAAAGTTTCGGAATATGTACGGACCCTTGTGCATGATCCGGAAAGCTATCTTGCCCGCACCAACTTGTTCAACGCGATCATGTATGTCGAAGGCGGGCTCGCCCGTCCCGATCGCGAACTTGGCGCATTGGGGGCCTCGATCGTCAATGGCTGCAAATTCTGTGCCGTTGTCCACGCCCGCAGGCATGCAGAGCTGACCAAGAGCGACGATGTGGTCACCGCGCTGTACCTCGACAAACCCGAAAAGCTTGGGCCGCGCGATGCGGCAATCTACAGCTTTGCCCGCCGCCTGTCGGCGGCGCCGTCGGAAGCGACGGCAGACGATATCGCCGCGCTGCGATCCGTCGGCATGAATGATGTCGAGATCATCGACCTTATCCACGCCATATCGATCTTCGGCTGGGCAAACCGGCTGATGCACGTTCTCGGCCATGCGGAGAGCGGGTGATGATATCGCATGCGATCAAGGCACTCCGTCCCACACTCTGAAGGGCACCAATCAGAATGCTTGAACTCAAAGATATAAAGCTGTCCTACGGAAGCACGCAGGTCCTGAACGGCGTCAATCTCTCGGTAAAGCGAGGTGACGTTGTGTCAATCATCGGCCCAAGCGGCACTGGCAAGACCACCCTGCTGAAATGCATCAACTACCTGGTTAAGCCGGCATCTGGAACCATCGCGTTCGACCAGATTCGGATGGATTACCAGCGCGCCGACAAGGCAGCCATCCAGGCGATCCGGCTGCGGACAGCGATGGTCTTTCAGCAATTCAACGTCTTCAAGAACATGACCGTCCTCCAGAACGTCATGGATCCGCTGGTCGTCGTGCAGCGCAAGTCCACGGACGAGGCGCGTGAAATCGCGCTGCGAGAGCTCGAAAGGGTCGGCCTCTCCGCTAAGCGGGACAGCTATCCGTCCCAACTGTCAGGCGGACAGCTCCAACGGACTGGAATCGCACGAGCGCTAGCGGTTCGACCGGATGTGATGCTCTTCGACGAACCGACATCATCGCTTGATCCAGAACTTGTCGGTGAAGTTCTGAAGGTGATCAAAGACGTCACGTCATCCGGGATCACCTCGCTGCTTGTGACCCACGAGATGCAATTCGCAAAGAACATCTCGAACCGGATCGTCTTCATGGATCGTGGCGTGGTTGCCGCCGACGGCAGTCCGGCTGAGATCTTCGATGCGCCTTCCAGCCCACGACTTGCTCAATTCCTGCAGTCTGAACTCGCTTTTCAATAATCCAACAAGAAGGGAACCTAAGAAATGTCTGCAATCAAATCCAGTTTTTCGCGTCGTTATGCCCTGGCCGTCGCCGGCGGCATCGCAATTGCCCTTGCGACAGCAGGGATCAGTTATGGTCAGACCGTTCGGACAATCAAGATCGCGACCTCTGCCGAATCCAAGCCATTGGCTTGGGGCGCGCTCGGCGTCGAGCCGCAAGGGTATGAACCCGATCTGCTGAGGGCGATCAACGCAAAGCTGCCGCAATACAAGTTCGAAATGGAAGGTGTCTCCGACATCGCGCAGGAAACTGGCCTGGCCACAGGCAAATACGACATCGCGGTCGGCGGTTACTACAAGTCACCCGAGCGCGCCAAGCAGTTCTTCATTCCGGAAAACCCCATGGGCGCCAGCCTGATGAAGATCTACAGCAAAAAGGGCAGCGGCATCAAAGAAATGAAAGACCTGGTCGGCAAGAGGATCGTTCCGACCACGGCTGGCGGCGGAACCTATAAGTTCATCATGAACTGGCAAAAAGAAAATCCGCAATACAAGCTTGACGTGACGGCGTCGAGCGCCGGAATCCCGTATCCAAACCGTTTGGACGAAGTTCAGAACGGCAAGTTCGACGCGCTGGTCCTGCCTTCAAATCTTGGTGAGCAGACCGTCATCGATGAAAAGAAGCTCGACATCGTGGCGTCCGAACCAGTCTTCACCAACAATACTTATATGCTTATTCACAAGTCAGATGAAAACAAGGTTCTAGTCGATGACGTGAACAAAGTTCTGAAGGAGTTGAAAGACGACGGTACGATCGAAAAGCTCTCGCAGAAGTGGTTTGGCGAAGGCATCGTCAAGTATATGAAATGATGCGATCTGAGTAGATATCGTCAGCGGCAAGTCTGAATTGCAAGAAGGAGCGTTTCAAAGTGGATGTTTCTGCTATGATTCCCGAGTTGCTCTCGGCATTGCCGCTGACGCTCGCTATCACGTTTACCGCCATGTTGGTCGGCTTTTGCTTGGCGCTCGTTGCGACAACATTGCGGATTCGCAGGATACCAGTGGTCAGCCACCTCACTGACCTCTACGTGTCCTATGCCCGCAGCGTTCCCGTCGTCCTCCAGTTGTTCGTCGCGTTCTACGGGCTCCCCCTATTGGTGGCCCTGTTCGGCTCCGCAGATTTCTTCTCGCCGACGATCGCTGCGATGGTCGGACTGAGCTTTTACCATGGCGGGTATCTGTCGGAAGTCCTTCGGCCCGCATACCTGGCCGTCGATCGCGGCCAGCATGATGCGGCCGACAGTCTAGGATATACCTTTCGCCAGAAGATCACCCGCATCGTGGGCCCGCAAGCGGTGCACTTCGCATTGCCCGGCTATGGAAACTCCATCATTTATCTGATCCACAACGTTGCGCTGGTCATGTACATCGGGGCGGCGGACGTGATGGCGACCGCGCATTTGATCATGGAGCGCGACTATAACCAGTACCAGTTCGAAACATACCTCGTCCTGGCGGTTATCTATGCGCTTATGTGCCTGATTGCCTGGTTCATCGTGCACTTGTTCGAGCTTCGCTCGCCGATGCAGGCGCCTGAGGCCACGACAACAGCTCAGATCAAGAACGCGGCCATCGCCAGCGTCTGACCTAAAGGGTATTAAACCATGTTCGATACCGAAATTTTGCTCCAGGACACCCAGGAAATTCTGGGCGCCGTACCTGTAACGCTTGGAATGGCGCTGACGATTTTCGTCTTGTCGACGCTAGTCGGCAGCATTTTTGCACTCGTCGAATATAGACGAGTCCCGGTGCTGCGAGAGCTCATCATGGCTTACAAGATCGTCTTCAAGGGCGTTCCGATGGTCATCGTGATTTTCCTCGCCTATTTCGGTCTGCCCCCGGCGTTCCAGTTCCTGCTCTCGTTGCTCGGGGTCAACTTCAACGCCCATGAAACACCCAACTCGGTTATCCTTATTATTGCGGTGACAGGCTGTATCGCTGCGTTCCAATCCGAGATTATCAAGGGAGCCTTGAACGCCTTCGACACCGGTCAGTCAGACGCCGCCCATTCGCTTGGCTATACGAACGGCCAATTGTTCCGACGGATTCTGTTTCCCCAGGTGGCTCTCACGGCAATTCCCGACCTGACAACCTCGATGATGGTCATCATGAAGGCGCTTTCTCTCGGATTCGCCATCGAGGTTGTCGATATCTTCGCCCAGTCCCAGCTGACCGCCGCGCTGAACTACTACTACCTCGAAGCCTTCGTGATTGCCGTCGTGATCTACATGGTGATTGCCTATATCGTCACCCAGATTGCCGACAGGCTGGAGCAAGCCCTTAGGGTACGGACCTGAGCGAAGCGTCGTCGGAACCCGCGCATCAAGGCGGAGGAACTCAAGGCTCTGTTGAGAGCCTGCAAACAGCCGACGTGCGGGGCCAGCTCGCAGCCAGATCTGTGGGCTTGTAATAGACACCTTGGCGGGGCCTGCGGCCGAAGGCTTGCTCGACGGCCAGCGGCGCGTCCAATTGCGCGCCGGATTATCGCAGATTGGTCAGATCCACTGGACGATTGTTGATGATCGCTTCCATGGAGAAGAAGCCTGTCACCGTAGCCAGGTCGAAGTTCGTGATCAGTTTCTGGTAGAACGCATCGTAGCCGGACATGCCTTGTGTCACTACCTTGATCAGATAGTCCCAGTCCCCTCCGATCCGATAGAAATCGATCACCTCCGGCAACCGTTCAACATGGGCACGGAACGCCTCACTCCACTCCTTGGAATGGTGGCGAGTGCGGACCATTACGAAAACCGTCAGGTCGAGTCCCAGCGCTCGCAGATCGATATTGCTGTGCGACCCCCGGATAAGACCTAGCGACTGCAGGCGCTGGATCCGCCGCCAGCACGCGTTCTGAGACAGGCCGACCCTCTCCGCCAAATCTCGCTGCGAAAGGCTTGCATCGATCTGCATGGCCGTCAAAATCTTCATATCAAATGCATCGATTTTCGCCCGATCTTCGATCATCTGACACGCTCTTTGCAAGAAATTGCAGAAAATAGGTGAATTTTTTCGACCGTGGAGCAGGCTACAATCCGAGTCAATATCCGAGCCGGGGAGAATGACCGTGCAAGCAGCTCGCCCGACGACAGGGCAGACCGAGACCCCTCTGTCAAAGTTCCGCCAGGGGCTAAAGAAAAAGGCTGACGTGACCGCCGACCTCCGGGATGGGCTTGTGGGATCGACGGCGAAAATCGTGGGTCCATACGGGCAAAAGGACCTGGTGTACGCCGACTATGTCGCGTCAGGCCGCGCACTCCGTCAGATCGAGCGCTTTGTGCTTGAGGAGGTCCTGCCGTACTACGCCAACAGCCACACGGAAGCCTCGTATTGCGGAGGCTTCATGACCCGCATGCGTCGGGAAGCGCGCGCCCTGGTCGGTCAATTCTGCGGGGCCACCGAACGGCATGCTGTGATCTTCACCGGCTCCGGCGCTACGTCGGGGATCAACCGCCTCGTCAAGCTATTCGGCGTCGCCGAAGCCGTGGCAGCGGGCAAGCGCGCTCGGATCATTATCGGTCCCTATGAGCATCACTCCAACATTCTGCCCTGGCGCGAGAGCGGAGCAGAAATCGTGGAAATCGCCGAGGATCCGTCTGGCGGGCCGGACCTATCTCAGCTCAAGGACGCGTTTGGCGAGGGGTCGTCAGATCTGACGATATGCTCGATGTCCGCGGTCTCGAACGTCTCGGGCATCACCAGCGATGTCGCGGCCATCACCGTGATCGTGAAGGCCGCCGGCGCAAAGATGATCTGGGACTATGCGAGCGCAGGTCCTTACCTGCCGATTTCCATGTCGCCCGCCCCTAATGCCGAGATCGACGCTATAGTTGTTTCGCCTCACAAGTTCCTCGGAGGCCCCGGCGCTTCCGGCATCTTGATCGTTCGACGCGACGTATCTTCGACGAAAACGCCGTCGTGGCCAGGTGGCGGGACGGTGAAGTTTGTCTCCCCGAAGACACACGATTACAGCGACAGCCTGGAATCCCGCGAGGAAGCCGGCACGCCGAACGTGATCGGCGACATACGAGCCGCGCTGGCCTTCATCGTCAAAGATGCGATCGGACTCGACGCGATGACAGCGCGCAATAGCGAGCTGGCGCGCCGTGCCTTTCGCGCATGGAAAGACGTGCCGCGGCTGGAGCTCCTCGGCCTGTCGGATCCTGAGCGGCTTCCGATCTTTTCCTTTAGGGTCGAAAACGGAAAGGGCGGCTACGTCCATCAGCAGCTGATCACGCGCATGCTAAGCGACCGGTTCGGGATCCAGGCGCGCGGTGGCTGCGCCTGTGCCGGCCCGTATGTGCACAGACTACTATCGATCGACGACGAACAGTCCGAGGAAATCAGGCAAGCCATTCTCTCCGGCGACGAAATGAAAAAGCCGGGATTCACCCGGCTGAATTTCGGCGTTCTGCTGCCGGACGAGAAGGTGCAGTTCATACTCGATGCCGTGGCGCAGATTGCGTCCGATGCAACGGACTTCGAGCGTGACTACGACCTCGACCCTGGCCGGGCGATCTTTTTCCCGCGAGCCGCAGTCGAGGGCATCGCCCATGCAGCAGCCTGAAGTCGTCGGCTTCTACGATGCACGGACGGGCAGCATCCAATATGTCGTTGCGTGCCCGAGTTCGCGAAGATGCGCCATTGTCGACCCGGTGCTCGATTTCGACGAAACGTCTGGCTCGACGGCAACGACAAATGCGGACGCGATCCTCGAGTACATCAACAGCCACAATTTGAAGCTCGAGTGGATCCTGGACACCCATCCGCATGCCGATCACTTTTCGGCCGCGGGTTATCTCAAGGCAAAAACCGGAGTGCCGATAGCGATCGGCGAGCGCGTGAAGGAAGTGCAGCAGATCTGGCAGGAGATCTATAATTGGCCGGATCTCGCATGCGACGGCTCACAATGGGATCGGCTGTTTGGCGACGGCGAGATCTTCAAGATTGGCGAGCTGGAAGCCCGCGTCATACACTCGCCAGGGCACACATTGGCGTCGATCACGTATGTCATCGGCAACGCGGCGTTCATTCACGACACGCTTTTCATGCCCGATAGCGGCTCCGCCCGCGCCGATTTTCCAGGCGGCAGCGCAGCTGACCTATGGAAGTCGATCCAGGACATTTTGAGCTTACCCGGCGAGACCCGTCTCTTTACCGGTCACGACTACAGGCCGGGAGGGCGCCGGGCTCTCTGGGAGAGTTCGGTGGCGGAGCAGAAAGAGAAAAACCAGCACGTCGCCGGTCAATCTCGGAGTGCGTTCATCAGGCTTCGAGAGGCGCGAGACAGGGCATTGCCGATGCCAAGGCTCATGTTGCATGCCCTCCAGGTCAACATTCGCGGAGGAGAGCTGCCTCAGGTCGAGGAAAATGGCCTGCGTTATCTGAAAATCCCGCTCAACGCGCTGCCAGGATCGGTCTGGGGTCAGTGACGAGTTGGAAGGGCTCCCTCCAGCAGCTTCAGCTCACGATCGATTCAGGATTGCGCCGGATACACGCTCGTCCGAATTGGCGCAGGCGGGTCGATCCTCGCCACGTACGTCGTCGGGATGAGCAATCCTCGGAGCGCTCTCGGAGGTGATCGCGGTAAGCAATTGCGGTGGCGCGCCTGCAACACTATTATCGATCATGTTCTGAGGAGGTATCTCGGATGTGGAATAGGATCGCCAAGCTTCGGTTATCGAGCCGCACCTGGGAGGCAATTCTTTTGGGGATGAAAAGCTTGAGGCGAACCTCAAATAGCCGATGTATGTACTGGTGATTTGACGCGATTCCATAGACAGCATCGTTGGCGCCACGAGATTTTCGCGCACAGCTTCGGGATTGCGCCCAGCCGCGGGCCATCACGCACCATATCACGGCACGTCGTTCAGATTTGTGTAGTGCTTCAGTTTAACGAAATCGAAGTTCCATAAGATAGATTATGCGACTTTCATTAGTAAAAAGTAAATATTTCTCAGTTATTCTAAGTATGCACGGCTCGCGTCTCAGCGTCTTTGACAGTTACCTGGAGGATCTATATCAATTGTTGTGACAGTCGCTCCCACTCTAAGTCTCGATGTGACGGATCTATATTACTTACTATCACCTCATCGCCCGATAAACCTGGACGGAACACTCTGAACGCTTCTGTAACGCCGAGGTCCGGCGCCCCGGTCAGACCATATCGCCCTTTGCTCGCCTGCCCTCTCGGCGCACTCACTTGTGCGGCATGCAATAGACTCCCTCGGATTCCATCAGTACCGCGCCACCCTTCAACTCGCTCAGTGCGCCGACCCACGCTTCCGAATACGTGCGGCTGGCATCCACGGCCGTCAGCCATAGAACCCGGTTGTCGGCCAGTTCGACTTTAACTTCCTGCTGCAAAGGGCTTGCCTGCACAGTCTGTTGATAGTGGCGTTTGATCCTGACATTGCTGGCCGGGAACTCAGCTTCGTTGCTGCCGTAGTTCAGCACAAATCCGGTGTGGCCCTCAGCCACCGAGCAACTGCCATCACGCTCACACACGATTTTGGCAGCGGTCTTGCAGTCCCATTTCAGTGAAGCGGGCCACATCGGATTGTCCACGCTTGATCGCGGCCTGTCGCTCTGACCAGCCGCCGTCAACACTGCGCCTGTGTTCATAATCATAGTGGACAGGAGAAGCGCCTTGAACACTACAAACCTCCCTGAATTGTGGTCCTCACAGTCCTCGTCCTGCGTGATGGCTTGGCTTATGGCATGTTGAGATTGAACCAGCTTTTCTGGCGCATGCCGTTCGCGTCGTCATACTCGATGAACCAGGGCTCTCCGCGCATCGGTCGAGCGATGGTGTAGTAGGTTGGGCCATTAGCCAGGGAATGCCCTTTGTCGTTGCCACTTGTCTGGATTGTTGCCGTCACCACCTTACCTTCGATTTCGATTTGGACCTGTCGTGATCCGTCTCCATCACGTCCGCCGAGGCCGCTGTTTTTGAGAACGACGGGTAACGTGAGTCTGTCGGAGCTGATGCGGCAGATGTTCCGTTCTTGCCCCATTCCGGGCCGGTCGGAGTTGGCACCAACTGCTTGCCAGCCAAGCGGACAATCCTCATACTTCTCAAATTTCGCGGCGCTGGAGTTGGCTTGCGGACAGGTCGGCCAGTTAAAACCCGGGGCTTCCATCGCCGCAATCAACTTGTAGATTGGCGGGTGGCAAGAAGGAGTGCCCTGCCAATCACCGGACAGACAGAGGAGCACCTGACAGCCCCATTCCGATGCCTGTGATTGGGATGGGAGAGCCGCGGCGCCCGCGACGGCGGCGGCACTCACCAAGAAATGTTTCAGCATGGTCATAGCCTTTTCCTCGTTGCGATTTTGACACTTTACTATGGATCACTCGCGCGAAAAAGGACAAATCAAGAAGGCAGGTTTGTGCGATTACATCGATTTATGAAACGAGACGATGCGGGCGCGGTCGACAACCCCTTGCGCGTCAACATTGCGACCGTGCTGGAGCGGGAGAGAGCCAAGCGTGGCCTATCCCATATGCACATGGCCGAGCTGTTCCGCACCCCTGAAGGCGAAGGGCTCGCTTACCGAACTTACATCCAGACCGTTCGGCAGAAAAATAATGTCACATTGACGACGCTGCAGATCATGGCAAACGGCCTGCAAGTGTCTGTCGCAGAACTGCTCTCCGGCGGGAAAAAACTCCCCGAATGGGCGCATCAGCTGGACGAAACGGCTATCCGCAAGCGCCTTGCACACATCATCGACATGGAGCGGCAACGACGCAATATGCTCCGCTATGAGATGGCGAAGCTGATCGGCGTGGCGGAGGCGACATTCATGAAACTGGAGCGCGCGAGCGGCAACATCAGCGTGGACACGATTGCCGCGATCGCCAAGGCGTTGAAGCTTGATCCACGGACGTTCCTATTTTGGGATAAGGTCCCACCAACCTGATCTACGTGTTATTGGCTGCAGCCGGACGCGCAGGCACGCCTAACAGAGAATTTTCTGGTGAACTGACCGGCCAACGCCACACTCACGCTCGCCGGGCCGACTTGTCAGCACACGACAGAAACCGCTTCAAGCTCAAACCGGCCCACAAAATGTAAGGCGGCATGGCGAGCGAATAGTGACCACAGTTTAACTCCAAAATACTTGGCCTAGCACCGGCATCCTTCAGCCTCCGCATGAACCTCTCCGATAGTTTTGGCAACACCACTTTGTCTCTCTTAGCCAACACAACGTGAAGATCGAGATCAGGCCGTGCCAAACAAAGTGCGTAATTCTCCAAGTTAAGCGGACCCCAGGCCCTTCTGAGATCGGTCAGCTCAATCTCAGGCTCAATGCCATCACGTATCAGTCGTGTCGCGCGACCCGTCCAAACCATATCCGCTAGACTCCCCGCCGTCAGAAACAGCGAGGCTTTTGACACAGCCGAGTCGTGCGCCGCGACCAGCCCCGCAACCCACGAGCCTAAGCTCATACCGAGAACCGAAATCTCTCGATAGCCTTCGCTCTTCAACCATCGTATGAGTTTTCGCCCATCCAACACTGCCTGCCTTACAGATTGGATCGTTCGACCGAGATTAGGGCTAAGCATATAATCGGCGTGCACGGAGCCGGGACGGCTGCGTTCTAAGTGATAAGGCATAGCAATCTCGACAACCGTGATGCCACGCTGCGAGAAAAAGTTGGCAATCTGACGATTCCGGGCGCTTGCATTCCAATGGTGAAAAATCACCATCGCCTGATCGAACGCCCCGCTTTCTGTGATTTTCGCTGAGACGACATTGTTTTGTTCGATATCAGTAGAAATGTCCGATGGAAATTTGAGCCACCCATCTAGCCTTTCAAAACCCTGATCACTCACACTCGGCTCATCGAAAAAGGCTGGATCAACTACGGCTTGGTCCGCAAGGGCACAGAATTCCTCGATACTTGTCATCTTCTTCGCACCTGGAAAGGCGCGTTCCGCGTCAAGGACGAAATCCGTTGGTTTCTTCCCTTCCTCACCGCGAAGGGCCCGGCGTTCGTCCCAACCATCAAGCCAACTATGATACACTCTGATTGTTTCCTAACTTACTCCCTCGCCATCGCCCCAACCCTGGATCGAACAGGCCGTATAGTGCGACTAGCACTGAAATGGCCAGCAGGGTCGAAAAGCCGGCAAACGCGTCGATCAACAAATAGCTGACAACAAGTAACGCCACGACCGCCGACATCTTCCACAAAGCCGCATCAAATCGACCTCCGACACCTAATCGGATGGAGCCATACAGAAATACAAAACAGGTCGAAATAACGATAAGAAGGCTGCTGTAATGCGTCGGCATACGATAGCGGAACCCGGTGCTCACATGATCGCGACCTTGGAACATCGAAGACATATCGCCGACCAACCACGCCACAATATTCTCACCACTGGACGCCAGATAAGAGCTTTGGACCTTCATCCATATGGCGACCAGAACCCCCAAAACAGTACACCGAAAAACCCCACGCATCACTGTGAGGCCGGCTTCATTGAGCTCTTGCTGATGATCAACATACGAGAGCTTCTTCAATCTGTCTCCAATTCTCCAAAGATCATGAACAACCGTATAGACCAAAATGAGACCTGCGAAGAAAAGATAAAACACCAGGCACATGTATAGGTAAGCGATCCCCGTAAAAACGATTGTTTCTGGGACAGATATGACCTCAGGACGCACAAGAGCTATTTTTCCCCAATCCACAGCATAGTTGCCACCGCCCTTCATCAACGGGATCAGGGACACGCCGATCCATTGAAAAAGACCCGCGAACAGCAAGCAAATCAAAAAAACCGACCAATAGGTGTACGAGGAAGCGTCAACGTTGTGCAACCAGGCGTCGTCGCTTTCCACCTGATCGCCCTGCACTGCAAGCTTTCTGCGCCCCTCACTTTTCCAGAAGACCAGCAACTCTATAACGAAGAAGAAAAACAGCGGTAAAAACACCATAAAGTCGAGTGTCCAATTTGCGGCCCAAAGAAATCCAACCTGCTTAACGAGCCCGTCCGCTCGCTCGTAGGTGACGTTGTGGATACCAATGATGTACGACAAAAAGCCGAGGGCGGTCATGCCGGCAAACACCGACGCCGGTAAATTCAGGGGAGATCCGTAACTAAAAAACGCCTCCGATTTCCTCGCCAAACTAAAACGCCGCCTCGGCCCCTTGGCGTCAGTATCCCGTGTCAGCTCTGCCGGCGAGTCTGTCTTGTCATCGAAAGTCCCAGTCAGTGCCGTATCTGGAGTCTCCTGTGCAACGCTGCTTCCGGCTCTCTTCCATTCTCGTCTCTTGGCCGATAAGCGCGATTGCGCCGCACTAAGCTCCATCTGCCATTCGCTAGTTGCGATCGGATCATCGCATCCAAAAATCCTCGCCAGCCAACGAATGTTGGTAGTGCTAATCCCCTTCTCGTTCTCCTGAAACCAAAGCTGCACCGTTCGCAGATCGACCCCAACCTGATTGGAATCAATCTGTGAAATCGCCTCTGCAAGAAGCTCGGGCGTCCATGGGCCTGCAGGAAACCCGTCTTTGCCTAACGGCCGACCCGCACCCGCCGCCGCCAGTCGTTTGAATAATTCTTTGAAATCACTCCCGTCTCTCGGCGGAGGGAGAAATAACTTTCCGTTCGTAAACAATGACTTACGGGCTCTAGTTTCGTTCCATTTCGCTAGGCTTCGTATTTTATCGTGCCTTCGTCCTCAATCAACGGTTTTGTCAACTCGATTTTGGCCGGCCGGGAGAGAGGCCAGTCAAGGCGCCAAGGTCAAATTCGGGATAGGCAATTTCGGCATAGAATCTGAAACGTTTTGTCTGATGGCAGGGCGGAGTGTGCTCGCATGAGCGAAAGGCAGGGGAAGCCAGGGCTTCGGGAGCCCGAGAAGCAGAGGGATGAACCCATCCCTATTTTCTCGCCTCCCCAAGTCAGTTACGTGGAGCCGGTCGATGTCTATTCAATTGGTCTGTAGCAACGGACAGGTGGTAGCGGCTGAAGGCGTCGCGAAACTGATTGCGGAACATCGTCGGAGCATTGCAGAGCTTGAACGTCTCGGCAAGCGAGCGATGGAGGCCGAGGGTACGGACGCGATCTTGGTGGGTCAGAGGCTGGACGCGGTCATGGCGGAGGAGGCCGCACTGCGAAGGCGTGCTGCGATTGCCCCGGTAATCACTATCGCAGAAATGAAAATGAAGGCTGCCTACTTCCAACGGCTGACGGCCCATGGCTGGTGCGAGATTGATGTCGACGATTTGCGCGCGTTGCTCGATTCTTTCACGAAACTGCAGTCCTAAGAGAAAAGCGCGGAAATCCATGAGGCCACGGTATTCCAGGCCGCATAGAGGCCTGCCGGCACCAAGATGATCGCGATGAGAGCGATAGCATCGCCAATGGCGCCGTCGGTGCGACCTTCCACTGGATAGTAATATCTGTGCGCTTCATCGTCATGCTTCATTGTTGTCTCTTCGATACTTGGCTCAGCAGCAGTTGCACAGGATGCTCAAACGTCGTGCCCCACAAACCTGCACGTTTCATCTTAGCGTTGATTTCCGCGACGAGGTAGTTCTCATTGACGGCTTTGCCCTTTGCTGTCGTTGCGGCAAACGCGTATCCGGTCGCTATGAGCGCTGTGCCAACGTCGATTGTTTCGCCATTCAGCTGCGCACCGCACACGACAAAAACCGCCTTATCCAAGGCGTAGCCGATTGGCTGGCATGTAACCGCCGCGCTATCGAATAGGGCTGCAAGGTGCGCCAGCGAGGTGTTCCCGCAATCGATTTTGTTTCCATTTGGCTCTTCAGCTGATGTGCCTCGAAGACATGACTGGACGCCATAGAGGCGGAAAAGGTGATCTCCGTCACGCCAGGTATCACCGGTCAGCAGTTGAGCCGATTTCGATACCGCTAAGGGCGTTGGCACGGCAGACTCGGATGCATCCTGGGCCTGTGCCGATGCGCACAAACCAAATGCCGCCAGCACTGCGAAGCTCGCCTGTTTCATTTCTGAAACTGTCCACCGAGGTCGGCGGAATGCTCGAGATCGGGGCGCAGCGATTTGCCGTCCTTGTTGCGTCTGATTGCCGCCATGTCGAAAAAAACCATTTCGTCATCGTCGTAGGCGACGTTGTACGGGTCGTTTGCGTTGCCCGCACCCACGAGCGAGAAGCACGACACAGCGTCGGGTTCACCCTTCCTGCTCTGCAGCACAAGTGTTTTGCAAAGCACGACAGACGCACGATCGTTGTAGATTACCTCTTCATAGTCCTGCGCGGCCTTCGTGCAGTCCCATTGCTGCGTCTTGTACGCAATCTTCGGTTTGGGGCAGGCCGCAAGGCCGCGCAGCCGGTACGTCACGCCGTTGATGACGCGCTCGGTCGCCGACGGCACCTTGACCGGCGAGATGAGGGTCGCCGCATCGCGCTGAAAGAGCGCGCCTTTTGCATCGTAGCGTTCATAGACGAACACCTTCTCGCCCGGCTTCGCGAACTGAAGCAGGTAGTGCTTCGATGGCTGCGCGAAGGCACTCGGGGCGTCGGCGCCGGCTGCATAAGCCACGGTGCCCTGGAGCAGCAAAACCGTGCAAAGGGCCGTCTGTTTCATCGAAATCCGTCCTTGCAATGCATATCGTGTTGACACTTTACTATGGCTGCGTGTAGCCATAGTAAAGTGTTAAATTTTGGCGACAGTATGAACACTCGATTCGCTCTTCTGCTCACCCTCTGGGGCGCCACGATGCCGTTCAATGCGCACGGCCGGGACCTGGCATCAGACCGCGTAGCAATCGCCTTCGCAACACCGGCGCAAGCCCTTTCCGGAGTCGGGGCGCAAAGGCCGGGGGAGTGCAAGACCGTAAATCGTGCCGAGGTCTCCCAACTTGTGCGTTCAATCGCGCAAGAGGAAGGGTTCGACGCCGATCTGGCCGAGGCAATTGCATGGGCCGAAAGCGATCTCGGCGCCAGCCAGGGTCCCTCGAAGGCCGGAGCCCTGGGGATCATGCAGCTGATGCCGGGCACGGCGGCCGATCTCGGCGTAAGCGACCGTTGCGATACAGAGGCAAATGTCCGGGCTGGCCTCCGCTATCTGAAGTCACTCTATGACGAGTTCCAAGATCCGCTGCTGATGCTGGCGGCCTACAACGCGGGGCCCAACAGCGTCTACAAGGCGCAGGGCATTCCGGTGAATCCGGAGACGGCGGAATACATCGCGAAAATACTGAACCGCTGGAAGTTCGGCGGTGTCGTGAAGAAGTCCGCCCTGACCAAATCCGAAATGCTCGCGGCCGCTCCGCCAGCAAGCGAGGACGCTTGGCAGGATGGTCATGTCATGGATTTCGGCAACTGAAAGGAGCCAAGGGTGGAATACAGGAAAGCGGGCATATTTGCCCTGAAACTGGCCTTGGCCTCGGCGGTCGGAATAGCTCTCGCGCCAGCCACTGCGTACGCCCAGTCGGCGGCACCAGTCGAAAATGTGCTGGAGTGGTTCGTCGGAGTCCTGCAGGGCAACATAGCGCGGTCATTCGCCATCATCGCCGTTTGTTTTCTTGGCTTCCTCGCCATGACGGGCCGGCTGGCGTGGATGATGGCTTTCTCCATCATCATCGGCATCGCTCTGATCTTCGGCGCCGCGCAGCTGGTGGATGCTGTTCGCGCGACCGCGGGAGGCAGCTGACGCATGGACGACGACGAGGTCTATGTCGAGCCGGTCAGTCTGCCACTGACACGCCCCCCGATGAAATGGGGGGTGCGCTACGAGGTTTTCGCGCTGAACGGCATTCTGGCGGTGATCGGCTTTATTGCCACCAGCAGCTTCATGCTCGGCCTTGGCGTGTTCGGCGTGGTGCATCTGGTGAGTGCATATCTGTGCCAGCTTGACCCCTACATGTTCCACATTTTCGAGCGGCGCGTCTCCAAGCGCGGAGCGGTGGCGAACCTTACTTTCTGGGGGGCGAGGAGCTATTCGCCATGAGCCTCGATGCCGACCTGAAATTTGGCCGTGAGCGCCGGCGTGAAAAGCCCGCGGCGATGCACGTCCCCTACCTTCGCCATGTCGATGACAACCTGATCGTGACGAAGAGCGGCTTTCTGGTCGGCGTCATCCAGCTCAGTGGCCTGCCCTTCCAGACGATGGACCAGGCCGAGTTGAACAGCCGCCTGTTCAACCGCAACACCACGTTTCGCAATCTCTCGACGTCTCGCTTTGCGGTCTACACTACGATCATCCGCCGCCACGTGATGCCGGAGATCGAAGGCGATTTTGACAATCCTTTCGTGGCCGAGCTCGACGCCCGCTACATGGATGAGCTTGGGGCGAAAAACCTTTTCGTCAACGAGGCGTATCTGGCGGTCATACGCCGGCCGATGGTCGGCCGTGTCGGCTGGGTGGACAAGGCACTTAACGCGTTCCGCATCACTACCGCAGGCGAAGAAACCCGCGAAGAGGCGATGGCCGAACTGCATGACGTTCTCGACGGCGTCGTCAAGGATTTTACCGCTTATGGTGCGCGTCTTCTCGGTGTCGTGAAGCGCCGCGACAGCTTCTTTTCCGAGCCGGCGGAATTTTTGGCGAAGATCCTCGCCGGCGGCGTCGATGTGGAAATGCCTTTGCCGCGCATGAGCCTTGGCGATGTGCTGGCGACGCGGCAGCTGTTTTTCGGCAAGTCCGCGCTGGAACTTCGCGGACCGGACGCTGGCAAGCTCGGCGCCATGGTGTCGATCAAGGAATACCCACCGTTCACCGCGCCGGGCTCATTGGACGGTCTCTTGCGCCTGCCGCATGAGTTTGTCCTGACGCAGAGTTTTGCGATCGAAGACCGTGTCACGGCGATGCGCAGGATCAACACCATCGCGAACCAGGTTGAGGGATCGGACGAGGCGGGCACGACGGTCGAGGAGTCCGTCCACGACGGCGCCGACAAGCTGGCCGGTGGCGAAGTCGTGTTCGGACAACATCACATGAGCGTCATGGCCTTGGCATCGGACATGACTGGGCTCAACCGTGCGCTATCCGACATTACGGCCGAACTTTCGCGCATGTCGATCGTGCCGGTCCGCGAGACACTGAACACGGAACTCGCCTTTTGGGCGCAGCTGCCGGGAAATTTCAGCTACATCGCGCGACGTGCGTTGATCTCGTCGCTTAACTTCGCCGGCCTTTTCTCAGGACACAATTTCCCGTCCGGCCAACGTGAGCGGCTGCATTGGAAACGCCCTATCGCTTTGCTCGAAACGACCAGCCAGACGGCCTATTACTTCAATTTCCACGTTCACGATGTCGGGCACTTCACGGTGTTCGGCCCGACTGGTTCGGGCAAGACCGTGGTGCTGTCCTTCCTGATGGCGCAGGCCATGCGCATCATGCCGAGGCCGCGATGTGTTTATTTCGACTATATGCGCGGCGCTGAGATTTTTGTTCGGGCGCTCGGCGGCCGCTACGAGGTGATGGAGCCTTCTCAGCCGACCGGGTTCGCGCCATTGCAGCTTGATGACACGGCAGAAAACCGTTCTTTCCTGGAAGATCTGCTCATCTACATTCTGACGCCGGAAGGCGGCGCGCTTGACGTGGCGGAGATGCGCGTCATCAACGCCGCCGTCGACATGATCTACAAGATTCCGCGCGAACAGCGGATCTTCGACCTGCTGCCGGAAGTGCTGCGGGGCTCGCTGATGCCCGACATGAACGATCTGGCCGCGCGGATACAGCCTTGGCTCGACCCGAAGGACAAGGGCTGGCTTTTCAACAATCCCGTCGATCTGGTGGATTTCTCGAAGCACGTTGTCGGGTTCGACATGACCAAGATCCTCGGTGACAGAAAGCTGCGCTCGGCGGCCTTGCTCTACATCTTCCACCGTCTTGAGGACGTCATTGACGGCTCGCCGATCATGCTCTTCCTCGATGAAGGCTGGAAACTATTGGACGACGAGGTTTTCGCCGCCTTCATCAACGAGACGCTGAAAACCATTCGTCGCCGGAACGGCGTTGTCGGCTTCGGCACACAGACAGCGGAAGACGTCGTCAATTCCTCCATCTCGTCGTCACTGATCGAGCAAACGAAGACCAACATTTTCTTCCCCAACCCGAAGGCGAGCAAGGAGTCCTACATGGAGCGCTTCTCGCTGACGGCGAAGGAATTCGAGTTCGTGCGCCGCACCGCGAAGGAAACACGCACCTTCCTCGTCAAGCACGACAGCGACTCGATCGTCGCCAAGCTCGATTTGTCGGCGATGCCCGATCTCATCAAGGTCTTGTCCTCGAACGAAGCCAACAGCAAGGAATGCGCACGGCTCCGGGAGACCTTCGGCGACGAGCCGGAGATGTGGCTGCCATACTTCTGCGGATGGGAGAACGAGCATGACGAAGCGGCTTAGCAGCGCTTGTCTGGCCGTGGCTCTAGCGACAGCGGAAAGCATGAGCGTGGCTGTCGCGCAAATCGCGGTCATCGACGATTTGAACCTCGACAAGCGGCAAGAGGACGAGCAGCACAGTGCGAAGTCGGATGCGGCCAAGAGGGACGAAACCGACAAGAAGAAAAGCGTCGTCTGCACCTATTCGAACAAATACCGCTCACAGATGTTTCGCCGATCCCCGGCCGAAGCGTTGCAGCGCGACGCGGGCAACGTGAAGCTAATCCGCTATTACGCGCAAAAATACGGCGTGCCAGAAGGCCTGGCGCTCTCCGTCGCCTATCAGGAATCGCGCTTCGACACATGCGCCGGGAGCCACACCGGCGTCAAAGGCGTCATGCAGCTGACCAAGGGCACCGGCAAGTCCATGGGACTGGACCGCGACGTGAACGAGCAGAATGTCGAAGGCGGTGTCAAATATCTCGGAATGGGCGTGAAGCAATGCGGGGCGACGAATTACAGCTGTCTCGCTTCCTTCTACAACGGATCGAACGAAGGGGAGCAGAACCAATGGGCCGGCGGCGTCGGCCGTTGGAACAGCTACTTCAACGACTATGTGTCGAGCGGCAAGGCTCCGGCCGCCGCGCCGCCACCGTTCTCGATCGTAACGGCCGACGGCGCGGGCGGCACGGCCCAGGACACCGCCATGGGCACGGTGAGAAAGGCGGCTGGCGGCCTTGATGCAAGCTCATCGCAGATCGGCGCCAACAATGCGGCGATCGACGCCCTGGCGGGCAACGTTGGCCAAGTGACCGAATACAAGGACGCCTGGGAGCTGAATTCGTCCGCTCGGGGGATCAACGCGGGTGTCACCAACCAGTACCTCGCCCAGGCGGGGGATTTTACGGCGTTGCTGGCCCAACTTCTATCGTTGCAGAATGTTCAGGCATCGCAGTCGTCCAAGCTGGTGCAACAGCCGAAGAGCGGCTCTCCAAACCCGTTCTCTTGTGATCCCGCGGAATTGGAGCGGTTGAGGATCGATCGCGGCCGGTGGCTACCATGCGCACTTGAGAACGCGGGGGCAAGCTCGGCCGACAGCCGCTCGATGATCATCACCAGTGATCCTGCCGGCGCTGCCAGCGTGATCAATTCTCTACAGCAATAGGAGGCTGACATGAAGAAATTCGCGATTGCTGCCGGCATGGCGCTTTGGACCAGCGCTGCCTTTGCACAGATTGCGGTCATTGATGGCGCCAATCTCGATGTCGCCCGCAAAAATGCGGAGAACACCAACTCCATCATGGATTCGAACAAGGACATTCTGAAAAAGAGCGAGGAGATCCTGCAGGCTCTCAGCGGCAGTCGTGACGGTTCGCTCGGGATCGGACAGATGGGCCTTGGCGGCAATATGTCGATTGCCCAGGCGCCGTCGTTCGGATCGATCCTGAACGGCGGTGCGCTTTCGTTTGGCGGCCTTTCGCCCGAAATCCAGAAAATCGCCGGCGCCGTCATCAATGGGCTCCAGCTGGTGAAGCAGCTCCAGCAGATTGCCGGCAAGGAGACCAGCGCCGTCAACACCGCCTATGGCGGCAGCGTCAATGTGGCCTCGCTGCTAAGCGCATTGACCTCCCAGGCTTCGCAGGGCGTTACCCAGCGCCAACGGTCTCTGCAGTCAGCGAGCGGGCAGATCGGGCAGTCGCAGGACGTCAAGGGTTCGGTGGACCAGAACACACGAATGCAGCTGGAAAACGCGCGCGCGGTCAACGAATTGATCGGCGTCCAGAACGGTGCGGTCGCGGCCCTGAATGAGAAGCTGAAGGGAGATCTTCTTCGCCAGAGCCAGGTGCAGAAGATGATGACACCGCGCAACGTCAATCCGTTCGCGGACTTTGGCAAGAGCGGAGGGTAGCACTTGTCGAGGCGGGTGTTGCGCATATGCTTTATGATTGGGCTCAGCGCCGTGCTTTTCGGATGCGCAAATCGCGAACTGAAAGCGCCGTGCGGGCCTTTGGCGTATACGCACGCCGACGAATGCGGCGCGCTGAAGCCGGTCAATTCAACGCCATTCGCCAGCATCATTGACGAGGATCCATGAACGGTCTCGCCGCAAGCATCCTCGGTGGCATTGACAACATCGGCCAGGACTTCGTTCGCACCGTCTATATGCAGTTGGGCAATGCGATGGGCAACGTCTTCACGCTGATGCTGACCCTTTATATCGTGTGGTGGGGCTATTCGATTCTGAGTGGGCGTGAGTCGATTTCGGCAATCGAAGCGGCCTATCGCCTCGGCCGCGCCGTGATCATCTATCTGCTGCTGACCGGATGGGGCACATTTTCCGCGACGATCTATCAGCTCGTGCAAAGCATTCCAGACGAGGTCGGTAAGGTGATCGTCGGCGCCGTGTCGCGGGCCACAGGCAATCAGCTTAGCGACCAGGCGGCAATTCCAGCGCTTATCGACAATCTCTACCAAGGGGCGCAGGACGTCGCCAATCAGGTCTATAGCGGATCCTTCTATGACATTTTTGGCGCGCTCTTGTCGCTGCTCGTCCTGCTGTCTGCCATCATTTTCGCAGCGCTTGCCATTGCCGCGATCATCGCCGCCAAAGTGATGTTGTTCATCACCCTCGCCTTGGCGCCGATATGGATCATTCTTTGGCTTTACCGCTGGTCCTCACGGATGAGCGAAGGCTTCCTTTCGCTGACCACCTTTCTGATGATCCAGCAAGTCCTGATCTATGGCTTTCTCGGTTTCTACTTCTCGCTCGTCAATGCGGCGCTGAACACCGCAACGTCCGGCGGAGCGACAATGGACAGCAAAATGTCGCTGGTGCTGCCCTTGGTGCTGGTGACGATCATCGGGATCTACGTTCTCATGCAGATACCCTCGATTGCTTCGATCCTGAATGGCGGCGGGTATCTCAGCACCATGGGCGCTCGCTACTCATATGGTACGTTCGGCAGGAATGCCGTGCGCTATTCCGGCGGGCGATGGGTCGCAGGCCGCGCCGCTCGCGGCGCCCGGCAGCTAGCGGCAAACAGTTTTCGATCTTCGCGAGCAGCTAGGGCGGATGCCGCAACCCGGTCCGCCATCCAGCAAGGTGCGCGCGATAACTCCAGGCCTCTGGCCTAGGACACAAGAACGATCACCGATCGCGGCGTGGATCAGAATGCGTCGCGCAAACGAGGCAATAGTAACGTGGCAATGCCAGTGGAAACGGCTGCTGACCGCAGCAGCGAACTCGTCGACAAGCGCTATTACAGGGCGGGCGCGACTTGGGAAGACGACACGCACAGGTCAATGCGTCGATCGCGTACATTGGCCTGGATCGTCAGCGGCATTTCGGGACTGGTTGCGGTGCTGTCGCTGCTGGCGCTCGTGCTGATCCTGCCACTCCGGCAGTTCGAACCGTACGTTGTCGAGGTCGACAAATCGACGGGCTACCTCGAGATCATGCGCGCGCTGAAGCCTGGAGATTTATCGCAGAACGAGGCCGTCACGGCGGCCAATCTTGTGCGTTACATCAGGGCCCGCGAAACCTACGATTCGCGAGAACTGAAACAGAATTACGACCTGGCACAGCTCTATTCGACCGACGCCGCGTCCAAGGATTTGACATGGCTTTTCACGCCTGCAAATCCGCAATCGCTGGACAAGATTTTTGGCCGCAATGTCACTGTCTCGGTCGAGATCAAGTCAGTTTCCCTGCTCAATCGCAATACAGCCTCGGTGCGCTTTGCCACGACGACGCGGCGGGACAACTCGTCCACCGCCGACAATTGGGTGGCGGTCATAAAATTCCGCTACACCTCAACGCCGCTCAAGAACGAATGGCGTTTCGACAACCCGTTGGGCTTTCAGGTTACGGATTACCGCCGCGACCAGGAATCGGCGCCGGCCGCGGGGAGCCTGCAATGAGATGGCGCGTGAGCCTCGCCCTGTCGGCCACCCTTCTGCTCGGCACGATGCACGGCGCGGCCGCACGCGACGGCCGGATTCGGTATGTCACCTTCAACAATGACGATGTGACGTCGGTGCGCGCAGCTCTTGGCATTTCAACGATGGTCGAGCTTAGCCCGACCGAAGTCATCGAAACCGTGTCGGCTGGCGACACGAAAGGCTGGTCGATCATCCCCAAACGCGGATCGCGATTTCTGTTCGTCAAGCCGCTGGAGCGCGATGCGTGGACCAACGTCAACGTGGTCACCAACCGGCGCGTCTATTCCTTGCTGCTGCAGGCAACCGACAATAGCCGTGACCGGGCATCCTTCCAGGTCCGGTTCAAATATCCGGACGAGGATATCAACGCGCGCCTGCTCTCACAGGCCAAGGAGAGCGCCGCCGATCCGGATTTGAAGGACCTGAATTATGCCGATCTCAATTACGACTACGCCTACAAGGGCGACGACAGCCTGAAGCCGCACACCGTATTCGACGACGGCACCAAGGTGTTTCTGGAGTTCAAGGGCGACATTCCGGCGATCTTCGTTGTCGACGACAAGCGTCAGGAGTCGCTGGTCAACGTTCGCACGCAGGGCAAATACACCGTCATCGACAAGGTCGCACGGCAATTCACCTTGCGGGCCGATGGCAAGACGCTCTGCCTCTACAACCGGGCGCGACCCAACGAAATCGATCCGGTCGAGCAGGTCTACGGCCCAACGAAACTGACAGGCGGTTCCACGGTGTTCGGAACCAGCGGAGGGCGGTGATGACCCAGATCGACTATAACCAGCTGGACGGCAGCCCGACGGTCGCACGCCGCGGTGCGGGCGTGGGTACCAGGATCGCCCTGGTCGCCCTCGGCGTGGTGCTGGTTGGCGCGCTGATATGGCTGAACTGGCCTCGAGAGCCGGTATCGCGCGATGTTCGCAGCGATGGCGAGGAAAACTTCAACCCGCCCGAGTTCCGCCCGCCGGCGTTGAACGAACCGCCGCAACCTGCCGACGGCACGATCGACCAGATCGTGGTGCCGCCACCGGCCGCCGACCAGAACGGCACGCAACAAGCCGATAATGTCGATCAGACCGTGCAGGAGGGTGCGGATCTTGATGCGCAGCGGCGCGCGCTGGAGGCGCAAATGGCGGCCGAGGAAGCTCGCCGCAAGGCCGAGGCGGAAGAAGCCCGCCGCAAGGCCGCGGCTGAGGACGAGGCTAGCCGTAAGGCAGAGGCCGCCGAGCATGAAAAAGCGGTGTGGGAACGCCTGCGGTCGAACCAGATGGTGACGAATGATCAAACCGGCTCGACGGATGCCGGTGCCCAGGCGGCACAGGTCGAAATCGCGGCCGACGGTCAGATCATCCCGGTTCCCGGGGCCGACAGTGATCCCAACAAGGCATTCCTGGCGCAGTCTGAGGCAAGTTCTTCCAGCATCGTCAAAGCCAAGGTTTTCCGACGCACCGATGCGTTGATCCCTGAAGGAACGATCATTCGTGGCTATTTGGAAACCGCGATCAACACCGACCTTCCCGGTGCCGTGCGCGCTGTCGTGCGTGAGGATGTCTTCTCGCTCGACGGCAGGCGGCTCCTCATTCCGAAGGGCTCGCGCCTGACCGGAGAGTACCGCTCGGGGCTTGCGCGCGGTCAGAAGCGTGTTTTCATCGTCTGGAACAGGGTCATCCGCTCGGACGGCATTTCCGTCGATATCAAGTCGCCTGGGGCGGACGCGCTCGGGCGCGGTGGCATGGGCGGCCGTGTCGATACGCACTGGCTTGAACGATACGGTAACGCCATCATGCTTTCCGTCGTTGGCGGCGTCTCTGAATATCTGTCCTCGCTTGGCGACAGCAGCCAGGATGGACAACAGCGCCAGGTGTCGACGATTGATCCCATGACGGGCGAGACCACGACGGTAACTTATGGTGGCAATGGCTCGCAGCGCGACGTGCGCAGCATCGCGTTTGACAAGTCATCGACCGCCTTGCAACAACTTGCGCAAGAGGCGTTTCGCGACACGCAGAACATTGGCCCGACAGTCTACGTCGACCAGGGCACATCCATTGTCGTGCTGGTACGGCGAGATCTCGATTTCTCGGACTTGTACGCCGATCCCGTCCAGGAAGAACTGGCGCGCCTGAAGGCAGGTGCGCGGCCGAAGACGGCGATCGATCCGACGCCTCTCTACAGCACGCCCAAGGATCAGTTGTATCCCGGCTATGGGAGCCCAGTGAAATGAATGCCGTGCATCCCCTCCCCGATCCTTGGGCGAGAGCCCCGGTCCTGCGCGCTCATCTGGAACCGATATGGTCCTATTTGAACGAAGATTCGGTTTCCGAGATTGCGATCAACAGGCCGGGTGAATTGTTCATCGAACGCCTCGGCGCGAAGGAAATGGAGCACGTCGTCAAGCGCGAGGTCACACCTAGCTGGATTCGTAACATCTCGACCGGCGTCGCCTCGGCGACAAATCAGGTCATCAACGAAGAAAAGCCGGTCCTGTCGGCTGCTCTGCCTTCGGGTGAGCGCATCCAATGCATCTTGCCGCCCGCGGCTCCCGAAGGCGGGGCGATTTCGATTCGCAAGCAGGTCATCATGGATATGAGCCTTGCTGCCTACAACGATCTCGGCGCATTCGAGAACACGGCAATGGGTAGCGGCCTTGCGCTTTCAACCGAAGAAAAGCGACTTGTCGAGATGTTGCACGACACGTCGCCGATGGACTTCCTGCAATACGCGGTCCGCAACCGCGTCTCGATCGTCGTTTCTGGCGGTACATCCACCGGCAAGACGACGTTTTTGAATGCGCTCTTGAAGGAGATCCCTGCCCATGAACGGATCATCACGATCGAAGATACCCGCGAATTGAGGCTGCCTGCTCCCAACAACGTCACCCTGATAGCCTCGAAGGGCGACCAGGGCCTTGCCAAGGTCTCCGCGCAACAACTGCTCGAGGCCTCGCTTCGCATGCGGCCGGACCGTCTGCTGTTGGGCGAGTTGCGCGGCGCTGAAACCTTCGCGTTCCTCCAGGCGATCAACACCGGCCATCCGGGTTCGCTCACGACCGTTCATGCGAATTCCGCCCGGTCCGCCTACGAGCGGCTGGCGCTGATGGTCATGCAGGGCAGCTCGGGCCTCTCACGAGGCGAAATCCTCGACTACCTGCGCGAAGTCATTCCGGTGGTCGTCCAGATGATCCGCACCGAAGGCGGACGGCGCGGCATCAGCGAGATCAAGTTCACCAAGGCGGAGACGATCTAGCGGGGCCCATCCATGCAGAAAATCGCAACAGCAATTTTCATGATGCTTATGGCGATGGCCTTGGGCGCACTGCTCTTCACGGTCGCCTATGCCGCGACAGATTGGTATCGGACTGGCGCCCACGTCCTGTTCGACCAGCTGAACGCCAATCCCTGGCCGGTCGTTCGTCTGGCCTGGGCGGACACGATGGCGAGGAATTTTGGCCGGGTACAATACGCCGTTGCAGCAGGCGCATTAGGGTTTCTCTTGCCACTGGTCAGCTTGTTTCTCATGCGTCCGAGAAAGCGCAATGACTCTCGCTTCATGACTATGAGCGACGTATCGAAAACCGGGCTGACGAAAGTGGGCGGCGTCTTCGTCGGTCGAGCCGGCGGCAGGCTTGCCGAAATCCTGTCGCCCCGCCGCGACCAGCGCTCTGGCAAGATTCGCCTGATGCAGCGCAGGCTGATCGGCGGCAAGAAATTATGGATTGATGGCGATGATGTCGGCGGCTTCGTCATAGGGCCGCCGCGCTCCGGTAAAGGCACGTCTCTCATCATCCCGAACGCCTTGACCTGGCCGCATTCGCTCGTGGTTCTCGACCTGCGGGGCGAGACCTATGCGGCGACCGCCGGCTACCGTTCAACCATGAGCCGCGTGGTGCGTTTCGCGCCGGCTGACCCCGACGGCAATACCGCCTGCTACAATCCGATGGACTTCATCTCGCTGGACTCAGCTCAGCGCGACATCGACCTTCGCAACATCGCTGCGGCGCTGTTTCCGCGCCCCCCGTCCAACGCAGACCCGTATTGGGTCAACGATGCCCGCCTCCTTTTTACCGGAATAGCGTCCTTCGTCATGGAATCGCCCGCGATCCCGAACGAGAAGAAGACCTTCGCCACAATCCTCGAGATCATGAACGGTGCCGAGCATCCGCTCCTCGAGTTCATCGGCTCGCTGCGCGAGGAACGCCGCCGCGAATGTTCGCATTTCACGCTGCAAACCCTGTTGCCGTATTTCGAAATGTCGGAGCGGCAGTTTTCCGGAATCTACGCCGGCGTACGCACCGGCATGACCCCCTTTCTCAACGAGCGCCTGATGCGAGCTACGTCGCGCAGCACGTTCGATATTCGCAAGCTCAAGCGTGACCGGATTTCTCTTTATCTCGACGTGCGGCGTGAGCAGATTACGTCGCTTGGACCGTTGTTCAACGTCCTGACTACGCAGATGATGAACTTTATGTCGGAAAGCCTGCCGCAGCCGGCCGAGCATCCGGTGCTTGTGCTGCTCGACGAGTTCCAGAACCTCGGCAAGCTCGAGAACGTCACCGAAATGGCGAGCGTGCTCGGGGGCAACGGCGTTTCGATGTGGTTTTTCGTGCAGTCGTTGAAGGCTGTAGACGAGATCTATCGCCAGGAAGGGCGCAAGACGCTCATTAATGCCGCTCGCGTGCAGATCTTTTTCGGCGCGCAGGATGCTGACGATCTGCGCTACGTTTCCGAGCAGCTCGGCGAAAGGTCGGACGTGCAAAAAGACGTGACGCGCACCAAGGCGACGTTGTTCGACACTTATTACACGCGCTCGGAGCACCGCAAGGAAGTGCGGCGGCCGCTCATGCGGCCGGACGAAATCCGCACGCTCGACAAGAACAAGGTCATCATATTGCCGCGCGGCGAGCTGCCGATCCTTGGCACGCGCAATTTCTATTTCGCCGACGGCCAGCTCGCCAAACGCGCATTCATGCCCCTGCCCGCCTCTACCGACGCTTCGCGCACGAAAAGACCTGCGTTGGACGCTTCCGCGGCGGTTCCATCTCCTGCGCTCCCGACGATTGTGCCGACAGCACCGGCGTACCGCTCAGGCCTCTTGCAGACGCGCCTGCGGCGCGGCGCAACATTTGCCGCAAAAGCCGGCCGTATGGCTCCGCCGCGGGGCCGGCGCACAATCGTGAAAGAACGGCCGAAAGCAAGCGACACTGCAGGTGTGCCACCTTATGCCGCCATAGATTTTTCCGCGTTGGCGGCCAAAGCGGTGACAACACGCATAGCGCCAGAAAAAGAAGCGGCGGTTGCGGCTATCCTAAACAAGGTGCGATCTCTCCGAGCCCACGCATCCGACACCGAGGCTTTCGATCGAAATTTGAGCGTCGTCGAAGATACTTTGCCTGATGTAGTCGATGGATAACTAGCATTTCGATGCGGCGGAGGAGTCTCAAGAATCCGCGGCGTCGAATTCAACCGCAAATCCCGCGTCCATCGCGCTTCGCGCAATGAGATCGATAAGTTCCCAATCCGTGAGTTCGCAAAGCGGAATATTCCCTTACGGCGTGGCTAACCTCGGATATCGAAATGCACGGCCTGCCGACATTGTCGATCGGGTAGCGGACAATCGCCCTGGCGAACGTTCGACAGAGTGGGACTCTGCGCGAACGCAGGCATATATCGCCTACGAATGGAGCCGTGGTCACGCCATCGCGGACATCAGCCGCAGATCGAAATCTCCATAGTCATCGACCTCTGGCCCGCGGATTCCTTCCTCGGCGACTTTCGTACGCCTGTCCGCACCCGAAACTCTTCACGGAAGCAGACCGGCGGCTTTGCGCATTGGTTTTCAGAAGCGGTCCTTCAGACCCGCAGAGCATAGACGTGATCTAAATCCTAAGCGGACATTGCGAAGAGGCGTGCATGTCGTCATCGCATCTGGAATCCGTGGGCCAGCGGATCGCGATCGTCCACGAAAATCGTATTGTGGCCGATGATCCTCGCCCAGCCGCCGACGCTTGGCCGAATGCCCTTGAACGGCCCAACGTCGGTCTCGGCCTCGACGCGGCCCTCGAAAACTGTGCCGATCAAGCTTTCCTGACGGAAGCTATCGCCGACCTTCAGTCGTCCCTTACCATAGAGTTGCGCCATACGCGCTGAAGTTCCGGTGCCGCCCGGCGAACGGTCGATCGCCTTGTCGCCATAAAACACAGCGCCGCGGCCGTCGGCATTGCTGCTTGAGGGCCTGTCGCACCAGATGGCGTGATGAACACCGCGTATTTTCTCGTCTTCGGGATGAACCGGATCGCAGATGGGTTCGAGCGCGTCGCGGAGACTGCGGCTGAGGTCGACGATGTCGCTCGCCGACATGCCATCGAGGCCCTGAAATGACTCCTGCGGCTCGACGACAGCGTAGTAGTTGCCACCATAGGCGATGTCGACGACGAGGCGACCGAGACCGGGGACATCCATGGCGACGTCCGCGGTATGCAGATAGCTGGCGACGTTGAACATCCGGACGGAGTCCACGAACTCGCCCGGTTTGTCGTACTGGATATCGACCCTGCCGGCCGGCGTCTCGATTGACAGCTTGCCCGGGACCTTGGGCATTACGAGGCCTTCTTCGATTGCCGCCGTCACGAGGCCGATCGTGCCGGCGCCGCACATCGGTAGGCATCCGCTGACTTCGATGAAGATCACGGCGAAGTCGCAGTCCTCGCGATACGCAGGATAGATGATCGCGCCCGACATGATGTCGTGCCCGCGCGGCTCGAACATCAGTGCCTGCCGGATCCAGTCATGGTCGCGGAGGAACAGGTCGCGCCGCTCTGCGATCGGGATATGGGGCAGCAGGGGACCGCCGCCCGCGACCAGGCGCACCGGATTGCCGCAGGTGTGGGAATCGATGCAGAAGAAACTGTGGCGCATGGTATTTCCCTTCGGTGGTTCAGGCGGGCTTCCTTGCGCCAGGCGCCTGGCTGCGTTGCAGCACCCCCCTGGAGACCCTGTCGAGAAGAATGGCGACTGCGACGATCGACAGTCCGGCCCGCAGGCCCAGGCCCATCTCCATCCGTGTCAGTCCCCGCGTCACCTCGGCTCCGAGGCCTCCAGCGCCGACGAGGCCCGCCAGGACGACCATCGCCAGCGACAGAAGGATGCACTGGTTAAGACCGACCAGAAGTGTCGGGGTGGCTGAAGGGATTTCGATCTTGAACAGAATCGACCGTGGCGAGGCGCCGGTGGCTTGGCCGAGCTCCAGGAGGTCCTTTGGCACCTGGTTGAAGGCCAGAGTTGTCAGGCGCAGCATCGGTGGTATGCCGTAGACGATCGTGGCGATGATCGCCGGAACGCGACCGAGGCTGAAGATCATGACGGCGGGGATGAGATAGACCCACGGAGGCACGGTCTGCATGATGTCCAGCACGGGACGGATCGCGGCTTCGAACTTCCGGTAGCGCGATGCCAAGATGCCAAGCGGGAAGGCGATCGACACGGAAATGATCACTGCCACCGTCACCAGCGCCAGCGTCTGCATCGATGCGGTCCAAAAACCTGCCAGCAGGCAGAACGCGAGCGCGATGGCCGTCACCACCGAGACCCGGACACTGACGAAGAACGCGGCGAGAAGGACAGCCACGACGATCGTCGCATAGGAAGGCGGGTAGAGCAGGGCAGTTTCGATGCCGCCCAGCACCGCCTCGATTAGCTTGGTCAGCGCGTCGAAGAACGGATGGAAGTTCTTGTTCAGCCAATCCACTGCGGGGGCGAGGTAGGCCCCCGGCGAAAACTGGACCAAATCAAGGTTCATCTTCCACCTCTCTCGGCGCGATGCGCCGCGCTCTGTGTGAGCCTGTCGAGCACCATGGTCAGAATGACGATCGCGATCGCGGCGTTGATCGAAGTAGCGATGTCGAGCGTGCGCACGGCTGTGTAGATCGTCTCTCCGAGACCGCCCGAGCCGACGATGCCGGCAATGACGACCATGCCGAACGCCATCATCAGGCTCTGGTTGATCCCGGCCATGACGCTTGGGATGGCGAAGGGAAGCCTGATTTTGATGAACATCTGCCACGGCGTCAGGCCGCTCGCCTGGCCGAGCTCGATGAACTCGTGTGGCGTCATGCGAATGCCGAGGGACGTGAGCCGGATGGCGGGCGGCATCGCGACGATGACGGTGGCGACGAGCGCGGTAGCGGGCCCATAACCCAGGAGCGCGATCGCCGGAAGAAGGTAGATGTAGGGCGGGAGCGTCTGGATCAGATCGAGCACCGGCTCGAGAACGCGGTCGAACGACTTGACGAAGCCAGCCACGATCCCGGTTGGAATACCGACGACAAGGGCGAGGATCGTGGCGGTGGTCACCAGGGCCAATGTGCTCATGGTTTCAGTCCAGAGCCCCATGACCGCACAAAAGATCAAGGCAAGGCCCGCAAGGATGCCGGCCATTGCATTTATCAAGCGCCATCCGAGCAGCGCCCCGATGATCGCGATGACGTAGAACGGTGCGAGTTGCAGGAGCCACAGGACACCATCGTAGGTCCCTTCAAGCACCGCCCTGAGAGAGTCGAACAACCATTCGCCTTTGTCGCTGATCCAGCCGAGCGCGGCGTCCGTCCAGGCATCAAACGTGTCGGTAATGAATAACCTGTCCATTTCGCTCCTCCCGAACTACGCCGCAGCGAGTTCTCCCGCGGGCGCCCCGGCGACACCGCGGAGCAGTCCGCGGATGGTGACAACACCGACGACGGTGCCATTCTCGACGACCGCGACCGCGTCGCGATCGGACCGCATGGTGAGGTCGATGAGTTCGCCGATGTCGGCCTCAGGCGAAGTCCGAAGCAGCGTGTTGACGTCGCAATGCGGCTGCGAGTTGTTGAACTCGGCTACAGGTCGCATCACCGAGTGCGCCTTGACCAGGTGAATCCTGGATATGCCGGCCACGAAATCGGAGACGTAGTCGTCGGCAGGTTTGGTCACAATCTCCTCCGCCGTCCCGACCTGGACGATGACACCATCTTTCATGATGGCGATGCGGTCGCCGATACGGATGGCTTCCTCAAGGTCGTGGGTGATGAAGACGGCGGACTTGCCGAGCGACTTGGTGAGGTTGCGGAATTCGTCCTGCAACTGGCGGCGGATCAGCGGATCAAGCGCGCTGAACGGCTCGTCCATGAGAATGATCTCGGGGTCTGCCGCCAACGCCCTGGCGAGGCCGACGCGCTGCTGCATGCCGCCGGACAGTTCGGCGGGATAGCGCGACGTCCAGTCGGCAAGGCCAACCTTTTCGAGGGTTGCGCGGGCGGTCCTGTTGCGCTCGTCTTTCGCAACGCCTCGCACCTCAAGACCGAAGGCGGCGTTCTCTAGCACCGTCCTGTTGGGCAGAAGCGCCACGCTCTGAAACACCATACCGATGTTGCGAGCGCGCATGTCGCGGAGTTCTGCAGCATTCAGCTTTGCGATCTCCTTTCCCTTCACCGTGATCTTGCCGAGGCTTGGTTCGATCAGACGATTAAGGAGGCGGATCAGTGTCGACTTGCCGCTCCCCGAGAGTCCCATGACGCAGAATATCTCACCACGGCGGACCTGGAAGCTGGCATCGGAGACGCCCACCACGCAGTCGAAGTCCTGCAGCACCTGTTTCTTGGATAGCCCACGTTCGGTTATGGCCTTGACGGCAGCCTGAGCGCGGCTACCGAAAATTTTCCATACGGACTGGCAGTCCACCAGCACTTCATTGGAGTCCTTCATCGCACTGTTCATTGCGTTCCCCATGGGCCGGCCTGACGCTGGCCTTCGTGTTTATCGAAGTTCCGAGACGGGCCGCCGGCGTTGGCGGCCCGTCGTTTCGATGATCACTCGGCCTTGATGTTCTCCCAGCGCTTCAGGAGATCGGTATGGCTGTCGGTCCAGGCTTTGATGGCCTCGTCCATGGTCTTGCCTTCGTTGACGGCGGAGTTGATCGAGGTGATGTCGGCGAGCGGGACGTAGACGCTGGCGATGACCTCGCGTGCGTGCGGATTGTCAGCCGAGAAACCCTTCTTGCCGATCCAGTAATAGCTCTGCGGCGGCGGGAAGATTGCCTTCGGATCCTTGAGGAACTTCACGTCATATTTCTGCATCATCCACGAGGGTTCCCAGATGGTGACAGCAATCCATTCCTTGCGGTCGGTTGCCGATTTGAGCGCCGCGGTCATGGCCGCGGTGCTGCCTTCGACGAGCTGAAGTTTCAGATCGTATGCCTTCACCGAGTTCGCCGTATCACGCATCAGACCCGATCCCGGCTCAATACCGACGATCTTGCCGCCGAACTTGTCGGCGTTGTCATTCAACTGGTCCATCGAGTCGATCGTCACGTATTTCGGCACCGCAACGCCCTGGAAAAGACCGTGCGAAACCGGAGAGATCTTCTCGAGCTTTTTTTTGTTCTTGTCCCAGTAGTCCTGGGCGACATAGTCCGTCTGCGAGGCGAGGATCTGGACGTCGCCCTTGGCCAACGCGGCGTAGGCGATGCCCCACTCTGAGAAAGGCACCACCTTCACGGTGTAGCCGGAATCTTCGAGCACCTTCTTGGTGATGCCGGTGATGGGGGTGAGGTCCTCCCAGGACATCGTGCCTATGGTAATGGTCTTTTCTTCCGCCTGCGCGGACAGCATGGTCATACCGACCATCGCGGCAGCGCAGAGCGCTTTCCACAACGTCTTCATTTTTACTCACTCCTTATTGTTGTTCCCATTCTCATTTGAAGACTTTGCGGTCGGCTCAGTCCTCATATTGCGCGGCGAGGGCTCATCCCTCGCGGCCTGCACGCAATTCCTGCAATCGGATCACGGTGTTGACGCCGAGCCATGCGAGCGGCTCCGGAGGGAGCCTGGCGGGCTCCGGCTGATCCGAGAATTTGTCGAGCATGTCCGAGTGGGTGCCGGTCGCCAGATCGGCGGCCATGACGCCCGCGAGCGTGCTTTTCACGGTCCCGAGACCGTTCTCGCAGCACGCCGAGTAGAGGCCCTCTTCTATTTCGCCGAAGGCCGGCACATGGTTGCGGCTGAGGCAAAGCCGCCCGGCCCAGACGTGCTCGAACGGCACATCCTTGAGGTCCGGAAACCTGGCGTCCAGGGATGTCCGCTGCTCAGCGCCAATCCCGGCCAAGCGCTTCTCGCCGACCTGGACGGTCCAGTCGTAGGTGAACCGGGTCCGGATCACGATACGCGAAGACCCATCTGATGTGATCTTCCTGACCGTCGCCCCCATCGGATCGGCCGGGAGTAACGCCCACCTGTCCTTGCCGGTGGACCTCGACGTGAAAGGGGCGGTCATCGATGCGTAGGTGAAGATGTGCATAAGGCGGCCGCGGAAGTGGCCGAAATCCTCGACGTGGCCATTGACGCCCAGGATGACTTTCGGAGCGGTCACACTTCCGTTGCGCGACATGGCCTTCCACATCCCGCTCCGGCGCTCCAGTTTGAGCACCGGCGAGTGCTCGAATATGTCGGCCTTCGATGCCAGCCCGGCCGCAAACCCGCGGATATAGTCTGCAGGTTGGATCATCACGGCGCCCGGCGTGTAGAGACCTCCCCGGTAGTATGATGAGCCGGTGATCTCCCGCATTTCGTCCGCATCCAGGAAGCGGTGCTCTTCGCCAATGCCAGCGAGCGAGTGGCCGTAGCTTTCGTTGAGCCTCATCCCGCGGTCTGTCGCCGCAGCATTGATCTTTCCCGATGGGTCGAAGGTGCGCACGGTCATGCCATATTCGGCGGCGGCATCGGCGGCGAAAGAGATCGCAAAACGGTTCTGAGCGATCTCCGTCCTTGTCGCAGTCTCACCGGCGACGGAATATTCGCCGGACGTCAGATTGTGCGGGACATCGATCATATAGCCGGAGTTCCGGCCCGAGGTCCCTTTGGCGATCTCTCCCGCCTCCAGCACGACGATCCGGTCGCCAGGCCGTAGTTGAGACAGCCGCCGCGCGGCGGAGAGGCCCGCGAAGCCGGCACCGATGATCAGCCAGTCGGCCGAAACGTCGCCGTCGAGCGTCCGGACGGGGAAGCTGCGTCTGCTGAGCGCCTCCCAGCCCGAGGTTCCGGATTCCGCCGGAAGACGCTTGACGACGATGTCGCTCATCTGACGGTCTCGTCGACAGAACGATCCGAGACGTCGATCCAGACCGTCTTCAATTCACAGTAGTTGTCATGGGCGAAGACCGACTTGTCGCGTCCGCCGAAACCGGATTCCTTGTAGCCGCCGAACGGCGTTGTCGCGTCGCCTTCGCCGAAGCAGTTGACGGTCACGACACCCGCCCGGATTTCGCGCGAAAGCTTGATCGCCTTGCGCAGGCTGCCGGTGTAGACGGACGCTGTCAGGCCGTAGTTCGTGTCGTTGGCGAGAGCCACGGCTTCGGCAAGCGAATTGAACGTCGTGACCGAAAGGATCGGTCCGAAGATCTCCTCCTGAAACAGGCGGCTCGAAGGCGTGACACCGTCAACGACGGTCGGCTCGATGTAGATACCCTTGTGCGTGGCACCGCCATGGACGACGGAGAGCTTTTCAGTCTTCACGTCGCCGAGGAACGACTTCACCTTCTCGAAATGGCTCTTGCTGACGAGCGCGCCGATGCGGTTTTCGGGATCGAGCGGGTCGCCGGTCTTCCACTCGCGCATATAAGCGCCGATCCGCTGGAGCAATTCGTCCTTGATCTTGGCGTCGACGATGAGCCGCGACGTGGCCGAGCAGTTTTCGCCCATGTTCCAGAACGCGCCGTTGACCACCTGTTCGGCGACGAGGTCGAGATCCTCAGCGTCATCGAGCACCACGGCCGGGTTCTTGCCGCCGCATTCAAGGACGACGCGCTTGAGGTTGGAGTCGGCTGCATAGTGCAGGAAACGGCGACCTGTCGGCGTCGATCCGGTGAACGCCACCATGTCGACGTCCATGTGCATGCCGATCGGTTCGCCGACATCCTTGCCGCCGCCCGTGACAACGTTGAAGACGCCAGCCGGGATACCCGCCTCATAGGCCAGTTCGGCAACACGAAGCGTCGTCAGCGTCGTTTCCTGGGCTGGCTTCACGATCACCGAGCATCCCGCGGCAAGCGCCGGGCCGATTTTCCAGGCAAGCATCAGCAGTGGAAAGTTCCAGGGCAGGACGCACCCGACGACGCCGACCGGTTCGCGCACGACCATGGTCAGCGCGTTCGAGCCCACGGGAGCGATGTTGTCATAAAGCTTGTCGATCAGTTCGGCATGCCAGCGGATGGTATGGATCGTGTCCGGAACATCCACGGTCTGGCATTCGCGGACCGGCTTGCCACTGTCGAGGCTCTCCATCACAGCGAGTTCGTGACGGTTATCCTCCAAAAGCTTCGCGAATTTGAGAAGTACGGCTTTGCGCTCACCGGGCGAGCGGAGATGCCAGCGGCCGTCGTCGAAAGCTTGCCTGGCCTTGGTCACCGCGAAATCGACATCGGTAGCGTCGCACGCCGCGATCTCGGCAAGTGTGTCGCCCGTCGCTGGATTGGTCGTCTTGAATGTCTTGGCTGAATTCGCCGGACGAAATGCACCATCAATGAAGGCATTGGTCGGAAATTGAATGTCCGCGGCGATCGCCTTGTATTCGGCAGCGGTCAAAAGGTCATGCATGATTTGCTCCCGACGTGATCTGGGCGACCGTGCGCTTCAAGGTGGCGACGACAGTCTGGAGAGTTCGCTTTTCTTCCGAATTGAGCGGGCGCAGCGGTGCCCGCACCGGGCCTGCCTTGAGGCCGATCAGTTCACAGCCGTGCTTGATCGATTGGACGAATTTTCCGCACTCCAGAAAATCCATGAGCGGCAGCATTGCGGTCATGATGGCGCGGCCCTTGTCGAAGTTCCTTTCGAGGACGCAGGCTTCGTAGAGCGCGACATGTTCGCGCGGCAGAAAATTGGAGCCGGCGCAGACCCAGCTCCTGGCGCCCCATGCAAAGAATTCGAGCGCCTGGTCATCCCAGCCGCAGGAAAGCGAGATGTGCGGAAACTTCCGGGCGAGCAGGTGGACGTTGCTCGTTTCACCCGAGCTTTCCTTGATCGCCACGACATTTTTTGATTTGCCGACGCGGGCGAGATAGTCCTCTCGCATGGTGATGCCCATGCGGGCCGGGTAGTTGTAGAGCATGATCGGTAAATTCGCCGCGCGGTCGACGGTCAGTGCGTGAACCGCGTTCTCGCGCTCGGTCGGCAAAGCGTATGGCGGGGACGATACGAGGATGGCGTCGGCACCGATCTCCTTCGCAGCCTTGGCATACTCGACTGAGTCTTCGGTCCTGATGGCGCCAGTACCAATGATGAGCGGGAGCCGGGTGCCAATTACCTCTTTGGCATAGGCGGCAAGATCGAAGCGCTCCTGGGCGCTCTGCGCGTAGTATTCGCCCGTCGAACCGCCGACGATAATACCGTGCACCCCGGCTTCGATGAGTGACTCGAGAACGGCCGCGAAAGCGGTGCGATCAATCTGCCCATCGGGCTCAAGCGGCGTCACCGCGGGGGTGTAGATACCCTCGAACTTCAAGTCATTCCTCCGTCGATGGAGTGGCCGTTTCTACGAATGCGCTTTTCGAGGCGCACGAAGCCGTCTGCGAACTTCTCACGCGAGAATTCTCAGTGCCCCGGACCCGTCGATCGCATTTGATGGCTGGAAAATTGCACACGGTCGCGGGGGAGTCAATGGATTGTATTATCTGCGTACACAATTTTTATATTTTGATAACACACTGCCTGCTCGCATGGGCAGAGCCTATGCGATTGCCGGGCAAACTGCCTAAGCGCACGAGTAGAAGCGGGCTCGTGGTAGAGGAGCCGCAAGACCAAAAGCAGCGAGAGCGAGCATTCCTCCTCGCACGCGGCGCGTTTCGAGCCCGTCCTGGACGGATCCTAGGCGATTTCAGCAAAAAGGGATGATCCTAACCCCAAAGGTTAGGCGCTGATCCTGAAAAGTCGAGGTCTTCGAATTTCGCCGGGTCGCTTACGGCGATGCGGTCAAGAATCGCCAACGAGGGCATCCGCCTTCAATCCTTGGGGCGCGATAAACATCTCCATGTTCTCGCGCGACAGTTCCCAGTGCTCGAACACGAGGTCCACAACGGCGTCCTCTTCGTGAGCGCCAATAGCAGAGATGAAGCCGTCATGGTGTTCGACTGCTGTCTCGAGCCGCTTGCGCATGTCAGCGTTGCGCGGGCGGAAGAAAGTGTGACCGATACGGGCGTGGTCTATCAGCAGCCTGCCGAGACTTGGCTGCAGATAGGCATTGCCGGACATCTCGCCGATGATCTCGTGAAACCTGTTGTTCTCGAGCACCATCGAGAGCGCGTCGCTGGACGCACTTGCCTTGCGGAAACGCTCCTGTGTGTCCTTCAGGTCCGCAAGCTGCGAGGGCTTGAAATTCTGGACGGCCAATCGGCCGATGGCAGCGTAGATCATGGGCGCGACCAGGAAAAAATGCCGAAGTGTCGAATGGTTCATCGGGACAACCCGAGCACCCCTGTTCGCGCGAATTTCGATGTATCCTTCGCCCTCCAGTCTGCGGAAGATTTCCCTGACCGGGGTCCGCGACAGGCCGTAGCGCTCGCTTAGCGCCACCTCGTCCAGATCCTCGTCAGGATCAAGTTCCATCGTCAGGATGCGACGCTTCAAATCGTCGTAGAGACTGCCCTTGCTGCCCTTCATTGCGCGCACCTTCGGAATGGTTCTGATAGTCAATGACATCTAGTACGGGAGGAAGAATCGCATGCGTTGGTAAGCGAGTCAACGGATTGTATTTTCTTGGTACACAATATATGGACAGATTGTCGATGGCTCACCCATCAGGAGGGAGACAGACGAATCCGTCCATTGCGGATCGAGCAACGCCCAAGGACAGCGTGAAAATGGCTAAGAGCTTTGCGTTTCTCCTGGTTCGCGACTTCACTCTGTCGCCGCTCTCGCTCTTCATCGATACGCTGCGCCTGGCTGGCGATGAGGGCGACCGGAGCCGCAGGGTCGAATTCGACTGGCAGATCGTTGGCGAACGCGGCCTGCCGATCAGGGCGAGCTGCGGCGTCGAATTGCTTCCGACGAAGGAGATCGGCAATCCCAAGGACTTTGACAACATCGTCGTGGTCGGTGGCTTGCTCGACACCAACCGTGCCCTCAGTTCAGAGAAAGAGGCATTCCTTTTGAGGGCCGCCGAGAAGGGAGTGCCTCTTACCGCGCTTTGCACGGGAAGTTTCGTGCTCGCCCGTTACGGCTTGCTGGATGGCTATAGCGCCGCCGTCAGCTGGTTCCACATCAAGGATTTTCGGACTGAGTTCCCCGATGTGAACGCGCATGCCGATAGTCTGTTTTCCGTCGACCGTGGCCGCTCGACTTGTGCCGGCGGCACGGGCGCGGCTGACCTTGCCGGCTATTTCGTGTCGCAATTCATCGGTCGGAAAGCGGCGGAAAAAGCCGCCAAGATCCTTGTCCTTGATCGTATTCGAAACACCAGGGACGTGCAGCCCGTCGGGGATCTGTTTCCCGAAGCGTCGAGCCGCGCCGTAAAGCGGGCCCTGCTGTTGATGGAAAGCAATATCCAGGAGAAAGTCTCGATCACCGAGATCGCAGGCCGGTTGAATTGTTCCAGGCGCCAGCTGGAGCGTCTTTTCGGGACTGAACTGGGCGTCAGCCCGATGGCGGCGTATCTCGCGCTGCGGGTGCATTATGCGAAGTCCCTGCTGGAGGACAGCGACTTGCAGATAGGCGAAATCGCGTACCGATGCGGTTTCGAAAATGCCGGGCATTTCAGCCGGGTATTCCGTCAGCAGACCAGTATGACGCCTACCAATCTTAGGCATCCGACCCGCTCGGCCAGCAATCCCGCCAAAGATTGATCATCAAACGCTGGGAAGGGAATGTGCACCTCGGGTGCGTAGTTTGCTAAGTCGCCGATGTCTGCTTCTGGCGCAACCGCGATCCCATCTGTCTCACAGGACATGTCTGTTTTCGGGCAATCGCAAAATTGAACTCTGCGACCGAGTTTGCGCATTGCTGCCATCCAGCCTGATCATTCTGTAACGAATGCGCCGTTTCAATCGACCACCGCGCGAGGACGCTAGCTCGCCCCTCTTCTCAACGCTCGTAGTCGTTGTCGTTTGAACGCTGGGTCTTGCGGTCCTGCTCTTCAGCCTGCTGAGCCTTCTGCTTGTTCGCGTCCTTCTGTTTGGCTCTCATCTCCTGCTCGGTGCCGGTGCGCGGCTGTTCCGGCTGGCGGGAATCGTCCGTTGGAAGGTCTCGCCCTCGCGCCTCGCGCTCGGGGGTCGGCTCGTCACCACCACCACGACGCTGCTTCTGCCGCTCGAATTGCAGCCGCGCGAGGCGGTCGTGCATCTTGTCGTTGACCTCTTCACGATACTGTTCGAACTGACCTTGGTTCGCCGGCGGCAGCGTCTCGCGCATGTTGTCGAGAGCCTGATTGACGCGGGCCATCTGACGCCGCATTTCCAAGGGGGTCTGCGCCATGTCCAAATCTCCTATCAGTGCATTCAATTCTCTCATACCGGGATGGGACAGAAAAGACTTCTGCCCCGATTGATCAGCTCCGCGATCCGCGGCAGGACCTGGCTGCCCCTTCCCTGTCCGATCCCGACCGAACTGAAGAATGTTTTTGCTGATCGACTCGGCCGCCGTGAGCGCCTGGCCAACCACACCGACTGCGCGCATCGTCGTCACGGTCCTTTGCCACGCGGCAGCGATTGCATCGCCGTTCACGACCAGGGATTGTGCATCCAAACGGCGTTGCCGCTTGGCCTCCACTCGCTCGATCGTCCTGGCGCTGACCTGATAGCGGGGGTCGCTCTGTGCCCGGCTATAAGCCCCGGCGTGCTCCTTCGTGAACGGACGCGTCATCGCATGGTCCATACGCCGCGTCGCTACCATCGCAATGCCGTTCTCGCGTGCCTTTTCCGCAAAGCTCTCGCGCCAGGCTGCGAGATCCGGCTTGTAGAATTTCAGGCGCTCGCCATCGGCTGACCGTGCCTGCACCATCGCATGGATATGGACGTGCTTGGTGTCCTTGTGATGCGCCAGGACGAACTTGTATCCTGGCGCGCGCTCCTCGAGCACGGCGCGCGCCGCGGCCATGACGGCGTTGGCATCGGTGCCGGCTCTTGCCGAGAAAAGCAGGTGATAGGCATTGCGCCGCTCACGCCCCGAAAATTGCGGGCGCCATTGTTCATAGACCGCAGCCGCCGCCTTCGTGGAATTCTTCACCCCAGGCATAGGCTCGCCATTTGCGTGGCGGACTTGGCTGTGGGTGCGGATGAACTTCTGCACGAAATATTTCGCTTTGGGTTCACGGCTCACGGCCGCCGTTACCTCTGCCTTGGCTACCACGCCCGCCGCGCCCATTGCTTCAGACAAGCGCGCCTCGATCTTGTCGAGCGCCTTGCTGCGCGAATTCTCCCGCCCGCCGGCAAGGACTTTCGCAAGCGGTCCAGCCCGCTCATCGGTGTGTGCGTAAACTTGCACCGTCTGTCCGCCCCGTGCATAGATGAACGGTTTCGAACCGAATGCCTTGTTCAACGCCTCACTCAAGGCGGCATCGGTGACCTCGCCGGCCAGCTCGAAACGAACCTCCAGAAAATTGGTGTTTTCCAAGGGCGGTTCGAACGTCTCGCAAAACGTTTCCAGGAACGCCTTTCGTGCGCCGCCTGTCGCAAGGATCTGCCCATCCTCGTCGAAAATCTCGATGTCGTGTTTCTCGCCTTTTTCGTCCTCGCGCCTGCCGATGTAATTGAGCAGCCGAGCGGCGGCTTCCTTGGTCGATGGCGGATTGGGCATGACCTTAAAAACAGCAGGCTGCGCGCCCGCCGCATAGCCTGCCCGTGCCGCCACGGCCCGCGCCTGATAGCCTGCCCGCGCCGCTCGTCCTGTACCGCTCGAGCGACCAGCACCACGGCCGCGCCGCTTCCAGTCTTCTTCCTCCTCTTCCGGCCGGAAACCGGCGAGCGTGACGCCATAGACCATGATCGGCGCGCTGGCGGCCTTGGGCGAACTCGCAGCAGCAGTGGACTTCGGTGTCCTGCTAGACATGGAGCTCACCGCCACTCCTGTCCCTCCCGGCGAAGAACGAGCGGCGCTCCTGCCGCCACCTAGCGCCGAGCCGGCTTGTCCTTGCCCGAGGCGTCCGCCGCCACCGGTCCCCTCATAACTCTTCATCGCCTGGAATTCACCGGCCGCGCGTCCGGCGGCCGTCTGAGATTTGTCCTCGTCCAGGTCGTCACGCTTCACGCCGGACTCGCCCCGCAGATAGCGTTCGATTTCGGCCGCGTAGCCGGCAAGACGACCGCTCATGGCCTGGCCTCCCTCGCCTTGCGGGAGCCCCCAGTCATCGCCTTCAGTTCCTCGCGGAACTGCCGCACGAGGTCGCCCACGGCGATCAGCGCCTGCTCAAGATTCTCATCAGAAGAAATGCGGCCGTCGTTCATGGCACGCACGGCCTGATTGAAATTGACGCCGACGCGCCGCAGCTGATCGGTCATCTCCACGATCGCCGGCCGCAACGCCTCTGACGCGACAGGCAGATGCCCGGCCTCTGCCCGCACTAGACGCCGCACGACTTCGCTGACGGTCACGCCGTCCCGCTCCGCAATGGCTTTGAGGCTGGCCAACTCGTCAGCCGAAAACCGGATGTGCGTCACCTCGCCATAGCGTCGTGACGCACTCTTCACCGCGGCTTTCTGGGCGTCTGCATCCATCTCTCAAGCTCGCTTGCGGGCGCTAAGGCCCGCCAGGGCCGCGCCGCCTATTTTGTGTGTATCACAAAATAGGCTATCCTGCCAAGGAGAATAGAAAATACGAGCGCACGTCTTCTCACCCAACGCAATTGCCAACGGCACGGTCCGACAACCGCAACGTCGAAAATGTCTCCATCGCGATTTGCTTTGATGTGTCCAAGATGTGTTGAAGACTTGTTTCCATGTTAACATGGTAACACCAGAGCGCGGTCCGCAATGCGGTCAACCGGCCAAACCCCTTCCTCACTGATAGCAGCTGCGCAATGTCTGCACCCCGAGCGGGCCTTACGGCGCGCGCCTGGGTTGCCAAACCGGTTCGCCCCGTTGACTATGTCACCCCGTTTCGACTGTGATTATTCCATGTGTCCATGATGACTTGTTTCCATGTTAACATGGAAACAAGGAGCCCACGCCGGAAGGAGGCCCTCATGATCATTTCCGCTGCGATCCCCAAGGGCGGCACTGGCAAATCGACGATGCTGCGCGCCCTCGCATCCGTCGCGCTGCATCGGGGCTATTCGGTCACTCTCATCGACGGAGACCGGCGGCAGAACATGAACCGCTGGTTCCAGATGCTGGGTGACGCCGGCAATCGCCCTGACAGGCTGCAACTGGTGAGCGCGATGACCCCGCAGGAAATCCTTGGCGCCGCAGCCATTCACAACGGTGAACGCTCCGTTGTCTTGATCGATACGGAAGGGACCACAAACGACAACCTCATGGCCGGGCTCTTCGCGGCCGATATTGTCGTCGTGCCGGTCTATTTTGCCCTCGACGATGTGACCGCCGCCATCCAGATCACCGACCACTACATTCCGCTGGCGGTCGAGAGCCGGGGTAAACCGCTGCCTGCGATATTTGTGCTGACCAAGCAGACCATCATCGATGGCAGGGCGCGAGCCCTGACCGAACTGCGCGCCATCATCCAGGCCAACGGCACGCCGATTGCAGAACACGTCCTGCATAATCGCGTTGCCTACCGCGACCTTCAGACCGGGCAGACGCTTTACAGTCCCGCGGTGCCTGACGCGAAGGCGATTGCCGAGAGCGAAGGGGTCTTCGACGACCTTCTGCAAACCTTCATCGAAGCCACAAGGAACGCGGCATGAGCGAAGAACCCGCACCGAAACCCGGTGACGACAAGAAAGCCCGCATGATGAAGGCGATTTCCACGCAGCCGCCGGCACTGCCGAGCATGTTCATTTCATCACCGAAAAATGAGGGGCAGAAGCTGGAGCCAAATGCCGGATCGGCCATGCCGCAGACGCTCGAGCCGGCATCGGGTGCAACGCCTGACTTTCGCAAGCTGCTGCGGCAGGGTCAGAAAAAGGATCCCATCGCCGGCAAGAAGATACGCGAGGAGGAGATGATCCGCTGCGGGTACTACCTGACGGCTGCGGAGCAGCGACAGTTCAAGTTGCTGGCGATCAGCAACGGGCACAGCATGACCGAACTGCTGCGAAAGGCTGTCCAGGATTATATCCGCATTCATAAGCACAAACTGCCGAAGGAATAATCGGCGGTTTGGAGTCTCCATCGCATGCTGTGACGGGTGATGTTCGTGGCTCTTTGCGACGCGCAAAAAAAGGGCCCGGGACGGAGTACTCCGTCCCGGGCCCTTTTTTGCGTTTGCCTACTTGGGTTGGTCGAGGTGTTTCAGCAACTGACCGAGGATGCCGTCCCGCTCCGGACGCGCGCTTGCTGCCGCTTTGTCGTCGACCAGCATTGCGGCTAATTCGGGCGGCAGCTCCATGAAGTCGTAGCCGTGTGAGATAGCTGCATGGCGAAGATCCTCAAGCGATTCGAAGGGGCGATCGCGGGTGCCAAGCCAGAGCGCGGGCTCGTCAGTTTCTTCGTGCGGGAACGCTTGCAGGAAGTAGGTGCGAAGTGGTGGGTCGTAGCCGATGACTGCGTCTGGATCCGAGCGGATCTGTCTGGTGACGGTGCCAGTGACAGTGATGGTGTAACGGCTCATTGCAACCTCCTTTTTGCCGGTGGGGAGCCGGGGGGCGGGGGGGGGGGGGGGGCCGGGCGCGGCGGCGGGCCCGGGGGGGGCGGGGCACCCAAGAGGATAAAATAATCGGGCCGCCCCCGCCCGGGGGGGGGGGCCCGCCACCCCCGGCCCCGCCGCACAAAAGAAAGAGGAAGGT
>NZ_JAMYNR010000031.1:0-67203 GCF_040319155.1 Mesorhizobium sp. M0954 | reverse complement strand
TACGATCTCGGGTATATCGACTTGGAACAGAGGACCTTGCAGACCATCGACAACCCGTTCGGCACGAGGTTGTCACCCATGTCTTAAGTACAATCTGTTACCCTTGTCTCCGGGTTGGACAGAGATGGCTGGGGCGCCAGGATTCGAACCTGGGAATGTCGGTACCAAAAACCGATGCCTTACCACTTGGCGACGCCCCAACAGCCGGAGCGTGCCCGCTGTGCGCGCGGCCTTATAGGACGACCCGAGGGAAAGCTCAATGCCGACATATCGACTTGCCGACATATCGACTATGCGCGATCAATTCATCGGTTTGCAATCATTACTTTGTATGGACCTATTCACGCTAGACCGCCATTTCATTCCCGGCCGGGTCGACGGAAATGGAACCGCCTGCCGCCCGGAAATGAAAAGATCGGGTTGATGATGGTGCCGCCCGTATTCTCGATGGCGCTCAACATTCCCTCCAGGTTTTCGGAATAGACCACGGGCAACGGCTTGGATGGCGCATCTTCGGCATCCGCCTGAAAACCGCCGTCCAGCCCTTCGGCAAGGCTGAATAGGTCGGCAATAGTCTCCAAACGACCGCAGAAAGCGGCGCTGTAGAAAGCCCTCACACTGTCCAGCATTCCACCTGTCGCCGGTATTTACGGATATTCGAGTTTTCGGTCAGCCTCAAAGTTCTGGTTCGTGTTCTTGCTGTGTTCCGTTTAGAAAACGCCTGAAAGGCAAGTCTTTTCGGCGCCGCTTTTCATTAATCGATTGTAGGGGCCGGCCGGCTTGGTCGATGCCTTGCCTTTCGCACTGCAGCATCATATCGCTCGATTTGTCAGTATTTCCAATCTCCTGCAACCGGGGAGCAAGCATGACCAAATGGGTCTACACCTTTGGCGATGGAGCGGCGGAAGGCCGTGCCGGCGACCGCAATCTGCTCGGCGGCAAGGGCGCCAATCTTGCCGAAATGTGCAGCCTGGGCCTGCCGGTGCCGCCGGGCTTCACCATCACTACCGAGGTCTGCAACGCCTACTACGCCAACGGCCACGCCTATCCGGCCCCGCTGGAAGCCGACGTTGCGATCGCCCTCGACCATATCGGCCGGCTGACCGGGCGCCGTTTCGGCGATCCGTCGAAACTGCTTTTGGTGTCGGTGCGCTCCGGTGCCCGCGCTTCCATGCCCGGCATGATGGACACCGTGCTCAATCTCGGCCTCAACGATGAGACGGTCGAGGCACTTGCCGCCGATTCAGGCGATGCGCGGTTCGCCTATGACAGCTACCGCCGTTTCATCCAGATGTATTCCGATGTCGTCATGGGCCTCGACCATGAGGTCTTCGAGGAAATCCTCGAGGACCAGAAAGGCGGCCTCGGCCATGAGCTCGACACCGAGCTGACAGCCATCGAATGGCAAGGCGTGATCGCGCTTTATAAGGCCAAGGTCGAGGAGGAGCTCGGCAAGCCGTTTCCTCAGGATCCGAGCGAGCAGCTGTGGGGCGCCATCGGTGCGGTGTTTTCCAGTTGGATGAACAACCGCGCCATCACCTACCGGCGCTTGCACGACATTCCCGAAAGCTGGGGCACGGCGGTCAACGTCCAGGCCATGGTCTTCGGCAATATGGGCGACACCTCGGCCACCGGCGTTGCATTCACCCGCAACCCGTCGACCGGCGAAAAGCAGCTCTACGGCGAGTTCCTGGTCAACGCCCAGGGCGAGGATGTCGTTGCCGGCATCCGTACGCCGCAGAACATCACCGAGGCGGCGCGCATTGCCGCCGGTTCCGACAAGCCGTCGCTGCAGAAGCTGATGCCTGACGCCTTCCAGGCTTTCGTCAGCATCTCCGACCGCCTGGAAAAGCATTACCGCGACATGCAGGATCTCGAATTCACCATTGAGCGCGGCAAATTATGGATGCTGCAGACCAGGTCAGGCAAGCGCACCGCCAAGGCGGCGCTGAAGATTGCCGTCGACATGGCCAGGGACGGATTGATTTCGAAGGAGGAGGCCGTCGCTCGCATCGATCCGGCCTCGCTCGACCAGTTGCTGCATCCCACGATCGATCCGAAAGCGGCGCGCGACATCATCGGCGTCGGCCTGCCGGCCTCGCCGGGTGCCGCCACCGGCGAGGTCGTGTTTTCCTCGAACGACGCCGAGGAGGCTAAGGCGCAAGGCCGCAAGGCGATCCTGGTGCGCATCGAGACCAGCCCCGAAGACATCCACGGCATGCATGCGGCCGAAGGCATCCTGACGACGCGCGGCGGCATGACCAGCCACGCCGCTGTTGTGGCGCGCGGCATGGGCAAGCCTTGCGTTTCGGGCGCAGGCTCGCTGCGCGTCGACTACAAGGCCGGCACGCTGATGGCGATGGGATCGACGTTCCGCAAGGGCGATATCATCACCATCGACGGCGGCAACGGCCAGGTGCTGAAAGGCGCGGTACCGATGCTGCAGCCCGAACTCTCGGGCGATTTCGCCGCCATCATGGAGTGGGCCGACGGCGCGCGCCGCATGAAGGTGCGCACCAATGCCGAGACGCCGCTCGATGCGCGCATGGCGCGGTCCTTCGGCGCCGAAGGCATCGGTCTTTGCCGCACCGAACACATGTTCTTCGACGGCGACCGCATCGTTGCGATGCGCGAGATGATCCTGGCCGATACGGAAAAGGACCGGCGAACGGCGCTGACCAAGCTGTTGCCGATGCAGCGCTCGGATTTCCTCGAACTGTTCGAGATCATGGCCGGGCTGCCGGTGACGATCCGCCTGCTCGATCCGCCGCTGCACGAATTCCTGCCCAAGACCGAGGAGGAGGTGGCCGAGGTCGCCGCCGCCATGAATGTGTCGCCGGACAAGCTCCGGCGGCGCACCGAAGCGTTGCACGAGTTCAATCCGATGCTCGGCCATCGCGGCTGCCGGCTTGCCGTCTCTTATCCCGAAATCGCCGAGATGCAGGCACGAGCCATTTTCGAGGCGGCCGTGGAGGCCGGCAGGAAGGCCGGCGCGCTGGTGGTGCCGGAGATCATGGTGCCGCTGGTCGGGCTGGTAAAGGAGCTCGACTTCGTCAAGGCGCGCATCGACGCCGTCGCCAAAAGCGTGATGGAGGAGACCGGTGTCAGGATCGATTATCTGACCGGCACGATGATCGAACTGCCGCGCGCAGCGATCCGCGCGCACGTCATCGCCGAGGCGGCCGAATTCTTCTCCTTCGGCACCAACGACTTGACCCAGACCACGTTCGGTATCTCGCGCGACGACGCGGCCTCGTTCCTCGAGACCTACCGGCAAAAAGGCATCATCGAGCAGGATCCGTTCGTGTCGCTCGACATAGAGGGTGTCGGCGAGTTGGTGCGGATGGCGACGGAGAAGGGCAGGGCGACGCGGCCCGACATCAAGCTCGGTATTTGCGGCGAGCATGGCGGCGACCCGGCCTCGATCCATTTCTGCGAAAAGGTCGGCCTCGACTACGTCTCGTGCTCGCCATACCGGGTGCCGATCGCCAGGCTGGCCGCCGCGCAAGCGGCGGTGCAGGCTGCAAAGAACGGCCGCGGATAGGAGTTGGAGTCCACCGGCATCTGACCTTACCGATTTGTAACCGAATTCACGCGAACGTGCGTGTGTCGGCTCCAAATCCCGACATCGTTTCTGCCCAGTTTCCGGCCCTCGAACCCGCCCCGGTGCCAGAAACAGATGCTGCAGAACCCGCCCACGCACGTCCGCTCGATTCTCATCCTCCAGACGAAATTCATCGGCGATCTTGTCCTCGCTTCCGCGCTCGCCAGAAACCTGCGCCTCCAATATCCAAAGGCCAGGATAGTGTTCCTTTGCGAGGCGAACTTTGCCAGTTTCCTGTTGGCTCATGGCATCGCCTCGGACGTGGTGGCGTTCCGGCGCGTACGCATGCGTGGCACCCCTGTGCAGCGTGGTCGCGAGCTTTACGCGATGGTGCGCGCTCTGCGCCGGTTCCGGTTTGACCTGACCATCGACCTGGCCGATTCCAAAACCTCACGCATCCTCGTCAGGCTCGTCAACGCCAAGACCCGCGTCGGATATGATCCTCCCGAAAAACCGTTGCGCTGGCTGGAACGCCAGCCCGCCAACGTCCTGGCCAAGCCGTTTGGCTTTGGTGGCCAGCATTATCTCTACCGCTATCTTTCGCCGCTTGAGGCGCTTGGCGTGAAGTTGCGTGCGCCGGTCCCAACGATTGAGCCGCTGCCGCTGGAGACCGCCAGGGCATTGGCGCTTCTCGACCGGCATCATCTCCGGCGTAACGCCTTCATAGCCGTTCATGCAGGAGCGAGCTTCCGGGGGCGGCAATGGCAGCCGGAACGTTTTGCGCTGGCCATCGACGAGATCTCGCGGCAGACCGGGTTGGACTTCCTGCTTGTCGGCGGCCCCGATGAACGGGCATCGGCCGAGCGCATCGTCGCCAAGGCCGCTTCGCCGGTCGTCAACGTGGTCGGGGCGCTGTCACTGGCAACGCTGCTGGCGGTCCTCGGCCAGGCACGCCTGTTTCTGGGAAACGAGAGTGGCCCGATGCAGATGGCGGCGGCCGCGGGAACGCCGGTTGTCGGCCTGTTCGGCCTGACCGACCCGGCCGTCTGGGGGCCTGTCGGCGTGGCCAGTGTTACGCCGCGGCCCTCCATGCCTTGCGAGTGCATAGCCAGGGACCTGTGCCGCCGACCCGATCCGAGCAAGGCTTGCTGCGTCTGGCGACTTGAGGTCAAAGCGGTGGTCGACGCGGTGCTCGCGATCCTTTCACGTAAGGTTAAGGACGTGGAGCACGCGTTGTGACCTCGCGCTTGCCAAAGGTCAGGCCGGCGGTCAAATTGCCGCTGCCGACGCTTTTGCAGGGGCACCGTCCCGATTTCCGCCTTGATGCCGGTCTTGGGGTCGCCGCTTCAACTTTGATCCGGCCGACCTGGAAATAAATCGATGCGCCTGTTCCAAAAGTATTTTTGCGCCGTTGCGATATCGCTGTGGGCTGTCTCTCCTGGCAACGCCCAGTTGCTCGTCGCACCGACGCTGCACATCAAGGCCGAGGCGGGCGGCGGCCGCGTCGCGCTGACGCTCGATGCGTGCGGCGGAAGGACCGACACACGGATTCTCTCGGCGCTGGTGGAAAACAAGATTCCTGCCACCATTTTCGTCACCGGCATCTGGCTGAAGCACAACGCCGCCGCCGTCGAGATCATGCGGGCGCATCCCGAACTGTTTGAATTGGAAAACCATGGCGGCCGCCACGTCCCGGCCGTCGACACGCCGCAAAAGATCTACGGCATTCGCAGTGCCGGCAGCCCGGAGGCCGTGCTGGCCGAAGTCGAATCGGGTGCTGCCGCTCTTGCCGTGACCGGCGAACCGGCGCCGAAATGGTTTCGCGGCGCAACCGCCGAATACAGCCCATCGGCAATCGCGATGATCCGCAAGCTTGGTTTCAAGATCGCCGGATTCTCGATCAACGGCGATGGCGGCTCATTGCTCGGCGCAAAAGAGACCGCCCGGCGCATTGCCGCGGCGAAGGACGGCGACGTCATCATCGCTCACATCAACCAGCCGACCCATGCGGCTGGCGAAGGCGTGGTGCGGGGACTTCTGGCGCTGAAGGCCAAGGGCCTCACCTTCGTGCGTCTCGACGACGCCGACGGCATCGGCGATGAAGGCACCACCGACTGATCAGTCGGGCGTGGCCTCGATGGTCACCTCGTTCGGATAGAACGCGCCGTGATCGCGAATGTCTGCCATCTCGTCGAACGGCCGCTCATAGGCCCACATCGCATCCTTGCCTGCATCGCCGGCGGGCAGCACGCTCCAATAGCTGGCATCGCCCTTATAGGGGCAATGGGTCGAGTGTTCGGTCTTGCCAAGCTGTTTGAAGTCGATGTCGCCGAACGGAATGTAGAAAACGGGCGGATAGGGAGGTTCGGTCAGCACCTTGACCTTGCTGGACGAGGCGATAACGACATCGCCGGCGCGCACCGTCACGGTGCCCTTGTAAGGCTCGACGGTGATCACCTTGTCCGGATTGCGCTGAAAGCCGGGTGACGGATTTGCGATCTGGTCCATATCGGGTCTCCTTGCCTCTACCCCAAGATGTGTCTGGCAAGCGCGTTGCGCAAGACCTGCAAGCCACCGGCGGGCATCGCCCGCGGCTGGCAGTCTTCCGCTTTCCTCCGGTATCGCGCCTAAAATCAGGCGGCGGCCTGGAAAGCGTCCATCAGCCCGGCATAGGCGGCAGCAATCCCGGCCACCGGATTGGTGCTTTTCGAGGTGGTCTCGACCTTCAAAGCACCACCGTTGGTCGGCAAGGTGAGCAGCAGGAACTGGCGATTGCCGCCATCGCCGACTGATGCGGCGGCGACGTGCTGGGCTTCGCCCTCGTTCTCGACGCACATCTTGAACAGGAGCGTGCCGCCGACAGCTTCGAGGGCGCCGCCGACGACCTCGACGAATTCATCTTCGGAAACGGTTTTGGCGTCAGGCACCAGATCGGCCTGCGCCACATCGGCGGCCACCAGATCGGCCAGGCTTTCGGCAAGCGTATTTTCGAGGGCTTTGTCGTCGAGCTGCGCGTCCATGCGAACCTCTTTCATTCGCCAATCGCGCCCCGCCGTTAATCAACGTTAACGCCGAGCATGGCCGGATTGTGGCGAATTCGGCCTCAATTGGCTCCATGCCCCGCTTCAGCCCGATCCTGGCTGGACAATCGGCCGGTTCGTCCCACAATGGCGCAAAAAATATCGGGAGGAACAAAATGCTCGGGCTGATGCAGGAATGGCCGCTGCTTTGTCACAAGCTGATCGACAACGCCGAGAGGCAGCACGGTAGCCGCGAAATCGTGTCGCGTTCGATCGAGGGGCCGATCGTGCGCAGCACATATGCCGAAATCCATGATCGTGCCCTGAAGGTCGCCGAGCGGCTCGAGCGTGACGGTTTCGGGCTTGGCGACCGCATCGCGACGTTGGCCTGGAACACCGCGCGTCACATCGAGGCCTGGTACGGCATCATGGGTGTCGGCGCCATCTATCACACGCTCAACCCGCGGCTCTTTCCCGAGCAGATCACCTGGATCATGAACAATGCCGGGGACAAGGCGATCTTCGTCGACCTGACCTTCCTGCCGCTGCTCGAAAAGATCGCCGGCGCGGTCAAGTCGCTGAAGCAGGTTATCGTGCTGACCGACAACGCGCATATACCGGAGACTGCGCTGCCCAATGTGGTTGCGTACGAAGAATGGCTTGCTGAAGCCGGCGGCAACTTCGCCTGGAGGACATTCGATGAAAACACCGCCGCCGGTATGTGCTACACCTCGGGCACCACGGGCGACCCGAAAGGGGTCCTCTACAGCCATCGTTCGAACGTGCTGCACGCCATGATCGAAGCGATGCCCGACGCCATGGGCCTGTCGTCGCGCGATGCCGTATTGCCGGTCGTGCCGATGTTTCACGCCAACGCCTGGGGCCTTGCCCAGAGCGCGCCGATGATTGGCGCCAAGCTGGTCATGCCCGGCTGCAAGATGGATGGCGCTTCGATCTACGAGCTGCTCGACACCGAGAAGGTGACCTTCAGCGCCGCCGTGCCGACGGTGTGGATGATGCTCCTCCAGCATCTGGAAGAAACCGGCAAGAAACTGCCCTATCTGCAGAAAGTCGTCATCGGAGGCGCGTCCTGTCCACGCGCGATCACGACGAAGTTCCAGGACAATTACGATGTCCAGGTCGTCCACGCCTGGGGCATGACCGAGATGTCGCCGCTCGGCACGCTGTGTACCCTGAAGCCGGACTATGCCGGGCTGAAGGGTGAGGCTCGCCTCGCCGTCCAGCAGAAGCAGGGCTTTACGCCGTTCGGCATCGAAATGAAGATAACGGATGACGACGATAACGAGCTGCCATGGGACGGCAAGACCTTCGGCCGACTCAAAGTCCGCGGGCCGGCCGTCGCGCGCGCCTATTATGGCGGCATCGGATCCGAACAGTTTGATGAAGACGGCTGGTTCGATACCGGTGATATCGCGCATATCGACCCCGGCGGCTACATGCAGATCACCGATCGCGCCAAGGACGTGATCAAGTCGGGCGGCGAATGGATCTCGACCATCGAGCTCGAGAACCTCGCTGTCGGCCATCCCGACGTGGCGGAGGCCGCCGCCATCGGCATTCCGCATTCCAAATGGGGCGAGCGGCCTTTGCTCGTGATCGTACGCAAGCCGGGCAGGGAGCCGACCAAGACGGATATTCTCGCTTTCATGGACGGCAAGGTGGCGAAGTGGTGGATGCCGGACGACGTCGCTTTTGTCGGCGAAATCCCACACACCGCTGCCGGCAAGATCCAGAAGATTACCTTGCGACAGCAGTTCCGGGATTATCACCTGCCGACGGATTGACCGGAGATGCGGCGTCTTTGCGTCTTCAAGCCGGCGCTGAAAGGCACTATGCCTGTGTTCGGGTTGGGGCAGCGCGGAAACCAATGACGGGAATTCCCGAGCGACAGACGTCGAGGGCTGCCGGTTGGTCGCGGCGCGCCGGCGCGTTTTCGGCAGTCCTGCTGCTGACCGCTCTCATCGGCCATCGCTATGACCTCGTCGAGACCCAAGCTTTCCTATGGGTGCTCGGCATTGTCGCCTTGCTGGCCGCGTTTGCGCTTTTGTTTGCCGGGTTTGCCTTTGCGCGATTGTGGAATTTCGGTGATCGCGGCGGCCATGACTTGATCGTCGGCGCCTTGCTGGCGGTTCTGGTGCTCATCCCTTACGGCGTCGCGGCCTATTGGGTGGCCACCTATCCGCCGCTGCGCGACATCTCGACGGATCTGGACGACCCACCGGTGCTCGATATTTCTACCCGGACAAAGGATATGAACGAGCTTTTGCCGCCGACACCCGGCGAGCAGCGCCTGCAAATCGAAGCTTATCCGCTTGTTACCGGACGCAGCTACACCTTGCCTTTCGATCGCGTTCTGGAGGCGGTCAAAACGGTGCTCGACCGGCGCGGCTGGCAGCTCACGGCGCCGTTTCCAGACGCAGCAGGGCAAAGCGACGTGACGGTCGATGCGCTGGCCAAGGGCTTGCTGCTTGGTCTTCCCGCCGATGTTGCCATCCGCGTGACCGATGACGGCGATGCGGTCATCGTCGATATGCGCTCGGCCTCGCGTTACGGCCGCTACGACCTTGGCGACAATGCAGCGCGCATCACCGATTTCCTTGCCGAACTCGACCAGGAAGTCGCCGGCCAGGTGGGCGTGGCTCCGGCGGAATGATACCCGAAGTGTACTACTTTGCCGGCGAATAGATGCCGTCGATAGCCGGCGCGCCATCGGTGTGGACCAGGCCGCGCGCCACCAGATCCTCCAGATGGGCAAGCACCGACAGGCCGGCCGCGCCATGCAGGCGCGGGTCGGTGTCTCGATAGATCACCTCCACCATGTCCTTGATTGCCCGGTCGCCGCTGCTGATCCGCTCCAGAATTGCCCGTTCGCGCATTTTGCGATGCGTTTTCAATCCGCGCATGAAGCTGCGCGGCTCGGTCACCGGCCCACCATGACCGGGCAGCAGCAGCCGGTCGTCACGTTCGATCAGCCGATCGAGCGATGTCATGTACTCGGCCATCGCGCCATCCGGCGGTGCGACGATCGTGGTTGCCCACGCCATGACGTGATCGGCCGAGAACAGGATGCCGGTTCCCTCCAGCGCGAAGGCCGCGTGATTGGCGGTATGGCCGGGCGTCAGCACCGTGCGGATCGCCCAGCCGTCACCATCGATCACCATATCATCCGGCAGCGCGATGTCAGGAACGAACTCGATGTCGGCGCTGGCATCGAGCGGATTGACCTCGTCGGTGCGCAACGGCCGCGCCGGGCGATGCCGGCCCTCCGCCAGAACCACCGCACCCGTATGCTGCTTCAGCCGCGCCGCCAGCGGCGAATGGTCGCGATGCGTGTGGCTGACGAAGATATGGCTGACCGGCCTGGTCCCGATCGCTTCGAGCAGTGTTCGAAGATGTGCCTCGTCATCAGGTCCGGGATCGATCACCGCAAGCGTCTCGCGTCCGACGATATAGCTGTTGGTTCCGTGAAAGGTGAACGGGCTTGGGTTCGGGGCCGTGACGCGTTGAATACCAGGCGCAACGATCACGCCCTTGCCATAGGACGGTTCGAAGCGTGTGTCGAATTTCAGCGCCATGCGAACGTCGCGACCTTTTTTGGGGCGAGGGCAAAACCGATTGCCGCATAGCACGGAAGCCAATATAGGAAAACGCAAGGCCGCGTTCGGCGGCAATCCGGAACGGGGAAGACCATGGCAATTGCAACGACGATGCGTCCGCTTATTTCTCTCGCTCTGCCTGAAAAGGGCGCGGCCCGGCTGGCAGGACAGCTTTTGCTGGCGATCGCCGGAACGCTGCTGTTGATCTTGTCTGCCAAGACCAAGGTCATGCTCGGACCGGTCGATATCTCGATGCAGACGCTCGCCGTCTTGCTGATCGCTGCCGCCTTCGGCATGCGCCTTGGCGTCGCCACGCTGCTTCTCTACATGGCTGAGGGCGCGCTGGGGCTTCCGGTCTTCCAGAGCACGCCCGAAAAGGGCATCGGCATCGCTTACATGCTCGGTTCGACCGGCGGTTATCTAGCCGGCTTCGTCGTCATGGCGGCGATCGTCGGCTGGGCTGCCGACCGTGGCTGGGATCGCCATCCTATCAAGCTCTTCAATGCGATGCTGGTGGCCGAGATCGTCATGATGGCAATGGGCTTTGCCTGGCTGGCGCTGTTGATCGGCCCGGAAAAGTCATGGCAGTTCGGGGTGGTGCCCTTTATCGTCGGTGATCTGATCAAGGTTGCGCTGGCCGCGAGCCTGGTGCCGGCCGTCTGGTCGCTGTTGAAGCGTTCGTGAAGCCGGTCGAGCGGAACTTAAGCCAAAAACGGACCTGCATGTTGCACCGCTGTCACCAAGCTATTGCCTGAACCCCATGACTCGATGGCAACCTGTTCTGCGCGATAACCTGTCGAATGGTTTTCGTCGTAGCTGGTGTGGCCGTGCAGGATCTTTCTCGCTGCGTCAGGCTTGTAGCGCGACGCCATGCAGCGAGCCCGTCACATTAGCTTCAAGTCGACGGACTAAGTACCAGAACCAACGGGCGATTCGTCACGACCAGCGTAACCAAGCACCTACGTATGGATATAAATTGCTCGACATAGCATGTCCGCCAGCTGAAAAAGAAAGCGGCTCGGTGATTATTTAGGCACAGCTAAATTTCTGGACAATGTGTAGGAAATTCTTAACCCAACCGCCTTGACTCTCGTGGCTTGGTTGCTTGCTGGTATCCACACACTGTCGTAACCGTTGACCTGAGATCATGCCGCCGACCGCCAAAGGAAGACACGTGAGTAGCGCGGAAAAAACAACGACCAACGCGACCGCCCCGTCGCCAGAGTCGACCGCCGCGCCGGCAACCCGCTGGTACGCGGCCAGCGTCTTTGCCGGAAAGGAGCATGTCGCCGAGCGGCATCTCCGGATCCAGGGATTCCAGCCCTTTGTGCCTCGCTGCGAGAAAACCGTGCGTCATGCCCGGCGGCTCGAGACACGGTCTGCGGCTTATTTTCCAGGCTATATGTTCATCGCCCTTGACCTCGCGCTGCAACGTTGGCGCTCGGTCAATGGAACATTCGGTGTGCGCTCCCTCGTCACACAAGGTGACCGGCCTTTGCCGGTCCCCTCGGGTCTGGTAGAGCGTTTCATTGCATTGACCGGTAAGGACGGGCTGCTTGATTTCAGTGGAGGCCTCGCAGCCGGTGCCTCGGTCCGAATCCTTTCGGGCCCTCTCGCGGATACAATCGGTCGCCTTGACCGGCTCGATCCAGCTGGACGAGCCCGGGTTCTGGTGGCCATCATGAATGGCGAAATCCCTGTCGACTTGGATGCCAGGGATCTCGTAGCAATCGCGTAGCCGCAAACATCAAGGCGGCGTCGTGACGTAAATTGTTGTAGGATGCGCTCGCGGGTTTCACCCGGGAGTGCGGTAGCCGTCGTTCGGTGCGGAATAGGCGCTGTCTGGCGAGATCATCTCATCGGCGCTGATTGAGGGTACGCGGTATGCGAATAACAATGATTGGTGCCGGCTATGTAGGGCTCGTCTCGGGCGCCTGTTTTGCCGACTTTGGCCATCAGGTCTGCTGCGTCGATCGTGATGCGGAGAAGCTTGCCATGCTCAAGCTCGGCAAGATACCGATCTACGAGCCGGGGCTCGACGACCTCGTCACCACCAACACCGCGCAAGGCCGCTTGCGTTTCGACGACAATCTGGCGGATGCGGTTTCTCAAACGGATGTCGTCTTCATTGCCGTGGGCACGCCGTCACGGCGTGGCGACGGGCACGCCGATCTGTCCTTTGTCTACGACGCGGCCGCTGAAGTTGGCCGCGCGCTCAAGGGATTTACGGTCGTGGTGACGAAATCGACCGTCCCCGTCGGTACAGGCGATGAGGTGGAACGAATCATTCGCGAGCAAAATCCCACCGCTGATTTTGCGGTGGTCTCCAATCCGGAGTTTCTTCGCGAAGGGTCGGCGATCGAGGATTTCAAGCGGCCCGACCGCATCATTGTCGGAACCGATGCCGAACGGGCCAAAGCCGTCATGGGCGAAATCTACCGACCGCTCTCGCTGAACGTCGCGCCGATATTCTATACGAGCCGGCGTACGGCTGAGCTTACCAAATATGCCGGCAACGCGTTTCTGGCCATGAAGATTACCTTCATCAACGAAATTGCCGATCTCTGCGAGCGGTTGGGAGCCGATGTGCAGGACGTCGCGCGCGGCATCGGCATGGACAATCGCATTGGCGCAAAGTTTCTTCACGCCGGGCCGGGTTATGGCGGCTCCTGTTTCCCGAAAGATACGCTGGCACTGGTCAAGACCGCCCAGGATGCGGCAAGCCCCATGCGGCTTATAGAAACGACAGTCTCGATCAACGACCAGCGTAAACGTGCGATGGCGCGCAAGGTGGTTGAGGCCTGCGGCGGCTCTGTGCGCGGCAAGACTGTCGGTATCCTCGGCCTTACCTTCAAGCCGAACACCGACGATATGCGCGACGCCCCCTCATTGGCCATCATTCAGGCACTCCAGGATGCAGGCGCTTCGATCAAGGCCTATGATCCGGTCGGCATGGAGCAGGCGCGCAAGATGATAGAGGGCATTGCGTTCGGGGAAAGCGCCTACGCGGTGGCCGACGGCGCGCATGCGATCGTCATCGTCACCGAATGGAATGTGTTTCGGTCATTGGATCTGAAACGGCTCCGTGCGCTCATGGCGACGCCGGTGATGGTTGACCTGCGAAACGTCTATCGCGGCGAGGACGTTGTGGAGCAAGGCATCGCCTATTCCAGCGTTGGGCGAGAGCCGCATCTTGTCACATGAAGGGCGGCCACTAAACGCTTGATGGAATTTGATCTGATGGCTCAACTTCATGAGTACATCGAAACCCTCAGAACTGTTTGTTCGCAACGATTTCTGGGCGGAACGCTCTAGTGCTTCTAGCTGGCACAGATATGGCAGGCAAGCAAATTCTTATTGTCTGGTCTAGCGTTACATCACATTTGGGATGTTATCCAAGGAGGGTGGTCAACCTATATTTGAACGACTAACTTGAAACATGGCAATATGGAGCTTGACCTATTTTGCTTCATTGGAGAAAGAGGCCCGGGGAGAGTCTTCATGCGAAATCCAAGCTACAGGGAATGAGATGCCGAAAACCAGTCGTTGGACAGTCGCTGAAGCGATGGCTTCAGTTAACCGGAGGCGTTTACTCATCGGTCTTGGGATCGCGTCAACCGCTGCTGCTAAATCCGCCGAAGCGAAGGCTGGGGCTCAGCCCATGGTTGAAAGAGTGCGAGGCATTGCGGCTGGACGCGCATCAGATTTGGTCAACCAGGATAACCTAACAATTTACCCGACATTTGCTGGAATGTCGAAGAGGTCGGTCTCGGTTGGGGTTAATGCGCTTCGGACAAACGGCTACACAGCAGCCGGCGATGGCGGTGGGGCCCTTTACAGAAAAGTCGAATCCGAGCCTCCGCATGAGGGGAAATTTCGGTCGATCGACGGCGCATGGTGGGAGATTGCGGAAAATGTGCTTACGCTGGAGATGTTTGGCGGTAAGGCTGACGGCGCGATAGTAGAGGCGGGCGTGACGGGCACCGACAATTCTCCCGCGATTGAGAATGCTCTAAATGTTATTACCGCAAACATTTCCGGTGTATACGGGGCAGGGCCACGGATCCAATGCGGTTACGGATCATACCGATTTAGCCAGACGATCAAGATTAAGAAAAATGTCACAATCAGCGGCATCAGCGGTGGAGGTGCTGGAAATGGCGAGACTGGCACACGGTTCCTATTTCCCGCCGACACGACCGGGATAAAGGCGTTCTCCTACGACACAATAGATCAGGAATCCGGGCTGCCGAGCGGCACCGACGGGTCAGGATCGATTCTCGATGGCCTTGTTCTTCAGTCGGCAGGTGGTAATGACAGAACCAAACATGGCATTTCTCAGCAGTGTCGTCTGATTATCACCAATTGCCGCATTCATGGCTTTCCGGGGAACGGGCACCACATTTCGGACTTACCAATTGATGGTGGGGGTAATGTTAACAATTGGGAAATTCGGGGGGGGCGGGTAACGGGCTGCCAGAACGGCATTTTCACGCAAGGAGGTGACACCAACGCGGGAGTGGCGTCCCACGTCGACTGTTCCTCCAACCGGCAGGCTGGCATACTTGATCGTTCCTTTCTTGGGAATCTCTACATCGGGTGTCATGAGAACGGCAACGGGGTGCTAGCGCAGGTTTCGGACGGTGTTAGTCGCTATCGCGCAAATCCGACTGTTGCCCTTTTGAACGACCCAACTCCTCTTTCCTCCACACCGCCCGGCAGCAATCCGGCAGTTTGGGAGCAACTGGCCGTCGGCGGGGACAGCACCTTCTTCCCTATGTGGGTCCCTGGTGGCGAATACGTCGTTGGCGGCCAGAAGATCAGCACGAACGCGAATGCACGTACCGCATTTATTGGAGGCTATAGCGAGCCAGGTTGGCCGGCCAATTTCATTTTGGCACCGGCCATCCACATTGGCGGCACAAACTCAGCTGGTTTTCACCCCAACTCGACGGGGTTGCGACTTAACGACCGATCATTAAGCAACGTACTGCTTCTCGCTGCGGCCGGCGCAGCATTTGCCGTTTCCGGGTCCGGTATTGCGGAGGTTTCCTACGCTCACAATATCGGAGGAGCTGCGCCTACGAGAGGCGCAAGCCATGCGTTTTACGTGGGGTACTTACCCGATGGCATCACCAAGAGACCCGCTGGTGATGTTTACGCTCGCGCCACATCAGCAAACATGGCCGTGAACACCGCGGTGGGACTTCGATACTATGATGCCCGAGCTGGAGACCTCGTCCCGGCCATTGAATTCAATGGAGCCACGAAAGAGGCCGTTACCGATACCGACGACACATGGTCGCTTGGAGCGGTGGCAAAACGTTGGCTTTCCGGGTTCTTTACTAAGATATTTGTTGGCGCAGGTGCTACTTTCTGGACCTCTGGCGCAGGATCCCCGGAAGGGGTGCTAGCAGGACCTGTTGGGTCACTTTACACGCGCATCGATGGAGGATCGGGAACCACGCTGTACGTGAAAGAAACGGGGTCTGACACCACTGGCTGGGTACCAAAATGAATCCGCCAGGACGGGGCGGTTGGATGCAGCGTACAAAGAGAATTGCGCAGTGCTATAGCGAAGGGTTCCCGTGTCGTCCAAGAAGTCGGTTGAGATGTCGTATTGCCCATCCGCGGCTTGACTATCCAGATTAAACCGAAGACATGGCACTTTTGAAAGCCGAACATAGTGGCGCGGGGAACGCACGCAGCGGATCCGAGGAGACAGGATTCCTAAACATGAGAGCCAGAAACATCGGAAGCAAAGTACATCCGCTGCTCCGAATAAGAGTTCAGCTTTTGGGTGGGCTTTTTTTGGCTATACTTATGCCCGTACTTATCAGAACAGCTGTTGCGCCGAAGGAGCTGCTCTCTCCAAGCTTGCAGGCGACAGTAGTAGCGGCATTTATGGCCCATATCCTTGGATTCCTTATACACCGTCGAATTGCAAATTTCCCCGGAGTTGCGGCGGCCGGGTACATTCTGCCAACGTTTGCTTTGACCTATGGGGTCGTTTTCGCCATTATCTTCTTCTTTCGGTTCGACTACAGCCGATTCCAAGCTGGTAGCAGTTTCGTCCTGTCAACATTCTGGTATTTTAGCTTAGGCGTTGCTACGCGCCGCCTTGCCCCCTACAAGCTAGCCGTCATCCCAGGCGGAGATATCGACCGACTCGATGCGGTCAGCGGCGTAGCTTGGCACCGTCTTTATTCGCCGAGCGCGCTCGACGAGCGTGTTAGTGGCGTTGTTGCCGATCTGCGTGCCGACCTGTCCGAAGAGTGGGAACGATTTATCGCCAACAGTGCACTCTCCGGAATCCCAGTCTACCATGTGAAGCAAGTTACCGAGTCATTAACCGGCCGCGTCGAAATCGAGCACCTTTCTGAGAACACGCTGGGATCTCTCAACCCTAATCAAGCTTACATCAAGATCAAGCAAGGCATAGACTGGGCATCTGCGTTGATTATGCTTGTCATGCTTTCGCCTCTTCTTGCGATCACCGCATTGGCGGTAAGGATCGATTCGAAGGGGCCTGTGCTGTTTCGTCAAAAAAGAATAGGGTATCGAGGCAATTTGTTTACAGTCTATAAGTTTCGCTCGATGAACTTCGATTACAGCTCCGGTGACGAGAGGAACGATGCAATCACGAAGAGTGAGGACGACCGTATCACTCGGGTGGGGCGCTTCATTAGGAAAACCAGAATCGACGAACTGCCGCAGGTTATCAATATCCTACGGGGTGAGATGAGTTGGATAGGTCCGCGACCGGAGGCCGTGGCACTCTCGCAATGGTACGAGGCCGAATTGCCCTTCTATCGGTACCGTCACATTGTTCGACCGGGAATCACTGGTTGGGCTCAGGTCAATCAGGGCCACGTCGCTGCGGTTGAAGATGTGCTCGAGAAGTTGCACTACGATTTCTATTACATCAAGAACTTCTCTCCGTGGTTAGATATTCTCATTGTCCTGAGGACGCCCAAAACTATGCTGACCGGCTTCGGCGCGCGCTAAATTAAGGGCAGTGATTTCTGCCCTGCGGCGGTGGCACTATGGCGGTAATGGGTCTACTTCCGCACTCAGGAGTGAAGACTAGCTGCAGCGTCCGGCAGATCCATTAAACCCGCGGACTTTTGGAGCTTAGCAACTCAATCGCAAAATCTTGGCTTGGAGCATTATGAACCATCATGGACCTTAGCAAACACACGATCGCCATCATCGGGCTCGGCTATGTGGGGTTGCCGCTGGCATTAGCCTTTGGCGCCAAGCGGCGCGTCATTGGCTTCGACGTTAATGGACGTCGGGTCGCAGCGCTGAGGCGGGGCGAGGACGCCACCCTGGAAGCTACAGCCGAAGAAATTTCAGCCGCGCAAGGGCTTGAGTTCTCGACTGACCAGGAAGACCTCAAGAATTGCGGGATTTTTATAGTGACGGTCCCCACGCCAATTGACAGGGCGAAGCGGCCCGATCTGGGGCCGCTGATCAGCGCTTCGCGAATTGTAGGGCAGGCAATCAAGCCGGGCGGGGTGATTATCTTCGAGTCGACGGTCTATCCGGGCTGCACCGAGGAAATCTGCGCCCCCATTATTGAGAAAGCTTCTGGACTGAAGCTAAACGAAGGATTCTTCCTTGGTTACAGCCCAGAACGTATTAATCCTGGTGACAAAGAGCATCGACTGTCAAGCATCGTGAAGATCACCAGCGGATCCAACAATGATGCGGCCGAAGCCATAGACGCTCTCTATGCATCGATCGTTTCGGCCGGAACTCACAAGGCTGCGAGTATCGCTGTAGCCGAGGCCGCGAAAGTCATCGAGAACACCCAGCGTGACTTAAACATCGCGTTAATGAACGAACTCGCGATAATCTTTGGCCGGCTTGGGATCGACACATCGGATGTGCTAAAGGCGGCAGGCACTAAATGGAATTTCCTTCGGTTTTCACCCGGGCTTGTCGGGGGTCATTGTGTAGGTGTCGACCCTTTTTATCTGACGCACAAGGCACAGGAGTTAGGCTATCATCCGGAGGTTATCCTTGCTGGACGCCGGATCAATGACGGTATGGGGCAGCACGTTGCTGATCAGGCGGCACGTCTAATGATGAAGAAGAGTATCCCTGTCGTCGGCAGCAAAGTTTTGATCATGGGCGCCGCATTCAAGGAAAACTGCCCCGATCTGCGTAACTCCAAGGTTGCCGACGTGGTCGCCCGGCTGCTGGACTACAATGCCAACGTTGAAGTATGGGATCCGTGGGTATCCCAAGACGAGTGCGCGCTGGAATTCGGTGTGCCATGCATGGCGCAAAAGCCAAGCGGCCTCTATGACGGCATCGTAGTGGCGGTAGCTCACAACGAGTTCCGCAAGCTGAGCGTCGCAGACCTGTGCTCGCTGACGAAGGAGAATGCGGTGATCTACGACGTGAAGGGCATCTACCCCCGCGAACACACTGACGGACGCCTCTAATGAAAGTTCTCGTCACCGGCGCGGCCGGCTTTATTGGTTTTCATGTGTCGAAGCGCCTCTTGGAGCGCGGCGACGAGGTCGTAGGGTTCGACAGCGTCAATGATTATTATGATCCGGGTATCAAAGAGGCGAGGCTTCGATTGTTGCCGGAGTTCAACCGGAAAGCCAGCTCGGGTTTTCATTTCATTCGGGCGAATCTCGCAGATCGCGCCGGCGTCGAAGCTTGTTTTGCCGATCACCAATTCGACCGGGTTATCCACCTCGCCGCGCAGGCGGGAGTGCGCTACAGTTTGGAAAACCCGCACGCTTATGTTGAAAGCAATATCATCGCCTTCACGAATATTATTGAAGCTTGCCGGCACAATCAGATTGCGCACCTGACTTATGCCAGCACCTCAAGTGTCTACGGCGCCAACACCAATATGCCTTTTTCGGAGTATCGGGCCGCCGATCATCCGTTGCAATTCTACGCCGCCACCAAACGCGCCAACGAGCTGATGGCGCACAGCTACAGCCACCTATTCGGCCTGCCAACCACTGGACTACGCTTCTTTACAGTCTATGGCCCCTGGGGCCGACCGGACATGGCGTTATTCCTGTTCACCAAGAGTATTCTGGCGGGAGAGCCGATAAAGCTCTTTAACAACGGCAATCACACGCGAGACTTCACGTTCGTCGAAGACATCGCCGAGGGGGTGATTCGAGCGAGCGACCAGCCCGCTGCCCCCAATCCGGACTGGGACTCCGACGATCCCGACCCAGCGAGCAGCAGTGTCCCTTGGCGCATCTTCAACGTAGGCAATAACAATCCCATAAAGCTGACTAGCTATGTCGCGGCACTGGAAGAGGCGCTCGGCAGGAAGGCAATTGTGGACTTCCTGCCGCTGCAGCCCGGCGACGTCCCCGACACATTCGCCGACACCTCCGCGCTTGAGGGGGCCGTCGGCTACAAGCCGGCAACGCCAGTGCGGGAAGGTGTTCGGCTCTTCGTCGAATGGTATCGGCGGTATTACGGTGTCTAAGGGTTCCATGGACGTCAGAGCGAAAAGCCGCGCATGATCCGATTAGTTTCCGGCTTGCGCAGCCGCAACAGCTTAGCGCGGCAGCTTGCTGGCGCGGTCATTGGCAGCGCTGGGCTTCGCTTACTGGGGATGGGGCTTAGCTTCCTCTCGGGAGTCCAACTCGCGCGATATCTGGGCGCGGAACAGTATGGCATCTATGGGTATACAATGGCCGCAGTGGGACTGGCGGGGACCGTTGCGGCATTTGGTGTCCCGGCGCTCGCGACGCGCGAGTCGGCAATGGCCGTGGTGCGTGAGGACTGGGAGATCCTCGCCGGCCTAACAAGATGGTCATTCGGGGTGGTTGTGGCGCTGAGTATTATTGCCGCGGGTATAGCGGCGGCCACGGTGTCGCTGTCGGGGCATGCCCAAGACAACGCGACGGCCCTCTGGGCAGCCCTCACCGTGCCGTTCTCCTGCCTAATGTTGCTCAGTGGCGCCTTTCTGCGCGGGCTCGGGCTGATCGTTGCCGGGCAGTCGCTTGACACAGTACTGCGCCCAGCGCTCCAATGCACCCTATTGGCAGTGGCCTTCGCAGTGTGGGGGCATATGGAGGCCGCAACTGCTCTGGGTCTTAGCTCGGTTGCCTTCGGGATCACAGCAGCTGGTGGGCTTTATTGGTTGGCGCGAGTGATTCCTGCGCCGGCCGGTGTGGCAAGGCAAGACGCAAAGAGTTGGATCTGCGCTGCGGTACCCATGGGAGCAACCAATATCCTGCGCGGTCTGGACGCGCAACTTCCGTTGCTGGTGCTGGGCGCGGTCGTGCAGGGAGCCGCACTCGGTACATTTAGAGTAGCGCTCTCAAGCCTGGTTCTTATGACGTTTTCTTACACTCTGCTCGGCATAATCGCGCCGCCCATCGCTGCGCGGCTTCATGCGGAAGGCGACCGGCGTCGGTTGCAGATGCTCGCCTCCACCTGCGCGCTGTTCACCGTCGGCTGCACCGCGATGCTCGCAGCTGGACTCTATGTATACGGTCAATGGTTGATCGAACTTCTATTCGGGATAGAGTACGTCGATGCTTGGGCACCGCTCATGGTGCTGTGTGTGTCGAGCCTGATCAGCGCGGCTTTCGGTGTGAGTGTCGCTGTTCTTTATGCGGCCGGCGAGGAACGCTTCGTTACGATGGGCTTCGCTTTGGGGCTAATTACGGGCATCGCACTACTCGCTATTCTAGCGCCGCTATTCGGCGCGCTGGGGGCGGCTTGGGCCATGGTCGGGAGCGTATCAGTGCGTGAACTGGTCCTTTATGCATCATGCCGGCGCCGAGCAGCCATCGATCCCAGCGTGTTTGCTGTGCCCTTTATTCTCTTGCGAAACCGGAGCCGGACCAAATGACATCCGCCCTACGTCAAAGCGCCAAACGCGCGGTGCCTAAAGGCCTTCGCCAGCCGCTGCTCCACGTTGAAACCTATGCCAAACGACTTGGCACATGGCTTTCAGTGATGAAGCACCTACGCGGCGCGACGGCAGGTGATGTCGCTCGTCTCTGGATGTCATTCCTTGCCTCCCCGGCGACATCCGCACGCGGTCTAGGTCTCTGGCGCGATCCACTCCTGCTGAGAGACGTGGCCGTCCAGGTGCGCGGAGTGGGCGTCTTCAATGTGCGGGCAAAAAGCGATGATATTTACCATGTGCTCCCCACCCGGGAGCGGGCAGTTTTCGACGCGATCCGTTCCATCCTGCGCCCAGGTGATACTTTCGTGGACGCGGGAGCCAATATCGGATTTTATACGATCCTTGGCGCAAATCTTGTTGGGTCTAGAGGCGCTGTCACCGCGGTGGAGATGATGCCGGACACAGCTGCGAGGCTTCGCCACCATATAGCAATAAATGGACTGGGCAATGTGAAGGTAATCGAAAAAGCGCTGTCGAACAGTGCCGGTGACCTTGTCGCAGCGCATGTAACGGCAGGCAAATTCGGTCAAGCGACGATCATTGAGCGTGCCGAAGGGAGAACTGTTGAGGTCGAAACGACTACTCTCGACCTACTTTTGAAGGACAGTTCAATGATCAGTCTGTTAAAGATGGATCTAGAAGGAGCCGAACGGATTGCATTGAAAGGTGGCGATGAAGTGCTCCAACGGGTTAAAGCTGTGATTTTCGAGTATTTGAGCTACGAGACAGAAGTGGCTGACTTTCTAAAGGATCGAGGGTTTTCGGTGCGGAATCTTGACGGGCGAAACAGCATTGCTACCCGAGACTAAGTCGGCCGTGAATCGGCGGGGAAGACAAGGAACGTCTTGGTTGCGAGGTGTCATCTTTCAATATCGTCGCCTCACTCCAATCGGGCCTTATAGCGGCGCGAAGTTGGCGAGATCGCTGCGCCGGCTGAGGTGATCGCCGTGACAGCGAGACGTCTTGCCGTTAGTACGGCGAGAACGATGGTATGGGTCTGTGTAAGGTGTGAGTCACATCATCGGGCGGCGGGAACCGACTGCGGCGGGTATGGTTGCGTGGTTGTTCCTCGGCAAATGGTTGCTCGCAAGCCGGGAGATCGGACCAAAGGCGAACATGTGGTCAAGTCAGATGGCCGCCACGGCACCTCGGCTCTGGTTCGAGACGCGAATGCTCGCGCTGCGACTCGGATCCGAGATGGACTAGAGCTACGGTGACTCGCGCGAGCCGTTTCTTTGCGTTGACAGCAACGCAAAATGTGCGTTTGTAGACCGCTATGAATTTATCGAGTATTCAGAAAAAAAGAGACTGAAACGCATGTTGGAAAAGCTGAAGACGGTTGCCTGGTTTGCTCAACGTCCGGTATTTTGGGCTCAGGCTGCGGAACTTACTATGCGGAAAACGCGGCCAAATCGAGATGGTGCCGCTCTGCGCGCCAAAGCCACCGAATGGGCGGCGAAGCGCCAAAGTTCGGTTGAGGATGCACTTCGCATCGTGGGGTTGGACGTACCTGCAAGCGGGATACCTAAGGTGGATCCTAACCTTCTGAAGGAAGCGGAGGGTAGGGCGCGAGCATCAGCGGTCACGATGGGTGGCGCGGGGGATTTGGACCTGCTTCATGCAGCTGTTTCACTCAGTGGTGCCAAGGCTGTAGTCGAGACAGGGGTTGCTTACGGATGGTCGAGTCTTGCCATCCTTTCGGCGTTGAACGGGCGCGAGGGTGCCTGCCTTGTCTCTGTCGACATGCCTTATGCGAAGAGAAACAACGAACCTTTCGTCGGAATCGCAGTTCCAGATCGACTGCGATCGAACTGGACACTTCTGCGCGAACCGGACCGGAATGGGCTTAAGAAGGCAGTTGCTTTGCACCATGCGCAAATTGATCTCTGCCATTACGATTCGGACAAATCTTACTACGGCCGCAAATTCGCTTATCCGATCCTATGGGAATCGCTGGAGCAAGGCGGCATCTTTATTTCGGACGATATACAAGACAACATGTGCTTTGCGGAATTCGTACAAGTGATCGGATACGACTTTGCAGTAACTCACGCGGACGGGAAATTCGTCGGAATCATGCGAAAGCTTCGTTGAGGATGAAAGGCGTGGAGAAATGGCGCTGAGAAGTGCCGAAGATGTCCTTAACCTTGTTCATTCCCCGAACGGCGAGCGGCCGGACGCCGAAACTCTGGTGGAGTTTCGGGGGATGCATGAAAGTAGTCTGGGTGAACGCTGGACGGACGAAACTGCATTGTAATTTAGGCCGGAAAAGGGGTTGCGTTTGGTAAACGGCGGACGCGTGGCCATTATCCTACCCGATCTGCGCGGTGGTGGTGTGGAGCGTTTAAGCATATTGCTGGCCCAGGAGTTTATCGAGAGGGGGGTTGAGGTTGATTTTGTTCTGTTGCGTCGAGAAGGCGAGTTGGTCGGTGAAGCTCCCATGGCGGCACATATTGTAGACCTGCATGCAAAGCGTTTTCGAAACGGGGCTTGGCCGCTGATACGCTATTTGCGCCGGAGGCGGCCGACTGCAGTGCTCGCCGCTATGTGGCCGCTAACAGGAATGGTCGGGTTGGCAAAGTTTGTGGCGCACTCGGATTGTCGTTTGGTTGTCAGCGAGCATAATGCACTGTCACATACGCCCGCATATCGTGGATGGTCGGGGCGCATTCATCGCCTCCTCGGAGCCCGACTCTACCAACTGGCAGACGGTGTGGTCTGTGTGTCACAAGGCGTTCGCGAGGATATACTTACGAACACAAGGTTGTCTTCTGATCATGCTCACGTGATTTATAATCCGGTTCGAAAACCTTTACAGTCGCCTCAGGCGATCGACCCCGCAATATCGGCCTGGTGGCACGCCTCTAACTGCCGGCTGCTCGCTGTCGGATCTCTTAAAGCCCAAAAAGACTTTCCGACTTTACTCAAAGCGCTGGCGAGGATTCGACAAAAAAAGGATCCCAGATTGCTGATATTGGGCGAGGGCACCCTGCGAGGCGAACTGGAGTCCGTCGTTGCTTCGCTCGGACTCCAAGACAACGTGCTGATGCCTGGCTTTATCCCCGATCCCTATCCCTATCTCGAACATGCCAATCTTTTCGTTCTGTCCTCCGCTTGGGAGGGACTTGGCAATGTGATCATCGAAGCGCTAGTCGCAGGGGTGCCCGTCGTTTCGACCGATTGTCCCTCCGGCCCCGCCGAAATTCTGGAAAACGGCAAATTTGGGAGGCTGATCCCGGTGGGAGATCCCGAAGCGATGGCCGCCGCCATTGCCGAGGTGCTCGAAGCGCCAGTCGATCGCGATTTCTTGCGCGGGCGCGGCAAAGAGTTCTCGGCCGAACGTGCTGCCGACCAGTACCTCGCTTTGCTCGGCCCTGGTGGCAAGAAGCTGGCGGGCCGATGACCGGCGTCCTCTATATCTCGTACACCGGCATGCTTGAGCCGCTTGGCCAATCGCAGGTTCTCGCTTATCTTGAGCGCCTTGCAACAGACCGACCTATCCATCTTGTCAGCTTCGAGGAAGCCGAGAACTGGGCAGATTCAACCAAGCGAATGGCGCTCTCCAAGCGCATTCTCGCGGCGGGCCTCGTATGGCACCCACTGCGCTATCACAAGCGGCCCTCAGCTGCCGCGACAGCCTACGATATCGCGGTGGGCGCTTTCGTCGGCGCTCGGCTTGTGCGCCGGCACGGGCTTCGGATTGTCCATGCCCGCTCCTATGTTCCGTCTGTCATGGCGCTGGCAATTAAACGACTGACCGGTGCACACTATCTGTTCGATATGCGTGGCTTCTGGGCTGACGAGCGCGTTGATGGCGGGTTGTGGCCTAAAGACGGGCGGCTTTACCGGATCGCGAAGGGGTTCGAGCGGCGCTTCCTGCTGGCGGCGGATGCCGTCGTCTCATTGACGAATGCCGCGAAGCAGGAGATCGCGACTTTCCCTTACCTCATTGACCACGCGCCGCCAGTTACTGTGATCCCGACTTGTGCCGACCTCAATCGATTTTATCCTGGTCCCCGGACGTCTGCGAGGCCGTTCACGCTGGGTTATGTCGGCGGTGCCGGTACCTGGTATTTGTTTGAGGAAGCGCTCGCCCTGTTCCGGGCACTCAAGAGGCATCGCCCCGACGCGCGTCTGCTGATCGCAAATCGGAACGAGCACGCCTTCATCCGTGCCCATATAGCTAAGGCAGGGATTGCCGTTGACGATATTGAACTCGTGGCTGCAGATCATTCGGAAATACCTGAGCTTATGTGGCGGATGGATGCAGGGCTCGTGCTCATCAAACCAGTGCCTTCGAAGATAGCCAGCGCTCCAACCAAGCTTGCCGAGTTTCTGGGCTGCGGGGTGCCTTGCGTCGTGAACCCTGGCGTCGGCGACATGGAATCTATTGTTGCTGATGGCCGGGCGGGCATCGTTATCCGGGGGTTTTCCGATGCGGATTGTCGCGATGCTGTGCACGCCCTTCTCGATCTCGTCGCGGAGCCGGATGTGGCATCGCGCTGCGTCGAAACTGCGCGCCGGCATTTTGCATTGGACGCGGGAGTACGTTCCTACATGGATTTATATGACGAGCTTTCAATCCAGGTTGCAAGGGACGACGACGCCCGTCCCGATACGGCCCAGAAGAGCAAACTTGCGGAAGCAGACTAATGATAAACCTGCTCGCCCTGACACGTTACGGTCGCCTCGGTGCCAGCAGCAGGCTACGCTCGTTTCAGTATCGCGAGCCGCTGGCGCGCTTAGGGATAGACTTCGACATCGTTCCTCTGTTCGGCGACGATTATATTAGCACCATCTACAACCGCACGGGCAGGGCACAGACTGTTTTAAAGGCATTGGCCTGGCGTGTCCGGGCGCTCTTCTCGTCAAAGGCCTACGATGGGCTCTGGGTAGAAAAAGAAATGCTTCCCTGGTTGCCAGCGTTCCTGGAACTTGCTCTGATTTCTCAGAAGCTGCCGCTCATTGTGGACTGTGACGACGCCGTCTTCCACCGCTATGACACGCACCGTTCCTCAATTGTGCGCGCGGTACTTGGGCGAAAACTCGACAGAATAATGGCCCGAGCCGATCTTGTCACCGCGGGAAATGATTATCTCGCGGATCGCGCTCAAAGGGCAGGTGCCCGGCACGTCGAAATCGTGCCAACAGTGGTCGACCTTAAACGATATTCGATCGGGCCGCGATCGAATGCGGATATGGTGACGGTGGGCTGGATCGGCTCGCCGATCACCGCTCCCTACCTCGACATTGTCAAGCCGATTTTGGAAAGCTTGTCCCAAGACGTTCCGCTTCGTGCCGTCGCGATAGGAGCCAGGCCCGACCAATTGGCCGGAAGTATTTTTACGGCAACGCCGTGGTCTGAAGAAACTGAGGTAGACGAAATCAGGAAGATCGACATTGGAATCATGCCTCTGCCGGACAATCCATTCGAGCGAGGAAAATGCGGCTACAAGCTGATCCAGTATATGGCACTTGGTCTGCCAGTTGTGGCTTCTCCGGTGGGTGTGAACAAACAGCTTATCCGGCACGGTCAAAACGGCTTTCTGGCGGCTGACTCGGGCCAATGGCGAGAGGCCATCGCAACACTGTGCAACGATCCTGCTCTACGACATTCCTTCGGTGCTGCCGCGAGAGTTGACGTAGAAAGACACTATGCACTTTCGGTGATGGCCCCTCGCCTAGCTGACTTAATCGAGGGCGCCGTGGTATCAGTGAACAGGCGAGGCTCGTAGTGCTACCATACTGGTTCGTTTTCGGCGTCCCAGCCTTCGCCAGCTTGTTCGAGCAGCCGCGGCATAAACTCGCCCACCACACCGAGTCTTGGCTGTTGATTCCCACGATGTTGCTAATCGGTCTTTTTGTCGGCCTGCGTTATGAGGTTGGAGCCGACTGGTCCACCTATGTATTGCATTTCCTTCTTATCAGCCCGATTAAACTCAACGAAATCCCGATGATGGGCGACCCGGGTTATGTGCTATTCAATTGGTTGGCCAGCCGCCTGGGTGGCGATGTATGGCTTGTTAATCTGGCATGCGCTGCGTTGTTTTCCTGGGGGCTTCTTGCCTTCGTGAAGGCGCAACCACGTCCATGGCTGGCCTTGGTTATCGCCGTTCCTTACCTAATCATCGTCGTGGCCATGGGCTACACCCGCCAGGGCGTTGCCATTGGGCTAGCGATGAGGGGCCTTGTCGCTCTTGGCGGCGAAAGATCGAACCTGCGGTTTGTGTTCTGGGTTTTAGCCGCGGCGACCTTCCACAAGAGTGCCGTAGTTCTCATCCCAATCTCGGCGTTGGCAGAAGACCGCGGCCGATTGTGGACGGCTTGCTGGGTCGGGGTGGCCACAATCCTGGGCTATTTCACCCTACTTGGAAAAAGTGTTGACCAATTAATGTACACTTATGTCCAGCGGGGATATGATTCGGACGGCGCATTCATCCGCGTGGCGATGAACGCGCTTCCTGCGCTCCTTTTGCTCCTTTTCTGGCAGAAGTTCAATTTGCGAGCTGAGGAGAAGCGCCTGTGGTTTATATTGGCGCTACTGGCCTTGGCAACCGTGCCCGCACTCTACCTGTCGCCGTCTACGACAGCGGTTGACCGCGTGGGCCTGTATTTACTGCCCCTACAGCTCGTGGTACTGTCGCGCGTGCCAGACACGTTCGCCTGGTCCGAGGGGGCGGCGCGGTTTCTAGGCCTACTGGTAGTGATCTACTCTGCTGTAGTCCAATTTGCGTGGCTGAACTATTCCTCCCACGCCGATGCTTGGCTCCCCTATCAGATCTCCCCCCTTTGAAATGGTTCCTATGAGAGTTGTTATCTGCGCGAACACCGGCTGGAATCTTCACAATTTCCGCAGCGGAGTCATCCGCGCGCTCATAGCTTCGGGTGTCGAAGTCATTGCTGTCGCCCCTGAGACCAAGTATTCGCAATCCTTGGTTGCAATGGGATGCCGTTTCGAAGTCATGCCGATGGAAAGCATGGGTACATCTCCGGTGCAGGACCTGCAGCTCTTGTTTCGATTTTGGCGGCTATTTCGGAAGCTGCAGCCGGATTTCTTCCTCGGTTACACAATCAAGCCAAACATCTACGGGTCGCTTGCGGCGCATCTCTGCGGCGTCAGGGCGATCAACAACATCTCTGGCTTGGGAACCGCCTTTCTGAACAAGGGCTGGCTGAATCACCTAGTCCGCCGACTCTATCGCTGGTCACTCTGGCATTCGCGTCATGTCTTCTTTCAAAATCCGGACGACCGGTCTTTGTTTCTCGCCTTGGGCTTGGCTCGAGCAGAAAAAAGTTCGCTCCTTCCAGGCTCCGGTGTCGACCTTGAAATGTTCGCCCCAGCTGCATCGAAAGAGGACGGCGCGCGGTTTTTGCTGATCGCGCGGCTTATCTGGGATAAGGGCATCGGAGAGTATGTAGAGGCCGCACGCCTGGTCAAGCAGAAGCACCCTGGTGCCAGCTTTGGACTTCTTGGTCTCCTCGGACCAGACAACCCGTCCGCCATTGACCGCGAGACACTGCAGGGTTGGATCTCCGAGGGTATTGTCGAGTATTATGGTCGCAGAGAGGACGTCAGACCCGTCATTACAGAGGCGGATTGCATCGTTCTGCCATCCTATTACCCGGAGGGAACGCCGCGGACTCTCATAGAGGGAGCCGCCATGGGTAAGCCGCTGATCGCGGCGGATGTTCCGGGCTGTCGAGAAGTCATCAACGACGGTGTTAACGGCTATCTCTGTCAACCCCGCAATGCCGCTGACCTTGCCCAGAAGCTGACGCAATTCTTGGAACTGCCACGGAACGAGCGCGCGGCGATGGGACTCGCGAGCCGAAAGAAAGCGGAGAATCAGTTCGATGAGAAAATCGTAATCGATTCATACATGCGGGTTATTTCGGCCGGCAAAGGCTAGATGTGGTTTGCGCTGCGATGGATTGCCAGTCGTGAATTGTTGGCGAGCCATCGGTTGGGTTAAAAACGGCAAAGCCTGCCAATTTAATGGTGGCGGCCGCTAGGCCGGCTCAGTCGATTGCGCCTCGTTCGATTGCGTCTCGTTCCGGAGCCACCCACCAAGAGAATCGCGGCGTGCTCGGTCACGGACTCAGCTGTAAAGATGTGCATTTTCGATAATTCAAACGTTCTAATGGTGTGCTCAATCGACCACACCGAAACCAAAAATTATCTCGCACGTGCGATATGAGTTGGAATTGGCGAAAAAAGCTGTTACGCGCAAACCAGTAGCTTGGTGGTTAGGTGGGCCTCAGGTAACATAGGACAGAAGGATAGGTGCGGATGAACGAAATGTTGAGAAGCGCGTTGGTCGGACTTGTTGTGTTGGCCGGCTTCGCCCCGTTGTCGTCTTTCGCGCAGGATGCGTCGTGCACTTGTGCAACTGCCTATCAGGGTGCAAATCCGATTGGGTCGATCGGTAACATCAATGGCGACGTAATGGTCTCGCAGGTGGCTGGCTACGGCCCTGCACAAGCGGGCGGCGCTCTGGATTTCGGTAGCCGTGTCGTGGTTGGCGGCAAGGGCTCGGCTTCGGTTCGGGTCGGTGGTTGTAATCTGAGTGTCCCCGCGAATTCGACGCTCGATATCTCGCGCGTCGAGGACAAGATTTGCCTCAACGTCCTGGGTTCTGAGAAGACCGCTCAGACAGGCAATGCCAACGGCAACAACAATAACAACACGCCGCTCTTCATCTTTGGCGGCATGGCTCTTGGGGCTGGTATTCTGGCCGCAACGGCGGATAAACACCACGGCGTCAGCCAATAAGCTGGTGGCCCGACAGCCTGCAGCAGCAGAGGCGGGCGCCTCTGCTCTGTCGTTCTTGCTGAAGTGCAAGGCCGTTGGTGGATGTGGTTTCGTTCGGACGGATGTCGCTTTGCGAATTTGTTAGCTGCATCGGCCTATTGCTTTAATCTGGCGCCAAATGAATCGTCTTCGGCGGCTCGCGTTGGCTGGTTGGGCCGCACGTTCTAGAGAGACGGAAACGAAGGTGCGCCATTCGCTTGGTCCCATTTTCTTTTGTGTATCGGCGATTGCAGGTGTCGCCTGTTTGAGTTCCGGCCCTTTCGTGCGGGTATCTGGCGCTTTAGTCGGCGGTGCGGCGCTGATCATCGGCCTGCATGATGATGACTCTGTCAGCCAGTAGCTGGGACCCAGCACTCATCCTATTGCATGAGCTTGACACACGTGTAACTCGCTGCATTGCGGGTAACGCATTTGTGATTTTTTGCGATGACCTCGCCATCTTGCTGCGTTGCAGCCACAAACGCCCATGATCGATCTACATTCCCATATCTTGCCAGGCCTCGACGACGGCTCACCCAGTCTTGCCGAATCGCTGGAAATGGCTCGGCTGGCAGTGGCCGACGGAACGACCCACATGGCGTGCACGCCGCACGTGACGCCGGGCGTATACGAAAACGGAACATCGAATATTGTCCGAGCGGTTCAGGAGTTGCACCAGGCGCTGCGCCGCGCCGCCATACCACTTGCTCTTTACGTTGGCGCCGATGTTCACATAGCGCCGGATCTCCCGGACCAATTGGCGGCCGGCAGTGTGCCGACTTTAAACAGGTCCCGCTATTTTCTGTTCGAACCGCCGCATCATGTTTTACCCCCACGGATGGAAGATCTTGCGCTACGCCTCATAAACGCCGGTTTCATTCCGATTCTTACGCACCCTGAGCGTTTGACCTGGATCAAAACGAATTACGACGTTATCGAGAGGTTGAATGCAGTGGGCTGCCTTATCCAGCTTACCGCAGACTCGATTGTTGGTGCTTTTGGACGCACAGCGCTTTATTATTCGGAAAGACTGATTGACGAGGGCAGGGTGGACATCATCGCATCGGATACCCATAGCGCTACGCGCCGGCGCCCAGGGCTTTCGCAGGCGGTCGCCGCTGCTGCCAAGCGATGTGGCGAAGACGAGGCCCGCAATATGGTGCTGAAACGTCCAGGCGAAATATTGGCGAACCGTCCGGTCGAGCCAGTCGGAAAAGTAAGTCCGAAAAAATCGCCCACCGGCAATGGCAGCCGCTTTGGCGGGCTCGGTCGCTTGTTCAAAGGCGGGACAGCATGATGGACGTTTTTCGTTTGGCAAGAAGTCCTGTCGGCGCGCTATTCGTATTCGTCACGTCCCTCGTGATGTCAGCATGCACGAGCACCTCGTCGACGGTACCATCTTCACCGACCTCCGTGGATGCGCTTCAATTGACATCATCATCCTCACCACTTTCGGGCGGAGGCACTTTGCGGGTGGTGAAGGATTTGCCTGCGCCGGAAAACACCCAGAACGGCAGCGAGCAGCCTTTGTCTCCGAACGATGTGCTCGATGTGAACGTATTTCAGGTCGACAACTTGAATAGAACGGTTCAAGTCGACTCTAACGGCCAAATTTCCCTTCCGCTTATCGGCACGATTACAGCGGCAGGAAAAACCGTCCGTCAGTTGGAGCAAGAGATCGAGACCGCCTACGGCGCCAAATACCTGCAATCTCCTGACGTCTCGGTCTTTGTCAAGGAATCGATCGGACAGCGAATAACCGTCGACGGCGAAGTTAACAAGGCTGGGATCTATCCGGTAGCGAGCAATTCTTCTCTCATCGATGCGATCGCCCTTGCTGGAGGCTTCAATACGGTTGGGGACGAAAAAAAGGTCTATATCTATCGCAATATCGGCCCAAACACATTGGTTGCTAATTACAATGTCGAGGAGATTCGTGCTGGCAAGATGCGCAATCCACGCATCTATGGTGGAGACAAGGTTGTGGTCTTCGCTTCGAAATCGAAAATCGCGATGAACAATCTCAAGGACGCTCTCGGCGTTGCTTCAAATGCAGCTCGGATTGGTGTACTGGTTCCATAGAAGATTTCCGCTCAGCCAATACAGAGGCAAACCTAGGGTAATCTACCGCTATGCTCGATCGCAACAGGCAACATCAAATTGCGGGACCCGGACATAGCCAGGCTCTGTCTGCGGATCTCTTTTACGACGGTGCGCAAAACTACAGCCCGTACGGCCGCGATCACTCTGAGCAGCCCGAGGGCGTCAATCCGCTCAAGCTGCTTTTTTACGTTGCCCAGTATCGCTGGCTGATTGTCATGATGGCGGCCGCCGGTCTCGTTGCTGGCGCTATTGTTACCATGATGCAGACACCAAAATATCAGGCAACGACGCAATTGGAGGTATTGGTCCCGTCCGCGAAAGTATTCCAGGATATCGAGGTGGTTTCTGAAAACAGCGACGTGCGGACCTTCCTAACGGCTCGTGAGAAGCTCAGAAGCCGCGCGTTGGCGCAGCGCGTCGTATTCCAGTTGGGTCTCAGCGAAAAGCCCGACTTCCTGTTCCCGACGCCAGACTTTTCCCTTAGCAACATTTTCCGCCGCGCATTCGGCATTTCTAAAACGCCTTCCATTCAACAAAATACTCCTGAGCAACGTGAGGCAATAGCGATTGGCCGCGTTCTAAGGGACCTGACGGTCAATCTCGTCCCTAACACAAGCTTGCTGTCCATTACATTTGCCGACCAAAACCCGAAATACGCAAGCGACGTAGCGAACCAGGTCGCGCAAAGCTTTATCGATCAACGCCTCGACCAGACGAGCGAAACTTCCGAGCTGGCACGGCAATTTATCCAGGAGCAGGTGCTTCAGGTGAAGCAAAAGCTTCAGAAGTCCGAAGAGGAGCTGGTAGCCTACGCAAAGGAAGCAGGCATCACGGTAACGGGCGACGACAAATCGCTGATAGGCTCCAACATCGAGGCGCTGAACACCGCGCTTGCCACTGCAATCCAGGAACGTCTTGATGCAGGACGGGTGGTGGATCAGATCGACAAGGGCCGCGGAGCGAGCTTGGGCCCTGTTCTGGAAAGCGAGGGGCTGCAGAACCTGAGTGAGAAGCTTGCGGACTTGACCAGCCAATACCAGCAGAAGCTGAGCGTTCTGAAGCCAGGTTTTCCAGAGATGCAGCAACTTCAGTCCCAGATCAAGGAATTGCAACGGCTATACAATAATGGCGTCCTGGCCATAACGGACTCGCTTCGGCTAAAATATCAAGAGGCGCAGAATAAGGAGGCCGACCTTAGAAGCAAACTTGCGGAGATGGAAAGAGCGCAAGTTGTTTTTAACGATAAAAACATTAAGTATACCATTTTGAAGCGTGAGGTCGACTCGAATCGATCTCAATATGACAGCCTTATAACTAAGCTTAATGAAGCCGGAGTCAGTTCGGAACTGAAGAACCAGAATGCAGCGATCGTGGATTTTGCGGCGCAGCCGGATCGCCCTTATTCTCCGCGCCTCAGCATAAATCTCGCGATTGCATTGGCTGCGTTTCTCGGGTTGTGCGCGTCTGTTATTTACATCATCGAACTGTTGAACAATACCTTCACCAACCCGGAGCAGATTGAAAATGAGATGGGGTTGGCTGTGCTTGGCATATTACCCCTCGTCGAAGATCGGGAACTCATGGCCAGCGTCGCCGATCCGAAATCCGGGTTATCGGAGGCCTATCGTTCGCTTCGTACGTCGCTGCAATTCTCTGGTGCGGAAGGTGCGCCGCGATCACTGCTGATTACGAGTTCGGAACCATCGGAGGGCAAGTCGACCACGTCCTTCAAGCTCGGGCAGGATTTCGCAGCACTTGGTGCAAGAGTTCTCATTGTTGACGGCGATCTTAGAAAACCGAACCTTCACAGGCTGTTTGGTCTCGACAACACAATTGGACTAAGCAATCTATTGACAAACACGGTTCGGAAGGAAGATTTAGCGGCCATTTTTAGGGCGACGAAATATCCCAATGTGACCGTTCTGACCTCGGGGACGATTCCGCCAAACCCTGCCGATCTGCTCTCTTCGCCGAAGATGGCGCTGATCATTACGAACCTCGGGAAGCGTTTTGATCTCGTTATCATCGACGCTCCGCCGATTGTTGGCCTTTCCGATTCACCCATTCTGAGCAGGCTTGCTGAGGGCACATTGATGGTCATCTCCACCAATCAGGTGACGCGAAAGTCGGCCAAGGCGGCGTTGAAGCGCCTGCGAGCCGCCGGCGCGAATGTAGTTGGCGCCGCGATGTCAAAATTCGCGGTAAATAAGTTCGATTACAATTACGGCTACAAATATATGAACAACCAGTACTACGACTACGGTTCGAGTACTCCGAAGATTGAGGGCAAAGTCGATGATGGAGCGAGCCAGCCCGCTAATGGAAGGTCTTCGGCGTTCAGTCGTCTGGTTCGTCGCATGCGTTCTAGTGTTGGCGGCTTCCTCGATCGGGCTAAGTCGATTTCTTGAAACTGAAACGCCTGCCGTTTCTCTGGCGCTGGACCCGTTGAACGTCGATGCGTTGATAGGCGAAATCAGTGGCGATCTGAGCGACACGAATAACCCTCCTGATCTTAAGGCATTGCTGGTTAAGGCTGCAGGCGGGGTTCGGTCCGATGTTGCGGACGCCCGCCTCTACAGCTTGATGGGGGAGATCAAGTATCGGCAAGGCGAGAAAGTCGAAGCCTACGAGCTTTTTGATCAGGCTCGAAAACTGTCCAAAACAGAAATTCACGCCCTGCAAAGATCAATCGGCCGCGAAATCGAAACAGGTGATTTGTCGGAGGCTGTCGGCCAGATTGACACATTGCTACGGCGATGGCCCGATCAATTTTCGGTGGTCGCTGAGAGTATGCCGACAATTCTTTCTGATGCCGGTGGATATCAGGCCGTCCTGGCGGCCCTACGGGCGGAGGCGCCTTGGAGAGCCACCCTGTTCGCCGATCTTGGCAGGACCACTGAGGGAGTAGATGCCGCAAATCGGCTGCTCCTCGACTTGACCGGGTCAAGCGCACCGCCAACGTCGGGGGAATTGTCGGCAGTGATTAGCGGCGATATCCGTCAAAAGAAATATGAACGAGCCTATCGACTATTTCTTTTCAGCCTGTCTGATCGAGAGCGAACGCTGGGGGGTTACATTTTCAACGGCACCTTTGAACCAGTGCCAAGCGGCAAGCCTTTCGATTGGCAGATCCGCAATCAACCCGGCTTGGAAGTTACATTTGCAACATCCCAAAATGCAGTAGAGGGGGAGGGGGGAGCAACGGTCCGGTTTTTGAACACGCCGGTCAAGGACTCAGCTCTCCAGCAGTATGTTGCGCTACCGCCAGGCTCATATAAGATTTCCCTTATAGCCTCTGCACGAAGCTTGAAGCTCCCAAAGGATTTGTTCTGGTCGATCAGATGTATTGATCCGGCGGCAGAAATAGCACGGTTCAACATTCCGGAGGGCACATACAACCGCCTAAATTTGAGCCAGGATTTCTCAGTTGGACAGGCCGCTTGCCCCCTTCAGCTGTTGACGCTCCAGACCGCCGCCATTGCGGAGAGCTGGCGATTTCGATATGTGGGTACGCTTGTAATGCACAAATTGACCATCGAGAGACTCCCATCTTGAACGACCGGCCGTCCGAATGGGATAAATATCTCCTGGGATCCGTTTTGTTTGTATCGCTGCTGATCGGCGGTGGTACTGCGGGCGGCCTCTATACCGACAGTGCCATCGAAGTCGCGGCGATTCTCTCGGCGGCGGCCGTCCTTTCGCAAACTTCAGGCCAAAGAAGCCCCCATTCTGTTCTGTGGCTGCTGGTTTTCGCCACGGCATTGGTAATATTGCAAATCGTTCCACTGCCGAAGGCTATGTTCCGGGGGGTACGGCCGGAACTGCTGCTTGGGGATCCTTGGATCCGAGAAACCCAATTTCGTTTCATCAGCGTCGGCGTCGGACGCACGATCGAATGCCTGCTTTATCTTCTGGCCGCAGTGGCATTTTTTCTTGCGGTATTGCGGTTGCGCGTTGAGCAGGTCAGTGCGCTTCTCCCGTTTTTTTTCATAGGTGTTATTTGCAACGGTTTGGCAGGAGCGATTCAGTACTCGCTCTCGGACAATGTCGCCATTGTTGGGCTGCTGCCTTTTACGATCAACGCTGGGCTGTTTGCAAATGTGAATCACTTTTCGGCTTTGCTTTTTGTGTCCATCCCCTTCGTCGTGTATTACGGTCTGTTCCGTGGGCATCTTGTGGCCGGATCAGTCGGCTTGACCATGCTGTTGCTACTTCTTCTGGCCGCGGGTTCGCGCGCTGGCGTTCTGATTGGACTGGCGATCACCGTGCTATCAATCGTCTTTCTTTCGGCCCGTTCGAGAGCGAGCGGGCTTAGCATCCTCCTGATTTTCGTGGCGCTTTCGGTTTATACTATAGGTGCCTGGACCAAGATCGATGCGGATGTGATCGATCCTGGATTCGGACGAGGAGAATTTGCCCGCACCACGATCGATGGAATAAAGGAGAATTGGCCTACAGGCGTTGGCTTCGGCAATTTTCAAAGAGCGTATCCGATTTACGAAAAGCGAAATATGATTTTCAGGCAATACGTCAATCATGCTCATAATGAATATCTCGAAATTGCGTTCGAAGGGGGAGTTCCAGCTATAGTACTGATGATAGGCTATTTCGTTGTGCTTTTCACTGCATTGGCTAAGATTCGCCGCGACCCGCTTCAGAAGGCGGCATTTCTCTCAGTGTCTTTTCTTCTCATTCATTCGTTGGTTGATTATCCACTGCGAACCGCAGCGCTGGCCATGACGTTTGCCTATATGAACGCGATAATCTTCCATAAAGGATTCGCTGAACGTTTGGCACAGAAGAACGAGTTGATCGAGATCGACCATAATGGTGATAAGCTATTTGTTCCCGTTGGAACTTCGCCGTAGGAATGTCGTCGGGCTTGGCAAAACCTTCGGTGGCAAACTTTGATAGCAGGGGACTACGCGGCTGTTCACGATCTCAATTCTGGGGCGTGATTGACAAGCCGCCGCGCGCTGCATAAGCACGAACAATTGTGCCGCCCGGAAGCCAAGGCGATTATTAGGAGGGCTTGTTGAAAGGCATTATCCTTGCTGGTGGCAGCGGAACTCGACTGTATCCGCTCACGCTAGCGGTCTCAAAGCAAATCCTACCAATATACGACAAGCCGATGATCTACTATCCGCTGAGCGTGCTCATGCTGGCGGGAATCCGGGAGATTCTGGTGATCTCGACCCCGCGCGACCTGCCAGTTTTTCAAGAGCTGCTTGGGAGCGGATCAGAATTCGGGCTCGACCTTTCTTATGCGGTGCAACCCCATCCCAATGGGCTCGCAGAAGCATTCATCATCGGGCGCGATTTCATCCACAATGACAGTGTGTCGATGATTCTTGGCGACAACATCTATTTCGGCGAAGGGCTGTCACAGTTATGCCGTGCGGCAGCTTCGCGCGAAAGCGGCGCGTCGGTATTCGCTTATCATGTCGAGGATCCGCAGCGCTACGGCGTTGTCTCATTTGACAAAACCAGCGGCACTGCTTTGACGATCGAAGAAAAGCCGAAAGTGCCGAAGTCGAATTGGGCCATTACCGGCCTCTATTTCTACGACAATGATGTCGTGAATATCGCCCCGACGATTCAACCCTCGGAGCGTGGCGAGCTTGAGATTACTGCGGTCAACAACGTCTATCTTCAACGCGGGCAGTTGCAAGTTCACCAGCTAGGCCGCGGATACGCTTGGCTCGACACCGGCACCCTCGACAGTTTGCACGAAGCCTCTTCATTCGTGCGCACGATCGAGCACCGCCAAGGTATCAAGGTGGCGTGCCCGGAAGAAATCGCTTTTGAGCAGGGCTGGCTGACAGCAGACAAGGTTCTGGATCGCGCCACGCGCCTGGGAAAAAATGAATATGCCGCCTACCTGCGCAGGCGCGTGGCCGAATTGAAGGCGAACTAGATGCTGGAGATCAGGCCGCTCGCCCTTGATGGAGTGCTAGAAATCGTGCCGATAAGGCTCGGTGATGCGCGGGGGTTCTTCGTCGAAACCTACAATGAGGAGCGGTTTTCAGACGCCGGCCTGGAATTGCGTTTCGTTCAGGATAACCACTCCTATTCCGCCGCTAGCGGTGTATTGAGGGGACTTCATTATCAAGTTCCACCGCGTGCTCAGGATAAGCTGTTACGCGTCGTCCGAGGCAAGGTGCTAGATGTGGCAGTCGACATTCGCAGAAGCTCGAAAACATTCGGGAAATGGGTGGCGCTTGAGATCTCTGCCGAAAAGGGCAATCAGATCCTAGTGCCGAAAGGGTTTGCGCACGGTTTCCTTACGCTCGTGCCAGAGACCGAGGTGCTGTATAAGGTCACCGACTCCTATTCACCTGAGCATGATCGATCAATTCGGTTCGACGACCCCGTCATCGGCATTGAATGGCCGGCAATGATCGGTGGATTTCAGCTTTCGGACAAGGACCTTAAAGCGCCGACGCTCGCAGTTGCCGAAGTGTTCGCATGATGGTGTCTGGCCAAGCTGATCGGGTCAGGAGGGCGACATGAACTTTTTGGTGACGGGAGGAGCAGGTTTCATCGGCTCGGCGGTGTGCCGGCATTTGTGCGGCAATCCGGCCTACCGAGTCACCAACTTCGACAAGCTCACCTATGCCGGTAATCTCGCGTCGCTGCGCGCGATTGAGAATTCCCACAATTATAGGTTCGAACACGCTGACATTTGCGACGACAAGGCGGTCCTTGAGGTGTTGCATCGCGATGAGATCGACATCGTCATCCATTTGGCCGCTGAAAGCCACGTTGATCGGTCGATCGACAGGCCCGACGTGTTTATCGAGACCAATATCGTTGGAACCTATCGAATGCTCAATTCGGCGCTGGAATACTGGCGCAGACTCCCCGGCGAGAAAAAAAGCCGGTTTCGGTTCCACCATGTTTCGACCGACGAGGTGTTCGGAGATCTGCCTTTCGACAACACTGTCTTCACCGAGCAGACACCCTATGCGCCATCCTCCCCCTATTCGGCATCGAAGGCGGCCTCGGATCACCTGGTGCGCGCATGGCACGACACGTACGGTCTGCCGGTGGTGCTATCGAACTGTTCGAACAATTACGGGCCTTTCCATTTTCCCGAAAAGCTGATCCCGCTCGTCATCTTGAACGCACTCGAGGAGAAACCACTGCCGGTCTACGGCGCCGGCAGCAACGTACGCGACTGGCTCTTCGTTGAAGACCACGCTCGCGCTCTGGCCATGGTCGCGACCCGAGGCGTGATCGGTGACAGCTACAATGTCGGCGGAGGCTCGGAACGCACCAATTTGCAGGTAGTCGAGTCGATCTGCGACGTTCTCGACAACAAGCGGCCGCGTTCCGGCGCGCGGCGGTATCGCGATCTCATTAGCTTTGTCGCCGACCGCCCAGGCCACGACCGCCGGTATGCGATCGACGCTTCAAAGATCGGGCGCGATCTCGGCTGGGCGCCTAGCGAGAGCTTCGACAGTGGCCTCGCCAGGACGATCGATTGGTATCTTGCGAACGAATGGTGGTGGGGGCCGATCCGCCGCGACCGATATGCGGGCGAGCGGTTGGGCGAGATGTGCGAGGGGGCCGCGTGAGGCTTGTCGTTACGGGGCGCGATGGCCAGGTCGTCAAAAGCCTCGTGGAGCGAGCGGGTGCCCTGCCGGGCTTCGAGGTCATAGCGGTCGGCCGGCCAGAGCTTGATCTGGCGAAGCCGGAAACGATCGCCCCAGCGCTGGCCGCTGCCCGGCCGGATCTCGTCGTTTCCGCCGCCGCCTACACCGCCGTCGACCAGGCCGAGGACGAACCCGAGCTTGCGTTCGCCATCAACGGAGCCGGGGCCGGTCACGTCGCCTCGGCCGCGGCAAGCCTCGGCGCGCCGGTGATCCACCTGTCGACCGACTATGTTTTCGACGGCAGCGGCCAAGGCGCCTATACCGAAGCCGATGAGCCTCGCCCGCGCAGCGTTTACGGCGCCTCAAAGCTCGCCGGCGAGCAGGCGGTCGCCCAGGCCAATCCGCGTCATCTGATCTTGCGCACGGCATGGATTTACAGCCCGTTCGGCAGGAATTTTGTGAAGACGGTGCTGAAGCTGGCGGCGGAGCGCGACGAGATAGCCGTGGTCGCCGACCAGTGGGGAAATCCAACATCGGCTCTTAATCTTGCTGACGGAATATTGGAAGCTTCTGCAAAACTATGCGACGCAAGCTTTGCATCTTTCGGCGTCCACCATCTAGCTGGAAGTGGCGAAACCAATTGGAGCGATTTTGCCGGCCATATCCTGCGCACGAGCCGGGCGTTAGGGGGCCCTCATGCGAGAGTTCGGGGGATCGCCACTGCGGATTATCCGACCAAAGCGCAACGTCCGTTCAATTCGCGTTTGTCGACGGAAAAATTTGCGGCGACGTTCGGGTGGACGGCGCCGGACTGGCGAAAGTCGACGGAAGAATTGGTGGGTCGTCTTGTGAACTGAGGGCGACCCAGGCATTGATTGTATGACCAAGCCTGCTTCACCGAAATTCTGCAGTTGTGAGACCGACACGCGCTTCGCCAATGAGGCCCGCGAGAGAAGGGCACTCATGATATCAGGCTACGGCCTTGATCTCGAGCTTGTTGATGCAGACCCAAGGGAGATCGTCGATCTGGCTGTTGGGTGGCCGCTGACGATCCTGGTGAGGACATCGGCGAGATAGCCGAGCGGTTCGACACCATTGAGCTTGTAGGTTTCGATCAGCGAGGCAGCGAGGCGATGACTGCCCAGTGTTCGGCGCCGCCGTCAGAGTCTGCGAAGAGCGCGTTCTTGTGGATGGAGCGTTCGACGATGTTGCTGTCGATCTCGATGCGGCCGTCGTCAAGGAAGCACGAGAGGCCTTCCCAGCGTGAGAGCGTGTAGCGGATTGCTTCGGCGAGCTTGATCTTCGTAAGCGGGCAGCTGAGGCGAAGAAACCGCAACCACTTTGTTCTATATCCCACTTATGGACGATGCCAGCAGAAGCCGTGTGTCCCGGCGCTTTGCTCGCCTTTTGGGAAAAGATGTCAGTTTCGTTGGGCTGAGGGCTGAGGGCTGAGATTGATTGGTTCTTTGAAACCAGCGATGGATGGCAGCCCAATGTCCTTCGCGCGGCGAATGCAAAAAGAGCGGTATCGAACATCGGGAGTAGATGGCATCAGGCTTTTCGGATCGGATGTGTTTGGGAAGGTGAGAAGGCGAGGGACGCTCTGGGAAGCGCCGAGCCCGAAGATCAACCACTTGGCTATTATTGCTGCCACGGTCACATCAGCTGCAATCGAGCGAGAGATTTTCCGCGCGCGTTCCTTTTACGACCTCAACCTGAAGGAAAGCTCATGAACACGAGCCGCATCCAAGTCAGGACAGAGGACGAACTATCAAGCAGCAAAGCCGCTATAAACGGTAAAATGATCACGCAGACGTAGGTCAATATCACCGCAGCCATCGTAATGAACAGAACCTTGTCTCTAGGCTGGCGCAACGGGCACACGACTGTTCGACCGGGACCAGTTCCTGACCGCTCGCATTGCCGGCCTATCATAAAGGAGATTGTAGGTAAGTCCCGCCAAAGCCGAAACCATGGTGCAGATCGCTAAGGATCGCGACCATGTCCCAACCATCGGAACACGCGCCACGATCCGCGACATTGCCGACAAAAGCGGGTTGTAGATCACGCAGACCGCGTAGAAAGCGTTGCCGATCAGCACGGCGAAGACCGGCACTGTGAACCGCGTATCGTCCTCAGCGCGACAAACGACGGGGAGAAGAAGGGTGAGACCGAGCCCGACCAGCGGACTGAACTCGCGTGTTGCTCCGACCGCTACAAACAACACCAGGACGGCGGCACCAAAGGCGGGGAGCCATGCACTATTCGCCTTGCCAAAGCCATGCCGGTCCATACCCTGGCAGCCAAGAAAAGCGCGCCGAAAATCACAAGCCCCTGTTGCAGCGTCCATGCCACGCTCAGCGCTGGCGGATCTGCGAGCAACAATAGCGAAATACTGGTGAGCCAATTCCACTCGCGGGGCTGAAGGCTGGCAAGATCGTGTATACGGCAGCAAGGCCAAGCCCAATCGGCCAATAAGGCACAAAGACGCGGACCAGCCTTTTCCACGCTCGAATAGAGCAGACCAATGGCCAGGAAGCGTCCCCACAAATGCCTCGACGCTCTTTGCCGATTGGTGAATAACAACCACTACCGCGGCGATTGCTCGCCCCGCCCGCAGACAGGCCAGCGTCGAACCTCCATCCATTTCAAATATGATTCCTCAAAGCCAAGCCTCACCATAGCGTAGTCATTTGGCCCATGCCATGGCCGCGCACCACGGTCGTTGAGGACCTACCGCTGACCTGCAGGCATTGGTTCATTTGTCCGGGCTGAGTATCTTCGCCTTTTGGTTGCGGCGGCGAAGGCCCGCACCCGTCGGCCCGATCACGTCATCGCCTTAAGTGTGGATTATCTGCTCTCACCGGATTGGTGCCGGCACCACGGCCAACGCACATTGCGATGACGTCAATCTCAAGCTCAATCACACCGCCGTCAGCGGACGGGTTCGGCTTCCGTGATAGACTTGGGCGTTGCGCCGCAGGCTTCTAGTCATGCCACAACCGCGGCACAAAAGCACGAGAATCTTGCTGTACCGAAGCAGCCTGTTTGCCTGTTTACGCGCTTCCAGGCACCAGGCGAAGACCTGCTTTGACCTGGGCGGCCGGCGGCACCGGAAATTGGCACAACTTTAGAGAGCGCAACATTGGATCTCATTTCGGCGGCAGCTCATCGGTGCGTGATCACAATGCTCATCGGTGCGTGATCACAATCATGTTCAATAGCTTGGCAATCACCTTCCCCGCCCAGGCAATATTTTCCTGCCCCTCGTAAGCGCAATTGGTCCCTGGGTAGAAATTTCCCAGTTTACCCATCTGCATGGAAAATTCATTCCCGAACCACTCGGCCGCTGGCTTGTCTTGCATTGTTCTGGGCAGGAACGATCTGCTAGAAGGCCCGCACGAGAATAGATTGTCCAGAAGTGCAGCTTGAACCCCGCGGCTGAAGATCGCGCCCGTTACAGCCCTTCTGTGAATGGCACGAAAGAACGCTCACAGTCCATGACCATCGCGCTTACGCACCTTCAGCGGCTTGAGGCTGAATCCATCCATATCTTTCGCGAGGTGGCCGCGGCTTTCGCCAAGCCGGTGATGCTCTATTCGGTCGGCAAGGATTCGTCCGTGCTCATGCATCTGGCGATGAAGGCGTTCTATCCCGCCAAGCCGCCCTTTCCGTTTCTCCATGTCGACACGACCTGGAAATTCCGCGAAATGATCGCCTTTCGCGACCAGATGCAGCAAAAGCTCGGTTTCGATCTCCTCGTCCATGTCAATGAAGACGGCGTGCGCGACAACATCAATCCGTTCGACCACGGCTCCAACACCCATACTCATGTGATGAAAACAGTGGCGCTGCGGCAGGCGCTCGACAAATACGGGTTTGACGCTGCCTTCGGCGGCGCGCGGCGCGACGAGGAGAAGTCGCGCGCCAAGGAGCGCATCTTCTCGTTCCGCAACGCCCAGCACGTCTGGGATCCGAAGAACCAGCGGCCGGAGATGTGGAAGATTTTCAACACCCGCGTCGCTGCCGGTGAATCGATCAGGGTGTTCCCGTTGTCGAACTGGACCGAGCTCGACATCTGGCAGTACATTCTCCAGGAAGACATCCCGATCGTGCCGCTGTATCTGGCCAAGGAGCGGCCGGTCGTAGAGCGCGATGGCATGCTCATCCTGAGGGATGATGAGCGCATGCAGCTGCGGCCCGGCGAAGCAGTGGAGAACCGGATGGTACGGTTCCGCACGCTCGGCTGCTATCCGCTGACCGGCGCGATCGACTCGGAGGCCGACACTCTGGAGGCGATAGTCGGCGAAATGCTCACGGCGCGCACTTCCGAGCGGCAAGGTCGCCTGATCGACCGCGACGAAGCCGGCTCGATGGAAAAGAAGAAGCGCGAGGGGTATTTCTGAGTATGCGCCATATCATGGCCAAGAGCCTCGCCCCGACCGACGGCGTCCGCGACTATCTGGCGGCGCAGGAACGAAAGTCGCTGCTGCGCTTCCTGACCTGCGGCTCGGTCGACGACGGTAAGTCGACGCTGATCGGGCGCTTGCTTTCCGACACCAAGCAGATTTTCGAGGACCAGCTGGCCACGCTCGAGCGCGATTCGCGCAAGCACGGCACCACCGGCGACGACGTCGACTTCGCGCTGCTGGTCGACGGCCTCGAGGCCGAGCGCGAGCAAGGCATCACCATCGACGTCGCCTATCGCTTCTTCGCCACGCCAAAGCGCAAGTTCATCGTCGCCGACACGCCCGGCCACGAACAATACACGCGTAACATGGCGACGGGTGCATCGACCGCGGATCTCGCCATCGTGCTGATCGATGCCCGCCAGGGCGTGTTGCGCCAGACCAGGCGGCATTCGATCATTGCCTCGCTGCTTGGCATCCGCCACATCGTCCTCGCTGTCAACAAGATCGATCTTGTCGGTTTCGACGAGGCGGTTTTTAAACGGATCGTCACGGATTACGGGCAGTTCTCACGCGATCTTGGTTTCCAGTCGATCATGCCCATCCCTATGTCGGCCCGCTATGGCGACAACGTTACCGGCCGTTCCGATAGGACAAACTGGTTTTCCGGCCCGACGCTGATCGAACATCTCGAAACCGTCTCGGTCGACGAGGCCGCGGTCGAATTGCCGTTCCGGTTTCCTGTCCAATATGTGAACCGCCCCAATCTCGATTTCCGGGGTTTCGCCGGGACCGTAGCCTCCGGGTCGGTTGCGCCGGGCGACGAGGTGGTCGTCGCGAAATCCGGCAAGTCCTCGCGTGTCAGGCGCATCGTTTCGCATGGCGGGGACCTTCAGCAGGCTATCGCCGGCCAGGCCATCACTCTTGTCCTCGACGACGAGGTGGAAGTCTCGCGCGGCAATATGCTGGTGTCGCCGGCGGCGCGGCCGCAGGTCGCCGACCAGTTCGCCGCCAACATCGTCTGGTTCGACGAACATGCGCTGCTGCCTGGCCGCTCCTACATCCTGCGCACCGAGACCGACCAGACCAGCGCCACCGTCACCGACCTGAAATACCGCGTCAACGTCAACGACTTTGCCCATGAGGCGGCCAAGTCGCTTGAAATGAACGAAGTCGGCATCTGCAATATCTCGACGCGGTCGCCGATCGCCTTCGATCCGTTTGCCGAGAACCGCACCACCGGCGCCTTCATCCTCATCGACCGCATCACCAACGCCACGGTCGGCGCCGGCATGATCCTGCATTCGCTGCGCCGCGCCGAAAACATCCACTGGCAGTCGCTCGATGTCGGCAAGCGCGCCCGCGCCGATATGAAGAACCAGCGGCCAGCCGTGTTCTGGTTCACCGGGCTTTCGGGCTCGGGCAAGTCGACCATCGCCAATCTGTTCGAAAAGAAGCTGTTCGCCACCGGGCGCCATACCTACATTCTGGATGGCGACAACGTTCGTCACGGCCTCAACCGCGATCTCGGCTTCACCGACGCCGATCGTGTCGAAAACATTCGCCGCGTCGCCGAAGTGGCACGCCTGATGGCCGATGCCGGGCTGATCGTCATCGTGTCGTTCATCTCGCCGTTCAGCGCCGAGCGGCGCATGGCGCGCGAATTGATGGCCGACGGCGAATTCGTCGAGGTGTTTGTCGATACTCCCTTCGAGGAATGCGCCAGGCGCGATCCGAAGGGTCTCTATGCGCGGGCGTTGAATGGCGAGATCAAGAATTTCACCGGCGTCGATTCACCATATGAGGTGCCGGAAAAGCCCGAAATCCATCTCAAGACCCTCGGCAGATCGGCCGAGGAGATGGTGGACGCCCTGGAACACTGGCTGAACGAGCGGGACATTGCCGAAGACCAATATGACAGCGGCGGCGGTATCTGACGACGAAGCGATGCTCGCCGTCTTCGAGCACCTTGCCTTGGCGGCGGGGCGCGAGGTGATGCGCGTCTTTCGTGCCGGCTGTGCGGTCGACAGCAAGTCGGACAGTTCGCCAGTGACGGAGGCGGATCGCGAGAGCGAGAAGATCATCCTTGCCGGGCTACGCGCCGCATTTCCCGAGATTCCGTGCGTGGCCGAGGAAGAAGCCTCTGCCGGCATGATGGCACCGGATCTCGGCGACGCCTTTTTCCTGATCGATCCGCTCGACGGCACCAAGGAGTTCGTCAACCGGCGGACCGATTTCACTGTCAACATCGCGTTGGTTCGCCATGGCGTGCCTGAGATCGGCGTCGTCTTCGCGCCTTGCACCGGCCGCTTCTTTTCTGGCCGGCCGGGCAAAGCGGAAACGATCGAGATCAATGAGGACTATGAGATCGTCGATCGCCAGCCGATTTCGGCAAGGGCCGGTATGGTGCCGCTGACCGTCGTTGCCAGCCGGTCCCACAACACGCCGGAAACCGACGCCTATATCCGCGCGCTTGGCGCCGCCGAGATCGTCTCGGTCGGCTCGTCGCTGAAATTCTGTCTCGTTGCCAGCGCCGAGGCGGACGTCTACCCGCGCTTCGGCCGCACTATGGAGTGGGATACGGCCGCGGGTGACGCGGTGCTGCGCGCCGCCGGCGGCATGACGCGCACGCTGGATGGTGAGCCGCTCGCCTACGGCAAGCGCAACCAGAGTGACGACGAGGATTTCGCTAACCCGCATTTCGTCGCCAGCGGCAAGGCTGCTCAATCCCGATAGACCTTGGTTGCGCAAACCAAAGGACCGCGTCAGACCTGACCGGCGTTCTTCGGATGCACGACCTATCGCCTCCGGTAAGCGCAGTTCCAGATCGGTGTGAAAGCGCAGGTGTGACGGTGTGAAAGTAACTGCTGGCCGCTATCAGAGCTTCTCGCATCGATGATCGAATAGGGAAATTGGCTGTCGGAATGTGCAACGTGACGCGATCCGCGATGCGCTTGCCCACAGTAGCGATGATCGCCACCAAGGATGGCGTCGGGAACTTCGCGCTCTCAATCCGAATTGTGTTGCTCGGCCCGTTCGGCGATAAAGAGAGTATCGGGGAGAAGCCCAAGACGCTCGCGATCGGCGGCAGGTATACGGTCTGAATGTATTCGAGCGACCGTAAAACCCACGTCCTCGATACGCTCCTTGATATCGGGTCCGTAGGCTCGCACGTGATCTGACCCGCCGAAGCGCTCGTCGCGCTCGCTCCGTGACATGGATGGCGTGGCTTCGAGCGTTTGACGATAGATAAGCGGTACTTGGATCCAGACCTGTCGACCTGTCCTCGAGGCTTAAGGGATGACCAAATTTGCCGAAAAGCATGCCGATCGTCAGGTACGTGCTCCATGACATGGCACAAGACGACAATATCGAGATCGCTGATGCCGTTCATGTTCATTAGGTCAACCTGCACGGTATCGGGGCCGTACCGTCCGGGCTCGATATCGCCTTTAATGAGGTTGCCCGCCTGAGATAGTCTCTTTGAAAGCCCCTTCTCGCTCGGCGCAATCTGGAGAATTCTAAGCGACCCCGCCGGAAGCCCGAGAAGCTTACGGTCTAGAGCACAAATCAAAAACCGCTCACGATCCAGAGCATGACAAAGCGGGCAAATAAGCGTGTATCGCCCGAAACGGTAAAAAGCCGCCACACCGCGATCGCAGGCATTGCAGTGATGAGCCTTCCTCGTCGGGAGTAGTGTCAGGGTGAGGGCTCTCAGCCAATCTCCGTACGAATCAAGTTTGCGTGTGACCCGCCGCGTTGTGATACGATCAGCATAGCTGCGAAAAAGAGATAGAAGTCGGCTTCCTCGCTTCCTCGAGCGTTGTTCCACGATGGTTTCAGCATGTCGGCCTTCTAAGGTGTTTGACCCGAGGACCGATAATTAGCGCCGCCTGATATAACGTCGAGTCAGCGGAGCAGCAGGAGATTCGCCCCGTCATGGCATCGACCGTGATATCGATCAGACCGGCGATCTCAGCCAGCGACTCGTCGCGCCCCGGTCAAGTCCAGACCCAAGCCGATCTCCAATCCCAACACAGGATCGGCAACCTCACAGATCGCGGCCACTCCCGAAAGGTATCCGGAAACGCCGCTTACCGATCACATATGCTCGGGGTCTGTAAACAACAGGGTTACGGTCCCATCCAGCCTGCGGCAAGCGAGGCGCAGCCACCAACTCGGTCGGTTGGCGTGGCCGATTCCGTTGGTGACCCTTCCGGTCGACGCTCCCCGGACCTTCACACGGTGTGCCGTATACCGATAGACTTGAACGGCTATACGAGCGAGTGATGGCGTTCCACATCAAAAATCCCGAGACCGACGCACTGGCCCGCCGGCTCGCCGCACTTAAGAGGACTGGTCTGACAGAGGCCGTCCATGCCGCGCTCAAGCATGAGCTTGAGCGCGAACAGGCTAGAGCGTCCCTCGTAGAGATCGGCGTCAGGTTCTGCCGTGATCTGCGACCCCGGGCAAGCCTGATCGCGGCAGGCCCGCCGACAAGGCGTTTCGCGACAGCCTGTACGAGAATCACTGATGTTCATCGACGCCTCGGCCCTGACGGCGCTGATGACCAACGAGGATGATGCGCGAACTCCTGGCCGGGACCCGGCGCGCCTGAACGGTGTTGAACCGGACTTTACTTGGCTGGCCACGGTCCAGATTGGATCACGTTCAAGAACCTAAAGTGCGGCGGGCTTGCTTCGGATGGTTAAGGCCAGGAGCGCCTCCGAAAGTCGTTTCTTCGCCCGCTCCACCCCGTTCTCGTCGATTGCCTCAACATCGAGGAACAAGTCGAGACCAGTCGCATGCTCGCTGATGACCTGAGGGCGCTGGGCGAGTTCACCCAGGAGGCCCTCGACTTCGTAGGGGACAACCTCTCGGCTGATCCCCTTCATGGCTATCGGTGCCAATGGACGCGCCCGGACAAGGTCGCGCACGAGCGCGTAAGTCTCATAGCTGAGGCAGATGCCGCCGGGCTCGGCAATCGACTGCAGCCGGGCCGCCAAGTTCGCCTCGGCTCCAATGATCGTGTAGTCCATCCGATCATCGGAACCGAAGTTCCCAACATTGCAATAGCCCGTATTGATGCCCATGCGAGCTCGGAAGGGCCGTTCAACTCCGCGGTCATGCCACACCCTGTTCAACTGCTCCAGCCGACGCTGCATGTCGACAGCCATGCGCAAGCAGGCTCTCGCGTCTTCCTCGACGCCTTGCGTCTCGGGGTCTCCGAAGAACACAAGAAGCGCATCGCCGATGAACTTATCGACGGTGCCGCCGTGTTTGAGCGCGATCGTCGACATCTCGGTGAAGTACTCGTTGAGGAGAAGCGTCAGGTCCTCGGGCTGGAGCCGTTCCACGATCGCGGTGAAATCCTTGACGTCGGAGAAAAAGATTGTGAGCTTCTTGCGCTCGGTTGCGATGGTGACGTCCTTCTGGCCGCTGAAGATGCTTTTGTAGATTTGAGGCGAAAGGTATTTGGCGATCTTCAATGAAATCGCGGCCAGGAAGTCGTTTGCCTCCGAAAGCTCCTTGTTGATGCCCTGAATCAACGCGGACTGCCGACGCTGCAGGAGAATGAACGTCAGGCCCGCCGCCGCCGCGAAACCGAAATATAGGAGCAGATACTTGAAGGTCAGCACGTTCGCAGCGATAGGCTGATTGACTGATATCTCCTGGATCCCTCGGACATCCCCTACCGTCCAGTCCGTCTTGGGGCTGTCCGGGTGTGAGTTATGGCAGGTCACGCACACTTGTCCCATTATGACAGGGGCCGCGGCGCGGACCTGCCGGTCAAACAGTGAGCCCGAGACCTCGATGATCGGCTCCTTCGGGTTGGCGCGCAAAGCCAAGATTGCATTCCGCTCGAACGCATCGAGCTGGTGGGGCGCGCGACCTTTGAAAGGCAGATCCGAGACGAACCGATATTTGACCGAGCCGTCATGAGCGCTGATGCGCTTGCCGAGTTCGATCGAGAGGGTTGCTGGAATAGGGATCGCGCCTGGCACGTCCCGGTAGTTGTGCGTCGCGGTCACAACGCCGTTAGCTTGCAGCACGCGTCCCACGACGTCGCTGCCGTAGAATCCGCGCATTTCGTCGATGATGCGGCTGATTTCGCTGGCTTGCCTGCGCAGCATCCGTTCCGATAGGTCTCGGAGGTCGAGCCAGGCTGCCACGGGCAGACCGACAAGGCCGATGACCACTGCCGCCACCAGGAGCGGTCCCATAGTGCGTTGCTGACGCGCAATCTGTTCACCCAGTCCAGCCATTGTGCAAGCGCCCGGCCGTCTTAGTGTGTGAACTATAGCTCATTCCCGGCACGGTACCAGAGTCAGTCTTGGCTCGATGAAAACACGTCAGCCCTGCAACGTCGGACCGACCTTGAGCGGTTGTTGCTAAGCCGCAACCCTCACAGCGGATTCCCCATTCTGGCGCTGGACGGGCGGTGAATCAGGGACGGGGATGTCGTAAGTCGATTGTGGCCCGGAATGCGCTCCGCGATACCGCTCAGGAGTCAAAATTCGCGTCTGGCAAGGTTGAGACTTCTGCCGTCGGAGAGCGCGTCGGAGAAGAAAGTGTCCCGCGAACGTATCCGCGCGTCGGTCGCACTATGGAATGGGCACCGCGGCGGGGTGACGCGCGCTGCCGGCAGCATGACGCGCACCTGAATGGTGCGCCGCTCGCCTGCGGTAAGCGCAACCACAGCGACGACGAGGATTTCGCCAATTCGCATTTCATTGCCAGCGGCAACGCTGCCACGGCCCCTTAGGCATCATGATGACTCCAATCCCGTCCCGGCTCGTCGCCCCCGTTGACGCCGTCGCGGATGCGACGCCTGAGTGAGGCACTTGTTTTCAGGCGAACGCTCGTGGCAGGGAGTAACCATCCGGTGTGGATCGTGGCAGCAGCTTTCGCGTGTTAAACTGCTTGCATGGAGATCGACACCGACAAGATCGACGATGCCGTTATGGGCCTGCTTTGGCTGACGCTGCATGAAGAGAGGCGCGCCTGGAAGGGGTTAGATTGGAATGCTCTGGATCGCTTGTACGAGAAGGGGCTGATCGCGAATCCGGCAAACAAGGCGAAGTCAGTGTTTCTGACAGATGAAGGACTGCGGCGTGCTGAGGAGCTATTCCGAACCCTGTTCACTCGCCCGGCGCCCTGAGCCAGAGCGCTGGACGGGCGCCTGCGAGCTGATAACGCACAGCTGAATTTCGACACCGGCGGCGCGCTGACCGCAGGCGGGACGGCCAGTGCTCTCGCCGTGACGGCCAAATTGGTATTCGTCACCTACGCGAACGGGCGCATCCAGTCTGTTAAGGAAGTGGCAGAGAACACCGCAGCCGCAGCCCTCAATATCAACGGCATTGTCGCGAGGTCCATCCGCAAGATGCTTTCTGCCGGCGAATCGGCGTTGCCCGGGCCGGGTTGCAGGCAGGCAGCGGGTCTGCGCCCGCTGCTGCCACATGGGATGTTGACGAGGCAGATTACCACAAACAATGATGTCATCATGGCTGCGCATTTCCGAAGGCAGGTTTCTCCAGCACCAGCACATGACTGCCAAGAGGCGATGTGTGAGTGCTCTTAACCTGGAACCCCTCGTCAGAAAGCGTTTCGATAAATTCGCCATCCGTTCCAGGCGGAACGCGGGCAACGACGTTCGAGGTGCGCCTCACAATATTGGAAAGCACCCTTCGCGCCTTGCCCGGGCCGATGTTGCGCTGCATGTGCTGATAGACGGCCAGCAGCAGGACGATATCGTATTTCGGTAAGAGGATATTGCCGAGGCGCCGGCTGCCGAGGTTTAGGCGATCGAACCGGGCATGTACCGGGGAGCCGCTCAACAACATCTTTGCAGTCTCGATATGCGGCTTGGCAACGTCGATCCCGTGGATCGAACTGGGTTTCAGCTTGGATATCTCATAGGCGACAACACCCATATTGCAGCCAACATCGAGAATGGATTTTCCGGCGTAGTCGACCTTTGCGGAGAATAGCCCGTCAAGTCTGTCGTCCCACGTTCCGGCAAAACCCCTTTTGAATCTTGACCACCACAAATCATCAGCTCCTTTGAGAAGAGCCCCCTTGAGCGCCTCCTACCACGAGAGAATTAACGGTCGATACCCGTTCAACTGGAATTGATGACATTGACGAACCAAGGCAGGGACGTGTGCGACCGCCTCACAACCCCATCACCTTGAGTGCCGCGGGAACCGCATAGCGGCTGCCGTCATAGCGCAGCCGGTAGGTACGCTTCACCGGCTTGCCAGGATGGGACTGGCATTCGCCATTCTGATCGGGGGAGGGATTATCGGTATTCGTCCGCTCAACCGCGGTGATATCGTGATAGCCCTGATGGCTCGCCGGGCTGATCGCCAGGCTGACCTGGCTGGAATGAAAGTATCCGGCGCAATTACCATCGCTATCGCCGCCAGAGCCGGCCACCACGAGCCCGTCGAGCACCACGCGTAGCGTATCGCCGGTGAGAGCGTAGAGCCGCAGGTCGGTTTCAGTGAAGGGAGCGGTCAGCGAATGGTGTGCCAGTTCGATGCTCAGGCCGAAGGCGGTTACCTCAGGGGCCAGTGCATAGCGGCCGGTATCGAATTCCACCTTCTCGATGACAATCGCGTCATCGGTCATCAGACCGGGCTGGAGCAGGCGCTGGCGCACACGCAGCGTATTCCTGTCGACGATCAGAAGCTCGATATCGCCGACATGCAGGTGGTCGCCGTTAGCGCTGTCAATCAGCGGCACTGCGACCAACAGCAGGTCGACATGGGCGGGCCAAATCTTGCAGATCAGGCCGAACGGCGCTTCGCTCTCCGGGAGCGTCGAGGCGATGCTGGTATGAGGCTCAAGCGTGAACGAGGTGCCGTCGGCGCTCTTTCGGGCCTTGGGATAGGCCTGCTGCACCAGCGCGGCGGCATCGCCGCAATCGCCCGCCGCGGCCTTGGCGGGCGACAGGCTGGTCAGGCAGAGGAAGAAGACAGGCAACAGGATTCGCATGAGGTTCTCACGTCACAGCGTCGGATGCGGGCAGGCCTGTCTACGCGAGATTGCTGGCGGCGCACAGGGTGTAGGGAAGTGACGGCTAGCTCCACCCGCTGCGTCAGGACCATAGGTACCCTGGAAAGTCGTAAAGTCCGAGCTCGCTTAGGGACGGTGATCATGAGAACGCCGCCGAGCGGCCAAGTTTTGCCAATGCTGTTCGAGCTACCTGAAACAGATACTGACAATGTGATCTCGATTGCCTTGTCGCGCTCCGATTAGAAAAGAAGCGCTCCGACAAGAAACCTCTACAAAATCGGACCTCGCCGATCCGTCAAGCGCACCTTTTAGGGTCTACATTCCAAAATTAACTCGGCATGACCTCCGTTTCTGACCCCCTGAGCCGGGCGCGTTCGCTGTCGGCGCGGTATCAAAGCAGAACCATGCCGCGCCTGCTTCGGCTTTCCGAAACCGCAGCGTGTCCTTCCTTGAGACTTGGCAGCACGGCGCGTTCAATCGGAACCGTGCTGCCTTCAATGTACAGCCAGTTGTCCAATCAGCCGGCGGGTTTGTAAACGCCGGCAGCCTTTTTGGCGGCTGCGAGCGCCGCCTTCATGTCGAGTTCTTCGAGGACAACTAGCTCGTTTATCCAGCCGCTTGCCCGGACCGCCAGTGCTAGGTCCATCCCATTGGCCTGGTCCGGAACCTCAGCATTGATGACAATGTCATAGGCGCCGCGAGTAAACATCATACCGGATACCTTGCCACCAACGCTTTCCAAAACCGCCTTGATTGCAGCTTCTCGGTCTGCGCCTTGCATCAATCCCTTGTAGGCATGGGGCGGACAGTTTCCCAGGATTGTCACTTTCATGGGTATTCCTCCCGATCTTGTACTAGTTTCGTTATTGGTCGTTTGACCAACACGGAGCTATGGCGGACGGTTGGGTCAGCCGTAACCCTGCATCGCAACGCTTTTGCTCACATCCAAAGCTGGCAGCGGGAAAGGTTCGACTTGCCCTGCGGTCTTGTCCAGATACTGCATCAAGGCCGTCACGAGGTGGTAGAAAATGCTCGCGGGGACCTCCGTTGCCAGTGACCTTCCGCGCTCGTCAATCCTGTCGATCCACAAGCCAAGCGGTGCTGGATCGATATGCCATTTGAAGAGGCGGGCGACACGAGCTTCGATCTCGGGTTTCAGATCAGGCCCGCCGATGCCGTCCAGGGCGACGGCCGCCTTGAGGGCTTCGCATTGCGGCCAGCTGCGGGAGAGCCGGTCGAAGGGAATTCCCTGCCGCGACACGGCTGCATAAGCCAGGCCCGTGGCCCGGTTCAATCCGCTGGCGATCGCCGACGAATAGAGCTTCCTTGCGTAGGCTGCCAAGTCTTTCTGCCCACTTGCCCGCGCGAAATCGATGAGGAGCGAGGCCCATTCGAAATGGTGCCCTGGTTCGGTCCACTGTCCCTCCTCTCCCGGCAACGGTAGCCAATCGACATCGAAATGTTCCCCAAGCGTCCAGCTCTCCTGATCGAAGAAGTGGCACCGGAAGAGATCGACAATACGTGCCGCCCGACGGAGATATGCGCGCTCGCCGGTGACGCGATGCCAGGCAAGGAAGGATTCCAGCATGTGCATGTGCGGGTTCGAGAACCGCACCCCCTTCCAGCTGGGGGTCTCGAGGAAGCCGTTCAGGCTGACGTCCTCGAGATGGGTGTCGATGAAATGGAACGTCTCTTGTGCCAGCTGCAGGGCATCCTGATGGCCGCATCGGTGAGCATGGGCAAGCGCCAGGAGCACGCAGGAATGGTCGTAAGCGTCCTCCGTCGGGTCAGCCACGCTGCCATCGGCATTAAGGGTGCGCACCCAGCCACCGCGTTCGGTGCGGCCGTGTTTGGCGATAAACTCGATGCCGTGGTCGATGAGCTTGTCGGCCGGTCCAAGCCAGCCGCGTTCTTTGGCCACCGCGAACGCGTAAATCTGGCGAGCCATCGTCCGCATGCGCTTGGGTTTGCCCAACGGCCTTGCATCGAAACCGAGCGCCTCGTGGAAGCCGCCATACGCATCGTCGACACCTGCAGTGGACCACAGCGGCAGGGTTTCGTCGAAGAGCCAGTGCTCGACCCGCTTGCGCCATGACCCGCTGATGATGACCCGGTCGTCCGACCCCGTGAACTTCGTTTCAAGGCGTCCGCTCTTCTCGAGTTGTTCGACGACTTTCTTCACGTTCTGGCTGTGGCTGACAGGAGCGATGAAAACCGCGTCCGGTGTCGTCACCACCGCCACATTTTTCATTCCGACGACTGTCAGCAGTCTGCCCTGGCTCCGGAGATAGGAGTTGCAGCAATCCATGGCGACAACGTCGCCCATTACGACATTGCCGTCGCGGTCCGTCGGGCTGGCTTCGAGCAGCGATTGCCACGATCCAAGGTCGTTCCAGCGGAAGGAAGCCGTAACCATCGCAATACCGCGTGCATGCTCCATGACTGCGTAGTCGATCGACGTGGACGGGACAGCCGAATAGAAGCCCTGGGGCAGGTAGATGCCCAAGACGTCGGTCCGTGCAGCCTTGTGGGCCCGTTCCGCGGTGTCCCAGATGTCTGGCCGGAACTCGAGAAATGCCTTCCGCATCGTGTCGGCACGAAACAGGAAGATGCCGGCGTTCCAGTAGAATGTTCCCGAAGCCACATATTTGCGGGCCGTCTCGGCATTGGGCTTTTCGACAAAATGTGAAACGGCGGCCCCGCCGTCACCATTTGCCGTAACCTCGATGTAGCCGAACCCGGTTTCGGGATGGGTCGGCCTGATGCCGAATACGACAATGCTTCCTGAATCGGCGGCAGGCATGCCAGCCTCGACGGTTTGCCAGAATTGCATTTCGGTCGATATCTGATGGTCGGAGGGCACCACGAGCACAAGCGCGTCACCGCCATATTCGGAGATCGTCTGCAACGTGGCTATGGCCACCGCAGCGGCGGTATTGCGGCCGACGGGCTCGAAAATCGGTCTGCCGCCGTTCAGGCCGAGCGGACCGATGTCCGAGATAACGCGGTCGGCATGCCTTTCGGAGGCTATCAGATAGATCGGCGTCTCGCCGTCCGAGCGCGCCTTGAGGCGTCGGACAGTCTTCGCAAGCATTGAGCCGTCGCCCGAAAGGTCGTGGAATTGCTTGGGATTGTCTTCGCGCGACAGCGGCCACAGCCGCGAGCCGACGCCCCCGCTCATCACAAAACTGACGATCCGCTCCGGCATGATCCAGTCCTCTCAAAATTTCTGGTTGTAGGCTCCGAGCTCCGGCGCAGCACGGCATCGACAGCCTCGGAACATCTCGCGACGAAGACGAATGTGTTCGGCCTGGCTTGTCCGACTGTGTCCTGGGTCACGCATTTTGCTCGGCTCTTGCGCAGACAGACGTAGCACGCTGCCGGGCGGGAGGCTCCTTCATGAATTGGAGTAGCCCTAACGCCCCGATTGGCACCCCCTAGTCCAATAGGAGCATGCCTGTCGGCGACCGAAAGGATGTCTCGTGCGCTCCTCGTCGGCTTCCGTCATGGTCGGGTCGAACTCGAACAGAAGGTCGCCAGCTTTCACGCTCTTTCCATCGCGCACGTGGGTAGCGCGGACAACGCCCCTCTCTGAAGGCTGGTGCGCCCGCTTGGCACGATCTTGCCGGTCGCGCTTTCTAGACGCTACTATCCATATGCCAGCTCTCTCGCTCCAGACGTTTCAGATCGGCGGCCACCATTTCCGCCACGAGGTCGCTGAACGTCGTCTTAGGCGACCAACCGAGCTTTGAGCGGGCTTTCGCCGGATTTCCCATCAGGAGATCGACCTCCGTTGGACGGAAATGGCGTGGGTCGATTCGAACGAGGATTTCTCCTGTCTTGCCATCCCGGCCGATCTCGTTCACCCCCTTACCTTCCCAGACGATGACGCGGCCGACTGCCCGAAAGGCACGCTCTACGAACTCTCGAACCGAGTGGGTTTCGCCCGTGGCGAGGACGAAGTCGTCTGGCTCGGCGTGCTGAAGAATCCGCCACATGCCCTCCACATAGTCGCGAGCATGCCCCCAGTCGCGTTTCGCATCCAGATTTCCAAGATAGAGGGCCGACTGAAAGCCTCGCTCGATACCTGCAACCGCACGTGTGATCTTGCGGGTCACAAACGTCTCGCCGCGCGTGGGGCCTTCATGATTAAACAGTATGCCATTGGAAGCGAACATTCCGTACGCTTCACGGTAGTTGATCGTGATCCAATAGGCATAGAGTTTGGCCGCCGCATAGGGAGAGCGCGGGTAGAACGGCGTCTTCTCCGTCTGGGGCACCTCCTGGACTTTGCCGAACAGCTCGGAGGTTGATGCCTGATAAAAGCGCACCCGCTCTCCCATCTTCAGGATGCGGATGGCTTCAAGCAGCCTGAGTGTGCCAAGGGCATCGGCGTTGCCGGTATATTCAGGCGTCTCGAAGCTTACCTGGACATGGCTTTGGGCCGCCAGATTGTAGATTTCGGTAGGGCGCGTCTCCTGAACGATGCGAATGAGATTGGTCGCATCGGTCAGGTCGGCGTAGTGGAGAAAAAAGCGTGCGTCCGGTTCGTGCGGATCAACGTAGATGTCGTCGATGCGTTCGGTATTGAAGGAGGAGGATCTGCGTTTCAGTCCGTGGACGGTATAGCCGTTCTCCAGCAGCAGTCTGGCAAGGTAGGCACCGTCCTGACCGGTCACACCAGTTATGAGCGCAATGCGATCTGTCATCGGGTCCCATCCAATTCTTGAGGGCTGTGATGGCGCCGTCGACCGACGGTCTGCCCCCACACTCCTCTAACGAAAGGCGAAAGTGCGTTGTTCTGCCAGAGTGTCATTGTGGGAGGTTCGCCAGCAAAAGGAGGTAATCCCCACAGCTCAATGCCCGTCACAGCTACTTCCCGTGCGTCCCCCTTTCTGCTTGGCTAGCCTCTTCAGCCTATGCTCCTATGGCATGGACGTAGCCGCCCTGCCGCGAGCCGTCAGTTCACAAGCGCTTGCGCGACCGCTTCTCCGGGAGCTGCATGCCGGCCATGCTGCCGTCGGCAATGCCGAACATGCGGGTCGGCTGATCAGTGCGGCGCGGGCGATGCCTGCAGAGAAACGGTTCTCGGGTCACCTGGCAAGCGTGGCGTCAGGTTGTTGCCGACGATCCCCGCCACCGACGGCGGCTTGTCGAAAGTTCTCGTAAGGCTTGTTATCGCGTCAGCAAAAATGACAGTTCGTGGCCCGCAGGAGAAACATGGAACAGGGTGTAACCCTGGCCCTTTATCGCTTCCACTGTTCGGTAGGTTTGCTCCACGGGAGTGCGGTGCCACCAGTGGTGAAACTCGACGAGAATCTGTCTCGGTAAGACATCAGATCCAAGCACCTCTGGAAGGACGTCGTGCTCTGCCCCCTCGACGTCGAGTTTCAGCACATCGATAGTTGCCAGTCCGAGCATATCCAGGATAGTAGAGTAACGCCTCACGTTGCAGACAATGCTCTTGCCTGTAACCAACTTCGTGGAAAAATTGCTGCGTGTATCATCTTCGGACACAGCAAACGTTTGCTCCCCGTCGAAATTAGATATTCCCAAGGGGTAGATCCGCACAGTGGGGGGTAATTCCTGAGCGGCAATCCAATCAAGACTGGCCGGAGTCGGATCAAACCCAAAGACCTTTGCACCGAATACTTTGCTGACTTCCAGATCAAATGAAATATCGTCCCCTAAGCCAAAAGAAAGAACAATAGGGGAGGGGGCACCTAGAAGAGGCTCGACCGCAACGACCCAACCTCCATATGCGGAGCCGAGTTTTTGTGTAGGAATAGAGCATTCGGGCCGGAGAAGATGATCGAATCCTAAGGCCGCTCTTACAACTCGCTTACAATACCGGAGCCGATCTGGATTGTACATCAATAGTTGCCTTTGGCTTATTCCTAGTAGCTGTTCCGCTTGACTGCGCCGTCCTCACTGTGTTCGCCGTCCTCACTGTGTCCAAAATAGACAACAGCGCCAGATGGGGTTCAGTCTGGCCTAACGCTCAGTCTGGCCTAACGCGGAGCGGCTATCGCCCTGTGAATTTTACATCGATTCCCTCCCGCGACCAGAGTGTCATTGTGGCAGGGGCTCCAACAAAAGCGAGGTAATCCCTCTCTCGGCGTTCGTAACAGATGCTGCGGGAGCATCGCCTTGGGCCGGCCAACGTCTTCGCCCTACCGCGTAGGAAGTAGCCGCTCGCTGCGAGCGCCGGCTCACGAGTCCCTGCGCCGATGCCCTCGTCCCCGGGGGCCGTGCCGGCTACTGCGGAGCCAAAGAAGTGGCAATCCTGTTCGTTGCGGAGCTGAACGCAGGTAGGGCGGGCAGTTCGAATCGGCCTTGGCGGTTGCAACGAAATTGACCTTGGGTTCGCCGAGCGGAGAGATCGGGCTTGCTGAACAGCGCGGATAGTGTGCTGAAGGTTCTGCAAAAAGTTTTGGAGAGAGAACGGGGCTTGCTCTGAGGGGCGAGCGGCCATGGCACGGTGGTGACGTTGCGATCACCGATTCCCGTGGAAGGGGAAGTGCCATGACCAATCGAGACGTTAGACTGAGCAGAGGCGAGTTGAAAGCGTTGCTGTTGTCCGAGATGACGCTTCAGCGCGGCGATGCACGTCGCGTCGCTGGCCGGCTTCACACCAGTTCCTACTGGAGAAGCCCTTTGGCAAGTTCGCGCAACTCCTGGAACGCAACAACAAGGTATGAGGCCAGAAAGCTGCACAGATAGAAGCTTGGTGGGGCGCCGCGCTCCCACCGGAGAACCAGGGCGCCGAGTTCAAGGCTCGGGTGCGTTTGTGCTAGCCATACCAGGGTGGCGGCCAAGGCGAGGCTACCCAGAGCATTGGTTGGGTAATGCAGCCCCAAGTAGACTCGCGCAAGCTCTACCACCAAGGTGCAGGCCAGGGCGAGGAGTCCGAGTTCGAAGCGAACGAGAAGAATGGCGATCGCTAGACCCGCGAACAGAACCGCTCGCTCGCTGGGGAACCCGGGGGTGCCGGCGAACGGCGCTGAGCGCAGAACGGCAGCGTCGCCCAGAACGTCCGGGATATGAAGCCCAAGTGCGGAGTCAAAAATCGGCTTTGGCGTCGTCGGCAGAGTGCCTTGCAGGAAATGCGCGACGAGCGCCGCGAGGACAGCTGCGCAGACGCCGCTCACCAGCCTTGCCCTCGAGTCCGGCCCGTCATGGGCGAACCAGCAATACCAAAGCAAGGACACAACTATAGCGCCCTCGGTTGTTGGGTAGACGGCGCCGAAAGCGAGCCGGCTGGCGAAGGGCTGATTGCTCGCTACGGTGTTGACGGCCGTTGCGAGGGGCCTGTCGATCCAATCCGGGTTAAGGGCCAGGAAAGTCGTACCCACAAAGAGGAGGCAAAGCGCGGCGGCATGCGTCAGGCAATGGAAATCGGACATCGGTTCGGCCATCTCAACTCTAAGGTTCGGGCGGCGGAACAACTGGAGTCCCGCTAACTAGGCGGTTGCAGAAACCTCGCGGCGCAGGGAGGCTACAGAGCGGCCGAAGAAGGCAAGATCCTGCTCCCGGCGCAGTGCGTCGCAAAGCCGCCCGATCGGAAGCTCGATGTCGTCATAGCCGAGCACCTCGTCCCGCTTCACGTCGCGCAGCAGCCGGCAGCCCTCGGCGAGCCCGATCGGCACAAGCCGCTCGGCGTGCACCGTTCGCGCGTTCTCGCAGAGCCCGTAGGTCATGTAATGTCCAAGGCCATCGAGGATCTCTCCGGCACTAAGGTCCCGCTTGGCGGCGGCCACCACATCAACGGTCGGCGCGCCCAGGGGCGCAATCGCAGCATCGCGGAATATCGCGGCCCTCGCCACCGTGGAGGGCACCTCGAAATGACACAGATGATAGGGCCAATAGAAACAGTAGAGCGGTCCGGGGCCCATCTTGTAGAGTGAGAGATAGTGCTTCTCGACGGCATCCTCTGTGGTGCCAAGAACGAAGATGCCGGGGTTGGGCATGGCGCCGACACAATAATCAACTATCCCCGGCCCCTCGAGGAGCTGATTGAGCGGATACCACCCGACCGCCCCCTGGATCGGGGTTCCAGGCTCGACCACAGGCCCATACATGCCGCGCTTCGCCACCCGCATGCCTGTGGCGTTGGCGACGATGGCGTTCTCGAACGAGATCTTCGTGCCGTCCGCGAAGGAGGTGACCATTGGGGCCTTCATCCCCCACTTCTTGGCAAAACCATCCTGAGTCGTCGGATTTCGGTAGGGATCGTGCAGGCCCTTGATGTTCCCGCAAAGCACCGGACGTATGCCCAGGCCCCTGACCCAACGGTAGAGGTTCATGATAACGCCGGGCTGATCCCCCTCCACATTTGTGAGGACCACTCCTGCCCGGTCGGCATGCACTTTCAGGATCGGTCCGATCGTGCCGTCGAGTTCGGCATTCATCAGGGCGACATGCTTGCCGTGCCGGATCGCGCGCATTGTGACGTGGGCAGCGAACTCGATCGCGCCTGTCGCCTCGATGATGACGTCGATGCCGTCGGCCTCGCAAATGTGCATCGGGTCCGCCGTGAAAGCGCGGCGACCGCGCGCCACAAGATCCTCAAGCGCTTTGGTGCTGGTCGCCTCCATCACATCGTCTTCGCCTGCAGCGGCATAGGCATCTCGCGCCTTTTCCACGTGCCTGTTGGAAATCGCCACGAGTTCCATGCCTGGGACATATCGCAGCATCTGCAGCGCGATGCCTTGGGCCATGAAGCCGGCCCCCACCATACCCACGCGAATTGGCCGCCCCTGAGCCTCGAGCCTCTCCAACTCCCTGTCGACAATGAACATTGACGTCTCCCCTGTGCTGCTCCCCGAAAGGTCGGGTGGCGAAAGGTTAGCGGTCATAATCGGGCCAGCTTCGGTCCTTTTCAGAAATCAGTGCCGGCACATCCACCGGCCACTTCACGGCGAAGGTAGGATCGTTCCAGCGAACACCACGCTCGGCCGCCGGTGTGTAGAATTCGGAGACGAGATATGTCGCCTCGGAGTGGTCCTCCATGGTGAGAAAGGCGTTCGCGCAGCCCTTCGGTATGACCAGCATCCGTTGGTTCGCCGCTGACAGGTCCACCGTGAGGTGCTGCTTATAGGTGGGCGATTGGGGACGCAGGTCGATCAGCACGTCGTACAGGCTGCCCCGGATGCAGCGAAGCATCTTGTCCTCGCACTGGGGAGCCAGCTGGTAATGGAAGCCGCGCAGTGTATGCTTGTGCCTGTTGTATGAAATATTCACCTGCACGACACGATCCGGAAGCCCCTGCTCGGCAAACTCCCGCGAACACCAGCCGCGTGCGAAAAAGCCCCGCTCGTCTTCGAATTTCTGCAGTTCCACCAGGGTGGCGCCGGGAATATCGGTCTTTGTGAAAAGCATCGTAGATCCATTGGTCAAATGAGTGTCACGTCGGGTTGCATCTCCGACGATCTCTCCTCAGGTGGCTCGCGCCGGCGGTCCTCTTGCGCGATCGAAGGACGGCATCAGACTTGCGCCGGATGCAAGAGGCGCGAGCCGTGGACTTCATAGCCGATAGGCACATAGGCTAGGTGTGAGAGTGCGCGTCTTACACTTTCCCGGCGTTCCGGCTTGACCGCGAACATAAGGAATCCGCCGCCGCCGGCGCCGCACAGCTTGCCGCCTTCCGCACCTGCGTCCCTGGCGAGGTCGTAGTGGCCATTGATCGCCGCGTTGCTCACGCGGGACGCCAAACTCCGCTTCATCTCCCACCCTGCGTGAAGGACGGCACCGAAGCGTTCTACGTCGATGACGGGCTCCGAAAAGATCTCCTGAAGCATGAAGGCATCGTCCCGCATCCGCCTGAGCGTATGGAGATTGCTTGACGTTTTCGCCTTCTGCTCTGCCAGCACGGAACTGGCCGGCCGCTGATGCGATGTCCAGAACATCATCAGGTTGCTGAAGAGATGTTCGACGGCGCCATTGCGCACCCGCTGCGGCTCGACCGTTACCGCGCCGCCCGGCTGGAAGCGGAACAGGTTCATGCCCCCGAACGCGGCGGCATACTGGTCCTGCTTGCCAATCGGCTCCTTGAGGATGTCCATCTCGATGTGACATGCCTCTTCGGCCAGTTGGCCAGGGGTGACACGTTCTCCCCGGAATGCATGCAGGGCGTTGAGCAGTCCCACCGTGAACGAGCTCGACCCCCCCATGCCCGTCGAGGCAGGCATGTCTCCGACCGTCGAGATGTAAATCGGCGGTTCGATCTCCAGGAAACGCAGGCATTCGCGAGCGATGTTGTTCTTGATCTCCCCTATGGTGTTTACCTGCTCCGTCTGTGAATAGTTCAAGCGGATGGGTTCATTAAAGATCTCGCTGTGACGCTTGACGGTGACATAGATGTACTTGTCCACTGCCGCGCTGAAGACCGCGCCGCAATCGAGATTGTAGAAATCGGGAAGATCGGTACCGCCGCCAGCAAAACTGACGCGCAAAGGAGTGCGCGTCAGGACGAGAGACGGTAGACGCTGTGCAGCGCGATCGATGATAGTCGGAAGGTCCAGTCCTGAGCGGCGCTCCACCGCTTTGGTCCCGTCTAGCTGTTCCATATTTTGCCCCCTCGAAAATCGACGGAATGAAAATTAGGCAACACGCGGCTGTGCGGTTCGCCAGCGCAGCTGACCATCGAGCATCCCCGCCTTGAGCAAATGATCGAGCCAGCGCAGCCGCGTGAAGCGCTTGTCGGTAAAGTCTTCAAATCTAAGGGCCATCGAGCGGAACGCCTCGTAAAGGTCCTGTGCTCCCTTTCGCGCTGTCCACTGAAACTCGAAATCCGGGAAAGTCCGTGAGAACTTGCTGAAGTCCGCCTTGTAGGTCCTTTGATCCGCGCCCGGCTTCGGTGTCATTGTGAGCTGCGCGCCGGCGACGGCCTCAACGGCGATCTCCGCTATCTCCCGCACCTGAAGATTGAGACTTTCAACACCCATGTTGAACGCCTCATTGTGGATGTCCTGTCGCGGCGCTTCCAGCATCAATTTGAAATAGCGCGCGACATCTTGGACATGAACCACGGGCCGCCATGGCGTGCCATCGCTATGCACTTCGACACGTCCAGTGGTGAAGGCGCTGCCCACGAAATTGTTCAGCACGGTGTCGAAGCGCATTCGCGGCGACAGACCATAGACGGTGCCGTTGCGGCAATAGACGGGCGAGAACCCGTCGTCCGCCAGCGCGCGCAGCGCTTCTTCGGCAACAACCTTCGATCTTGCGTATTCTGTTTGCGGCGCCAGCGGGGCGGTTTCGTCGACGACGGCGGCTTCCGACATGCCATACATGATGCAAGAGGAGGAAAATAGGAACCGCCGGATGCCCGCCGCCTTGGCCATCGTGGCCAGACGAACTGTTCCTTCCGCATTGATCTGCCTCGTCCAATCCGCGTTGAGATTTCCGATCGGGTCGTTCGAGAGTGCCGCCAGATGGATCACCGCGTCAAAGCCCTGCAGATCCGGGGGTTCGATGGCGCGTAGATCCTTTGTGATCTCGGGCACACTGGTATTGTCGGCTCCCAGGGTGCACGCACGAAAATATCCCATGTCCAGCCCGACCACCTCATAGCCAGCCGCCTGCAACACGGGCACCATGACAGAACCGAGATATCCATTGTGTCCGGTGACGAGAACGCGTGTTGGTTCATTCATGTCTGCCCCCGCTCCGCTTCGAAAGGAGTTGACGGGTGAGGTCCAGAAGCGAGTATCGCTCGCTTACTTGCGCATATAGGCAGTCCGCGGCTTCGGCCGCTTGACGGTCACGATCGTCATCGCCGACAAAGAGTGTGCGTGTGAGGTCGAGATCAAAGTCGCGCTGTGCCTGATACAGCATACCGGGTTTGGGCTTGCGGCAGTCGCAGCCGTCGTCCCAGCCGTGTGGGCAGTGGTAGATCTCCGCGATCTTGCCGCCGACGGCTTCGCACTCGGCGCACATGCGCTGGTGAAGCGCCTCGAGATCGGCGGCGGTCATCGCTCCGCGCGCTATCCCTGCCTGGTTGGAGATGATGATTATGCGGTAGCCAGCCTCGTTCAGAAGGGCCAACGCCTGCTTTGCACCCGGAACCCACTCCCACTGGTCCCATGAACACACATATTGAGCCCGCGGCGGTCTGCAGTTGAGTACGCCGTCCCTGTCTACGAGCATGGTTTTTTCCCGGCTCATAAAGCGCTCCGTCGCGGGTAGACGCTCGATCGAGCCCACGCTGTAATAGCGGTGCTCGCTCACGAAGCCGGCGAGGCGATGCTGCGTCGCGAGCGGCGTGTAGATGGCCTCCTCGAAGAGGGTGTCCTCGTCGGGCAGGAGTTCGAGGGCGAGATCGGTCAGTATGGCATAGCTGATCTCGACTCCCTGCAGCCCGGGCGTGGTGCGGAGCCGGTCGAAGACGGTCACATTGTCGTTCGCATCAAGGATCACGCTGCCGCGTGAATAGCCGTCCTTGTTGCTGTAGACCGTGATCATTCCAGGCTTGCTCGCCGCACAGAAGCGTTGCCACAGCCGCTCCATGCGCATCGGCCAGTAATTGTCGCAATACAGCAGCAGGAAGCACGGATCTATGAGGTGACGGGCATTGGATACCCGGCTGCTCGTGAGGTCGTCGGGACGGGTGACGGCATATTCGATACTGAGCCCGAACCTGCTGCCGTCGCCGAAATGCTCCATCACCACATGGGGTAAATACCCGAGTAGAAGAAGAACCCTTTCGAACCCCTCCTGCCGCAGCTGTTCGACCTGGTATTCCAAAAAAGGGCGGCCGAGCACCGGCACCATTGGTTTCGGGCGATCGAGTGTGATCGGCCGCATGCGCGTGCCACGCCCGCCGGCCAGGATGACCGCCTGCCGCGGCCGGCTGTAGGCGCGGCCTTCGACATCTGCCTTTTGCAGGCAGGGAGAGCTCGGCAGGACAATATTCATTGACCGCCCTCCGGTCGGTCGGCGATGAGGTATCGCGTGATGGCATGACAGATCGCGGCGTGGACGTCCTCGACGAGTTCGTAGGTGCCTTTTTCGGACCGCACCCATACTGGCTGATCGACGAGCTCTTTAAGCGTGCCGCCGTCAAAACCGACAATGCCGATGGTGGCTACCTTCCTTTCGCGAGCGAGTTCGACTGCCCGCACGAGATTAAGCGAGTTCCCGCTGGCTGAAATCACTATGAGCACGTCACCCGGTTTGGCGAAGTTCTCCATCTGGCCGGCAAAGATACGCTCGTAGCCTTCGTCATTGCCGAGTGCCGTCATCCAGGAGACGTTGTCTGTCAGGCCTATGACCCGGATTGGCTGCCGTCCCGAGCGTTTCGTGGCCTTACCGAGGTCATTGACCCAGTGGGAGGCGGTCGCTGCGCTGCCGCCGTTGCCGGCGACGAAGACTGTGCCGCCCGCATCGCGTACGGCGCGCAGCAAGTGTATCGCCTCCTGCACGGCATCCGTATCGATCTGCGCCAATGCGATGCAAAGCGATGCCAAATAATCCTGCGTGAATTCTTTAGGCTGCAACCAGAGGGCATCATCCCGCGAAGATTTGCGACATGCCACCACTCTCCGATCTATCGCGAGCTCTGTCATGCCACCCTCGATTGCTGCAATGGTGAGCCATCATCACAGCGTGCGGGCACTTCGAGTTCAATTGCTATTCCGAACCGGAAGCTGGCGGGCGGCGCTCATCGGAGGTACTTAAAAGGAATATCCCTTGTTCTCCGTTGCGGCCGACACGTCGGCAGGTGGCCATATCGGCGTCAAGATCGTCACGGTGTCGCCCGACAACAATGCTGTAGGCAAACCCGCGGTGATGGGGCTTTACCTCCTGCTCGACTGTGCGACGGGCCGCTCCTTCCATGCGCTCTTTCGGCAGCACGGAGAGAACAAGCTGATAGATGGGTAACGCTTTGAACCGGATACCCGACGAGACGCTCCAGTTCGCCGATCCGAGCCAATGCCTTCGAAAGCTCGTCAAGCGCTTCCGACGGCAATGCCGGCGCTGCACCACCCGGGTCGTGCGCCTCACCCAGCCGGCGTACCGCTCGCGGCGGACCCACGCGACCGCGATCCTTGATCGCCTGCTTCATCATTCGACGGTGATCACCATCCGCGGTGACAGCTACCGCCTTCGCGAAAAGCGGGGGTTCGGGCCGATTGAAAGAGCCCGGACCGCGCCCCCCCCCCACCCCAAAACAAAAACA
>NZ_JAMYNR010000030.1:0-69154 GCF_040319155.1 Mesorhizobium sp. M0954 | reverse complement strand
GCGATCTCGCGCTCGTAGAAGGCCTCGGCATCGCCTGAGACGATCGCGCGCATCACCGGGTGGTCGGGTTGGAAGGTCTGCAGCAGGCCGAGGCTTTCCTTGCCGGTGCGGCCGGCGCGGCCGGTCACCTGGCTGAGCAGTTGGAAGGTGCGCTCGGCGGCGCGCGGGTCGCCATTGGCAAGGCCGAGATCGGCATCGACCACACCGACCAGCGTCATGTTGGGAAAATTATGGCCCTTGGCGACGAGTTGCGTGCCGATGACGATGTCGGCCTCGCCATTGGCGATGGCTTCAAGCTCGAGCCGCAGCCGCCGCACGCCGCCCATCAGGTCGGACGACAGTACGATGGTGCGGGCATCGGGGAAATGCGCGACGACCTCCTCGGCGATGCGCTCGACGCCTGGCCCGCAGGCGACCAGATGATCGAGCGTGCCGCATTCCGGACAGGCTTCGGGCCGGCGTTCATTGTGCCCGCAGTGGTGGCAGACGAGCTGGCCGCGAAAGCGGTGCTCGACCAGCCAGGCCGAGCAGACCGGACAGCCGAAGCGGTGGCCGCAGACCCGGCAGAGCGTCAGCGGCGCATAACCGCGCCGGTTGAGGAACAGCAGCGACTGTTCCTTTCTTTCCAGTGTCTGCCGTATATGGCCGAGCAGTACAGGCGACAGGAAGCCGCCGCGTGCCGGCGGCGCGCGGCGCATGTCGATCGTCTTGAGATCGGGAAGTGCCGCCTCGGCAAAGCGCGCCGAAAGCACCGCCCTGCTGTAGCGGCCCTGGCTGGCATTGACCCGGCTTTCGACCGACGGTGTCGCCGAGGCGAGCACGACCGGAAAGCCGCCGATATGGCCGCGCACCACGGCCATGTCGCGCGCGTTGTAAAAGACGCGATCCTCCTGCTTGTAGGCGGGATCGTGCTCTTCGTCGACGACGATCAGTCCAAGCTCCCTGAACGGCAGGAACAGCGCCGAGCGCGCGCCGGCGACGACCCGCGCGCCGCCTTCCGCTACCTGCCGCCAGACCTTTTCGCGCATCCTTGGCGGCAGGTCCGAGTGCCACTCCGCCGGCTTGGCGCCGAACCGCTCCTGGAAGCGTTCGAGGAAGGCATGGGTCAGCGCAATTTCCGGCAGCAGGATCAGCACCTGCTTGCCGCGATCGAGCGCGGCCGCGACCGCCTCGAAATAGACCTCCGTCTTGCCGGATCCGGTTACACCGTCGAGCAGGGTGACCCCGAATGTACCGGTCGCGACATTGGCGCGCAGCGTCTCGGCGGCATCGCTCTGGTCGGGCATCAGTGAAGGCACGGCGTAGCCGGGATCGGGTGCTGCGACCACCGGCCGCGGCGGGATCATCACCGTCTGGAATACGCCCTGCGCCCGCAGCCCGTCCACCACCGTCGACGACACGCCTGCCGCATGCGCCAGGCCGGATCGCGTCCAGGCAAGTCCGCCTTCGGCCGTCTCCAGCACGCGCGTCCTCGCCTCCGTCATCCGGTCGGGCTTGGCGAAGGTGCGCTGCAGCCCTTCGATCCACGGCTCCGGATCGAACGCCTCCGGCGCCCTGAGCAGCATGCGCGCCACCATGCCGGGCGGCGACAGCGTGTACTGCGCCACCCAATCGACAAAACGCCGCATCGCGCGGTCGATCGGCGGGCAGTCGAAAACCTGCTCGATCGGCCGCAATTTCTTCGCGTCGACCTTTTCGACGGCGCCGTCCCAGACGATGCCGGCGACCTGGCGGGGCCCAAGCGGAACGCGCACGATCGAGCCCGGCACCACGCGCATGCCAGCCGGCACGGCATAGGTGTAGGGGCGCTCGGCGGGCATCGGCACCAGCACCGGTGCGGCCGCGACAAAGGGCGAATCTTCGATCATGAGGCGTGACCTTGCCCCGACTTTGGTCTAGATCAAAGTCCGACCCCGAATGTGCATGACGTGCACATGAAAAATCTTCAGGAGACCGCCATGAAATTTTTTGTCGACACCGCCGATGTCAAGGAAATCCGCGAGCTGAACGATTTGGGGCTGCTCGACGGCGTAACCACCAATCCGTCGCTGATCCTGAAATCCGGCGGCAAGATCGCCGACGTCACAAGAGAGATCTGCGAGATCGTCAAGGGCCCAGTCTCGGCCGAAGTCGTCGCCACCGAATACAAGGACATGATGGCGGAGGCCAAGATCCTGGCCAGGATCGCCGACAATGTCTGCATCAAGGTGCCGCTGACGCTCGATGGCCTGAGAGCCTGCAAGGACATCCGGTCGGACGGCCGCATGGTCAACGTCACGCTGTGCTTCTCGGCCACCCAGGCGCTGCTCGCCGCCAAGGCCGGCGCCTCCTTCATCTCGCCCTTCGTCGGCCGCATCGACGACAGCGGCTGGGACGGCATGGAGCTGATTGCCGATATCCGCACCATCTACGACAATTATGACTTCCAGACCGAGATCCTGACCGCTTCTGTGCGCACCGTGAACCATGTCAAGCAGGCGGCGCTGATCGGTGCCGATGTCATCACCGCGCCGCCGGCGACGCTCAAGGCACTGGTCAAACACCCGCTGACCGACAAGGGCCTGGAACTGTTCCTCGCCGACTGGGCAAAGACCGGGCAGAAGATCGGCTGAAGCGACTATCCTACGAACAAAAAAAGGCCGAGCAATCGGCCTTTTTTTGCAGATTGCGCACTCCGGAAAGACCTAGCTTGCCGCCGGCTTGCCGTGCTTGATCAGATCCTGAGCGATCGACAGCCGCAGCACATCTGCCAGCTCGCGCGCCGCACGGTTCTCGGCGTCGATCTGGGCTCGGTATGACGCGAATTCCTGGCGCGGCCTGTCGTATGACGACGGAATCGAGCGCTTGCCCCTAGCTATGACCGTGCCCGTCTTGGCATCGCTGAGCACATAGTTGGCGGTCAGCGTTACAGTGCCGGCGGTCGGCTCGTCCTCGTCGGTCGTGACCTGCTCGATTGCCGCCGATTCGACGAGTTCGGAGACGCCGAGATCAAGCGAATAGACCGGCGAAGCCGGCTCGCCGGCGCCCTGGCCGAGCGCGAAGATCAAATTGTTGCGGACCTGCTGGGCGTAGCGGGTCTTGACCGGCTTGACCGAGATCGATGCCAGCTCGGCAGCAGCGCCGACCTGCGAGCCGGCGATCAGCGGCGCGCTCGAATAGAGCGGCCGCACCGTGCAGGCGGAAACCAGCGCCACCGAGGCGAGCAGCCCGCAAAGCACGATACGGCGCAGCGTCAGCTCTGTCTTTCGTGGCTCAGGCAACGACATTGACGATCCTCTGCGGCACGATGATCACCTTGCGCGGCGCCTTACCTTCGAGCGCTTTCTGCACGAAGTCGAGAGCCAGAACCGCCTTTTCGACCGCACCTTGGTCCGCGTCGCGGGCAATTGTCAAATCGCCGCGTTTCTTGCCGTTGACCTGGACCGGCAGCACGATCTCGGCGTCGACGACAAGCGAGGGATCGTAGTCCGGCCAGGGCCGTCCGGCGACAAGGTCGGTGCCGCCGAGCGTCTGCCAGCACTCCTCGGCCAGATGCGGCATGACCGGCGCGATCAGGTGCACCAGGATCTCGACGGCCTCACGGCAGGCCGCTTGCAGCGCCGGACCGGCCTTGCCCTCTGCCGCCTCGTTGAGCGGTACAGTCAAGGCATTGGCGAGCTCATAGATGCGGGCGATGGCGCGGTTGAAGGCGAGCTTTTCGATATCCTCACCGACCGATTTCAGGATCTTGTGCGCGGCCTTGGACACTGTCCCGGCCTCGCCGTCCTTCGCCGCCTCTGGCCGGACTCCGGCGAGCGATTCGGCAGCCGTCGACACCAGGCGCCAGATGCGCTGGATGAAGCGGTGCGCGCCGGCCGCACCCTCGTCGGTCCATTCGACATCGCGCTCGGGCGGCGAGTCCGACAGCATGAACCAGCGCGCCGTATCGGCGCCGTAGCCGTCGGTGATCTCTTCCGGACTCACCGTATTCTTCTTCGACTTCGACATCTTTTCGAGCGGACCGATCACCGCCTCTTCGCCGGTGGCGATTTCGAAGGCGCGGCGCTTGCCGTCGGCGTCTTCCAGCCTGACCTCGCTTGGCGCAAGCCAGCGGCCGTTCGAGGCGCCGCCAACCCGATAGGTCTCGTGCACCACCATGCCTTGCGTGAACAGGCCCCTGAACGGCTCGGCGAGATCGACATGGCCGGTCTCGCGCATGGCGCGGGTGAAAAAGCGCGAATAGAGCAAATGCAGGATCGCATGCTCAATACCGCCAATATACTGGTCGACCGGCAGCCATTCAGTCGCGGCCTCGGGATCGGTCGGATCGTTTGCCCACGGCGCGGTGAAGCGAGCGAAATACCACGAAGAATCGACAAATGTGTCCATCGTGTCGGTTTCGCGCCGCGCATCCTTGCCGCAACGCGGGCATTTGACGTGCCGCCATGTCGGATGGCGATCGAGCGGATTGCCCGGCCGGTCGAACTCGATGTCGTCCGGCAGCTTGACCGGCAGGTCGGCCTTCGGCACCGGCACCACGCCGCAATCCTCGCAATGGATCATCGGGATTGGGCAGCCCCAATAGCGCTGGCGCGAAATGCCCCAGTCGCGCAGGCGGAAATTCACCTTGCGCTCTGCCATCGGCCGGTTGCCGATGGTCCTTTGTTCCAGCAGCTTTGCCACCTCGTCGAATGCCTGATCCGGCTTCATGCCGTCGAGGAAGCGCGAATTGATCATCGCGCCATCATCGACATAAGCCTCGTCGATGACCTGGAAGGTTCCTTGATTCTCGCCTTCCGGCATCACCACCGGGATGACCGGAAGGCCGTATCTGTTGGCGAAGTCGAGGTCGCGCTGGTCATGTGCCGGGCAGCCGAAGATGGCGCCGGTGCCATAGTCCATCAGCACGAAATTGGCGACGTAGACGGGTAGCGTCCACCTCTCGTCGAACGGATGGACGACGCGAATGCCGGTGTCGAAACCCTTCTTCTCGGCCGTCTCCAATGCCGCCACCGAAGTGCCCATATGGCGGACTTCGTCGATGAACTTTGCCACCGCCGGATTGTCCTCGGCGGCCTTTTTGGCCAGCGGATGGTCGGCCGCAATCGCCATGAAGGACGCGCCGAAGATGGTGTCGGGCCTGGTCGTATAGACTTCGAGCTCATGCTCGCCGCCGACTGTCTTGGCCAGCGGCCAGCGGATCAGCAGCCCTTCCGAACGGCCGATCCAGTTCGCCTGCATCAGCTTTACTTTTTCCGGCCAGTCGTCGAGCTGATCGAGCGAATCCAGCAGATCCTGCGCGTAATCGGTGATCTTGAAGAACCACTGCGTCAGCTCGCGCTGTTCCACCGGCGCGCCTGAGCGCCAGCCGCGTCCGTCGATGACCTGCTCGTTGGCCAGCACCGTCATGTCCTCCGGATCCCAGTTGACCTTGGAGGATTTACGCGTCACCAGCCCCTTCTCGACGAAATCGAGGAACAGCATCTGCTGGCGATGATAGTAATCGACATCGCAGGTGGCGAACTCGCGCGCCCAATCGAGCGACAGGCCCATGACCTTGAGCTGCTCGCGCATGGCGGCAATGTTCTGATAGGTCCAGTCCTTGGGGTGGACCTTGTTCTGCATCGCCGCGTTTTCGGCTGGCATGCCAAAGGCGTCCCAGCCCATCGGGTGCAGCACGTTGAAACCCTTGGCCCGCTTGTAGCGCGCCACCACGTCGCCCATCGTATAGTTGCGGGTATGGCCGATATGGATGCGCCCGGACGGATAGGGGAACATCTCCAGCACGTAGTATTTCGGGCGCGGGTCGTCATTGTCGGCTTCGAACAGCTTCTTGGCGTCCCAGGCCTTCTGCCATTTGGGCTCTGACGCGCGCGGATTGTATCGTTCGGTTGCCATCGGGTGTTTTTCACTTAAAAGCATGCGCGAGCCGCCGGACAATGCCCGGGCGGCTCAGGAAATGTCGTCGCGGTGTTCACCATGGATTGCCGGACCCGTCAACTGCGGCGATCCGGCGAAAAGCCAAACACAGGCAGGATATAGGCATGGCGAGCGCCGTCGAACAGCTTTTCACGGTCAAGGCAAAGATCGCTGCCGCCGAGCGCGAGGCAGGCCGTGAGGCCGGAGCGGTGACGCTGGTCGCGGTCTCGAAAACCTTCGACGCTGCCGATATCCGCCCCGTCATCGAGGCCGGCCAGCGCGTCTTCGGCGAAAACCGCGTCCAGGAAGCACAAGCCAAATGGCCGGTGCTGAAGGAGGCATTTTCCGACATCGAGCTGCATCTGATCGGTCCGCTGCAATCGAACAAGGCCAAGGAAGCGGTGGCATTGTTCGACGTCATCGAAACCGTCGACCGTGAAAAGATCGCCGCAGAGCTGGCCAAGGAGATCGCCAGGCAGGGCAGGACGCCAAGGCTCTATGTCCAGGTCAACACCGGCTCCGAGCCGCAAAAGGCCGGCATCGAGCCGCGCGAGGCTGTCGCCTTCGTCGCCCGCTGCCGCTCGGTTCACGCCCTCGCCATCGAAGGGCTGATGTGCATTCCGCCGGCCGATGAGAACCCCGGTCCGCATTTCGCGCTGCTGGAAAAGCTTGGGCTTGAGGCCGGCGTCGACAAGCTCTCCATGGGCATGTCCGGCGACTACGAAACCGCGATCGCCTTCGGCGCGACCAGTGTCAGGGTTGGATCGGCGATTTTCGGCGCCAGATGAGGCACAGCCGGCCTTAGGCCACAAGCTGACATTGACTAAGCCAGCGTATAGAAACGGAACGTTTCGTTCCTATATGGGTCGAGTTATTCTCAACCCGTCTGGAGCCACCATGCGTTACAATCAACTTGGAAATACGGGGATATTCGTCTCCGAACTTTGCCTCGGCACGATGACGTTCGGCGCGGCCGGCGAGAACGCCCAATGGGGCCTGATCGCCAGCCTCGACCAGAAGGGCGTCGACCAGATCGTTGCCCGCTCGCTCGCCGCCGGCGTCAATTTTTTCGACACGGCGGATGTCTATTCCTTCGGCGCCTCGGAACGGCTTCTCGGCCAGTCGCTCAGGAACCTTGGCGTCAACCGTCAGGACGTGATCATCGCCACCAAGGTTCATGGCGCCATGGGCGGCAGCCCGAACCAGCGCGGTTCCTCGCGCGGCCACATCATGGATTCGGTCGAGAGCAGCCTCGAGCGGCTACAGCTCGATCACATCGATCTCTACCAGCTGCACGGCACCGACACGGTGACGCCGATCGACGAAACGCTGCGGGCGCTCGACGACCTGGTTGCCGCCGGCAAGGTCCGCTATGTCGGCGTCTCGAACTGGCAGGCCTGGCGCATCGCCAAGGCGCTGGGTATTGCGGAGGGCAAAGGCTTTGCCCGCTTCGAGACCGTGCAGTCGTATTATTCGATCGCCGGCCGCGATCTCGAGCGCGAAATCGTGCCGCTGCTCAACGAGGAGAAGCTCGGGCTGATGGTCTGGTCGCCGATGGCTGGCGGCCTGCTCTCCGGCAAATACGGACCGGGCGCCCCCGGCAATGGCGAGGGCCGTCGCGCCAGCTTCAATTTCCCGCCGGTCAATGAGGACCGTGCCTGGGCAGCGGTCGCTGTCATGCGCGAGATCGCCGTCAAGCACGGCGTCAGCGTCGCCACGGTGGCGCTCGGCTATGTCCTGGCCAAGCCATTCGTGATGAGCGTCATCATCGGCGCCAGCCGCATGGAGCAGCTGGAACAGAACCTTGCAGCCACCGAGTTGCAGCTCGATGCCGATGATCTTGTTCGCCTCGACGAAGTCAGTGCCCTGCCCGCCGAATACCCCGGCTGGATGCTGGAGCGTCAGGCGGCCGGCCGGCGGCCGGCGCCCTTTGTGCCGAAAAAGTAGTTCAATTTACCTTCGATTCGATGCTTCGGGAGCCGGCAGGCTCCCGATCTTTTTTTGGGCTCAAGTCAGCCGAACAGTCTCGACCAAAAAGTCCAAAAACGCCCGCACCCGCGCCGGCAGATACTTGCCTTGGCCGACATAGACGGCGTGGGTGAGTTCCTCGTCGCCGGGATTGAAATCTTCCAGCAGCGGCAGAAGCCGGCCGGCGGCAATGTCGGCCTCCACATGCCAGCGTGCCAGCCGGGCGATGCCCGCCCCCGAGAGCGCCATCAGCCGCATCGCCTCGCCGTCGCTGACCAGCGTATTTCCTATGATCGACAGGGTGATCGGCTTGCCGGCCGCGTCGATAAAAGGCCAGCCCTCGAGGTGACGAACGAAACGGAAGCCCATCCGGTTGTGACGATCGAGATCGGCGGGCGTCTTGGGCGTGCCACGCGCTTCGAGATACGATGGCGCCGCAACGACGACCACCCGGCTCTGCCCGAGCTTGCGCGCCACCAGCCGTGATTCGCCGAGCGGCCCGGCGCGGATGGCGACGTCAGCGCGCTCCTCCATCAGGTCGATGACATCGTCGGTCAACACCAGATCGACCGAGATTTCGGGGTAGCGCTCTAGGAAACGCGGCAAAAGCGGGATCAGCCGATGCTGCCCGAAAGGCACGTAGCTGTTGATCCGCAGCCGGCCACGCGGCGCGGCACCCGCCGCTGCCTCGCGCTCGGCCGCCGCCATGTCGGCAAGGACGCGCACGCCGCTGTCGAAGAACGCCGCCCCCTCCGGCGTCAGTTGCAGCTTGCGCGTCGAACGGCTGACCAGCCGCGCACCAAGCCGCGCCTCCAGCCGCGCGATCAGCTTGCTCACCGCCGACGGCGTCATCCGCAACGCGCGGGCAGCGGCTGAAAAGCTGCCCGCCTCGACGACGCGAACGAACACTTCGATCTCGCCGGAGCGATTGATGTCGGGCCTGGCCATTGGTGAATCTATTTCACAGACGATGTGCCCGATGCAAGGCTGGTTCACAGCACATCGCGGCACGATCTTCCGGATCGGGGCGTGGGAGGACACGGCGCCCGTCGTCAAAACTGGTCGTCATCGAAGTGGGAACCGCCATGCCCCTTGCTCTTTACGCTCTTGCCGCCGGTGCCTTTGGCATCGGCGTCACCGAATTCGTCATCATGGGCCTGCTGCTCGACGTCAGCACCGATCTCGGCGTCTCGATTTCAGCTTCCGGCCAGCTGATTTCCGGCTATGCGCTGGGCGTCGTCATCGGCGCGCCGCTGCTGACGATCGCGACCGGCCGTTGGCCGCGCAAGACCGTGCTTCTGGCGCTGATGGCGATCTTCACGCTGGGCAACCTCGCTTGTGCGCTTGCCCCAGACTACTGGACGCTGATGGGTGCGCGCGTACTGACCGCCTTCGCCCACGGTACCTTCTTCGGCGTCGGCTCGGTCGTGGCGACCGGACTGGTGGCGCCCAACAAGAAAGCCTCGGCGATCGCCCTGATGTTCACCGGCCTGACCATCGCCAACATCCTCGGCGTGCCCTTCGGCACATGGCTCGGCCAAGCCTTCGGCTGGCGCGCGACCTTCTGGGCGGTGACCCTGGTCGGCATCGCCGCCTTTACCATCATTCTGCTGCTGGTGCCGCGCAGCCGAACAGAGCCTGAGAAGAGCAATTTGCGCGCCGATCTCGCCTTGCTCGGCCGCGCGCCGGTCCTGCTTGGCTTTGCCACCACCGTGCTTGGCTATGCCGGCGTCTTCGCCGTCTTCACCTACATCGCCCCGTTGCTGACCGAGATCACCGGTTTTGACGAGACAGCGGTGTCGCCGATCCTGCTGGTCTTCGGCGGCGGCCTCATCGCCGGCAACCTCGCCGGCGGCAAGTTCGCCGATCGCTGGCTGGTACCGTCCGTTCTCGGCAGTCTCGTCGTGCTGGCGCTGGTGCTCGGCACCATGACCTTCGCCCTGCACAGCCAGGTCATGGCCGTTATCTATGTCGGCCTGCTCGGCGCCGCCGCCTTCGCCACCGTCGCGCCGCTACAGTTATGGGTGTTGCAGAAGGCGCAAGGCGCCGGCCAGAGCCTAGCTTCATCCTTCAACATCGCCGCCTTCAACCTCGGCAATGCGGCCGGCGCCTGGCTCGGCGGCGTGGTCATCGCCCATGGTCCCGGCCTCGGTGCCGTCACCTGGGTCGCGGCGCTGTTGCCACTTTCAGCGCTTGCCGTAGCGGCGTTTGCGCTGCGTCTCGACCGAGATCCTGTCCTCGCTACACCGGAAATCGCGCGGTCATAGAACGCAAACCTCAGCCAATCTTTGAAACAGCCATCCTTCCACAAGGAGCAAACCCATGGATTATCGAAATCTTGGCGCATCAGGCCTGAGGGTCCCGGTGCTCTCGTTCGGCGCTGGAACCTTCGGCGGTTCAGGCCCGCTGTTCGGTGCCTGGGGCAACAGCGATGCGGCGGAAGCACGGCGGCTGGTCGACATCTGCCTTGAGGCCGGCGTCAACCTGTTCGACACCGCCGATGTCTATTCGAATGGCGCTTCCGAACAAGTGCTCGGCGCTGCCATCAAGGGCCGCCGCGACGCCGTGCTGATCTCGACCAAGACCTCGCTGCCGATGGGCGACGGTCCCAACGATGCCGGCTCGTCACGTTCACGCCTGATCAAGGCCGTCGAAGACGCGCTGAAGCGTCTTGGCACCGATTACATCGACCTGCTGCAACTGCACGCCTTCGACGCCGCAACACCGATCGAGGAGGTGCTGTCGACGCTGGACAGTCTCGTGCGCGCCGGCAAGCTGCGTTATGTCGGCGTCTCCAATTTTTCCGGCTGGCAAGTGATGAAGTCGCTCGGCCTGGCGGATAGACATGGCTATCCCCGATACGTCGTCCATCAGGTCTATTACTCGCTGGTCGGACGCGATTATGAATGGGAGTTGATGCCGCTCGGCCTCGACCAGGGCGTCGGTGCGCTGGTGTGGAGCCCACTCGGCTGGGGCCGCCTGACCGGCAAGATCCGCCGTGGCCAGAAGCTGCCTGAGAAAAGCCGGCTGCACGACACGGCAAGCTTCGGACCGCCCGTCGAGGATGAGCATCTCTATCGGGTCGTCGACGCGCTTGATGTTGTCGCCGAGGAAACCGGCAAGACCATACCGCAGATCGCCATCAATTGGCTGCTGCAGCGGCCGACCGTCGCCTCCGTCATCATTGGCGCGCGCAACGAGGAGCAGTTGCGCCAGAATCTCGGCGCCGTCGGCTGGTCCTTGACAGCCGAGCAGATGAAGAAGCTCGACACGGCAAGTGAGGTCACCGCACCCTATCCGTATTTTCCCTATCGCCGGCAGGAGGGTTTTGCCCGGCTGAACCCGCCCGCAGTCTGACGCTCCAAAAGCTGGGCGGCGGCTCCCAGACTGCCGCCCGCCCGGCTAATGCAGAACGAACTCGCCGTCGACCTTGCGCCATTCGTTCGGCGCGATCAGCTTCTGGTGCGTGTAGCTGACCGAATGCAGCGGGCCTTCGAGCTTGGCCTTCCAGAACTCGATGAAGCGGATCAGCACGGGAAATTTCGGGGCGATGTCGTAATCCTGCCAGATGAAGCTCTGCAGCAGATGCGGATGATCTGGGAAGTGATAAAGAATCTTGGCCGTGGTCAAGCCATAGCCCTTGAGCATCAGGTCCATTTCTGAATGGTCGCGCATTGCCGGTCCCCTGGTTGATTCTCCTTCCTCCCAGCCTGAAATTGTGCACCCCATTTGCTTATTCGTCTATTGATATTTCTGCGATCAAACCAGATTCCTCCCGCAAAAACATGCGCTTAGCAGCCGCCTCACGAGAGTGCTGACACCGCCCGGCAAGGCACCTGCGGCATCCCGCCGCGCGAATCCAACGTCTAATGTTGCCGTCACCGCCGAACTGTTAATAATGCGCGCGAATTCGCGGCCGCATCGCCGCGATCCTGCCGGCGGTCAAGCCGGCGGTTTGGTTTTGGGGAGGAAGGCGAAGAAATGTCCGATGTTCATGTCCATCGCGTCCAGCCGGCGTGGAAGAAGAACGCGCTGATTGACAATGACACCTACCTGAAATGGTACGCCGACAGCGTCAAGAACCCGGACAAGTTCTGGGGCAAGCACGGCAAGCGCATCGACTGGTTCAAGCCCTACAGCAAGGTCAAGAACACGTCCTTCGACGGCAAGGTTTCGATCAAATGGTTCGAGGATGGCCAGACAAACGTTTCGTGGAACTGCATCGACCGGCATCTGAAGAAGCGCGGCGAACAGACCGCCATCATCTGGGAAGGCGACAATCCCTACGACGACAGGAAGATCACCTATAACGAACTTCACGCACGTGTCTGCCGCCTCGCCAATGTGATGAAGAAGCACGGCGTCAAGAAGGGCGACCGCGTCACCATCTACATGCCGATGATCCCGGAGGCCGCTTATGCGATGCTCGCCTGCACGCGCATCGGCGCCATTCATTCGGTTGTCTTCGGCGGCTTTTCGCCGGATGCGCTGGCCGGACGCATCGACGACTGCAAGTCGACCTTCGTCATCACCGCCGACGAAGGCCTGCGCGGCGGCAAGACTATCCCGCTGAAGGAGAACACCGACAAGGCGATCGAGATCGCCGCCAAGGCCGGAACGAAAGTCGAAAAGGTCTTGGTCGTGCGCCGCACCGGCGGCAAGACCGGCTGGGCCGCCGGGCGCGACGTCTGGTACCATGACGAGGTCGCCACGGTTAAGGCCGAATGCAAGCCCGAGAAGATGAACGCCGAGGACCCGCTGTTCATCCTCTACACATCCGGCTCGACCGGCAAGCCGAAGGGCGTGCTGCACACCACCGCCGGCTATCTCGTCTATGTCTCGATGACCCACCAATATGTCTTCGACTATCATGACGGCGATATCTACTGGTGCACCGCCGATGTCGGCTGGGTCACCGGCCACAGCTATATCGTCTACGGGCCGCTCGCCAACGGCGCCACCACGCTGATGTTTGAAGGCGTGCCGAACTACCCGTCGCAGTCGCGTTTCTGGGACGTGATCGACAAGCACAAGGTCAACATCTTCTACACGGCGCCGACGGCGCTGCGCGCGCTGATGGGCGCCGGCGATGCCCATGTCACCAAAACGTCGCGCAAGTCGCTGCGCGTGCTCGGCACCGTCGGCGAGCCGATCAATCCGGAAGCCTGGGAGTGGTATTTCAACGTCGTCGGCAACGGCAAGGTGCCGATCGTCGACACCTGGTGGCAGACCGAGACCGGCGGCATCATGATCACGCCGGTTCCGGGCGCCACCCACCTCAAGGCGGGTTCGGCGACGCGGCCCTTCTTTGGCGTCAAGCCGCAGCTGGTCGACGCCGACGGCAAGGTACTGGAAGGTGAAGCCAGCGGCAATCTTTGCATTGCCGACTCATGGCCGGGCCAGATGCGCACCGTCTATGGCGATCACGACCGCTTCGTGCAGACCTATTTCTCGACCTACAAGGGCAGGTACTTCACCGGCGACGGCTGCCGCCGCGATGCTGACGGCTACTACTGGATCACCGGCCGCGTCGATGACGTCATCAACGTCTCCGGCCACCGCATGGGCACCGCCGAGGTCGAATCGGCGCTGGTTTCGCATGAGAAGGTCTCGGAGGCCGCCGTCGTCGGCTACCCGCACGATATCAAGGGCCAGGGCATCTACTGCTATGTCACGCTGATGGCCGGCGAGACGCCAAGCGAGGAATTGCGCCAGGAGCTCGTCGCCCATGTCCGCAAGGAGATCGGCGCCATCGCTTCGCCCGACAAGATCCAGTTCGCGCCCGGCCTGCCGAAGACCCGTTCCGGCAAGATCATGCGGCGCATCCTGCGCAAGATCGCCGAGGATGATTTTGCCGCGCTCGGCGACACCTCGACGCTCGCCGACCCGGCAGTCGTCGACGACCTGATCGCCAACCGGCAAAACAAGAAGGGCTGATGCAACCCGCATTGGGCGCCGTCACCGAGCTTTGGCGCTATCCCGCGAGCTCGCTCGCCGGCGAGTTTCAGGAGGCGATCTCCGTCGACTGGTATACCGTCGAAGGCGACCGCCTGTTTGGTCTTGTCGATACCTCGACCGATGAAATCGCGCGGCCCGACCGCGAAGCGAAATGGCACAAGGTGCCCCGCATCCGCACCCGGCTGTCGCAGGCCGGCAGGCTGGAGGTCGCCATCCCCGACGGACGCTGGCTTTCGGCACCTGGCGCGCAAAGTGATCGCGCGGTTTCCGCGTATCTCGGCTTTGCGGCTTCCATCCGGCCGTTCCGCCGGGAAAATGCGGCTCCGGATTACCTCGGCCCCCTGCTGACGGAACGCTACGTCAAAACCCCTATTCATCTGCTGACCACCGCCTCACTGGCGCGTTTGAAAGTGCTGCATCCAGAGGGCGCCGCCGACGCGCGCCGCTTCCGCCCCAACATCGTCGTCGATATGCCAGAGGTCGAGGGGTCGTTCCCCGAGACGGAATGGATCGGGTGCAAGCTGGCAATCGGCGACCTGCTCCTGACCATCTCCGAGCCGTGCCGCCGCTGCGGCTTCACCATCATTGGCCAGGACGGGTTCGATCACGACCCGGCAATCCTGCGCAGCCTGGTCCGCCACAACGCCCATAACCTCGGCGTCTACTGCACCGTCGACCGACCGGCCCGCGTCGAGATCGGCGCCACGATGCGCCTCCTGTAGCTATCGATACAAATCCGCCCGCGTCGGCGGCAGGCCGCTCGGGCCGCGCGCGCGCCTGGTGACAACGGTCTGGAAGACCTGCGCCGAGGCGCGTTCGAAGGTGATCGAGCAACCGGTCAGATAAAGCAGCCAGAGCCGCGCCTTGGCTTCGCCGACCTCGGCGATGGCTTCGTCGAAGCGTGCGTGGAGACGCTCTGCCCATAGCCTGCAGGTGCGCGCATAGTGCTCGCGCAAGTTTTCGACGTCGTAGACGAGGAAGCCGTGCGCCTCGAGATTGCCGAGCGTCATGCCGATCGTATCGAGTTCGCCGCCCGGAAAAATGTATTTGATCAGCGCCTTGAATTCCGGCCCCTTGCGCAGCGTCTTCTTCAAGCTGCCCTTGTCGCGCCGGGTGATGGCGTGGTGCAGATAGATGCCGCCGGGCTTGAGCAGGCGATGGATCCTCGAGAAATAGGCCGCATGGTTGGCAAGCCCCAGATGCTCGAACATGCCGATCGAGGAGATCTTGTCGAAGGAGCCGGACAGCTCGGCATAGGACTTGATCTCGATGGTGATGCGGTCCTCCAGCCCGGCGGCGCGGATGCGTTCACGGGCGAGTTCGGTCTGTGCTTCCGATAGCGAAACGCCGTGGCCGACGACGCCATAATTCTTCACCGCATGGATGAGCATCGCTCCCCAGCCGCAGCCGATGTCGAGCAATCTGTCGCCGGGCTTCAGGCGAAGCTTGCGGCAGATATGGTCGAGCTTGTCTCTCTGGGCCTGATCGATATCGTTGGCGAAATCCTTGAAGTAGCCGCAGCTATAGACCATGCGCTCGTCGAGGAAGAGCCGGTAGAATGCGTTGGAAATGTCGTAATGATGCTGGATCGCCTCCTTGCTCGAACCGCTGACGAAAGGATTGCGGCCGGAAAGATCGGTTCGCGTCGTCATCTGTTTTCGCGAAAACAGCACCGCCGGCAGGTCGCGCAGGATCGCCAGCTTCGGCAATGTCTTGAGCTTCGTCCTGAGCTTGCCGTGCGTGGGCAAGGCGTAGAAATCGAACAGCGATCCGTCTTCGACGTCGACCGCCTTGGCAATCCACATCTCGATCAGCGTCGATAAAGAGGGCCGACGTACGATCTGCCAGACGATGTCCTGGTCGTTGATAGTGAGCACCGGGCCGGTAGCCGGGCCGATCCGCTCGCCTGTCCACAGCCTCACCGCGAAACCCGGCTTCAGCGTTTCGATGACCGTCCGAACAATCCGGGCCGCTCTCTCGGCTGCCTCCATCCCCGTCCTCCCTTACCCGGCAAATAACGGCCCGGAACAATCGCGGCTCGATCTTGCCTGCCCGATCGGCCGGCCGCAAGCCGCCCGAGTGCACAAGCACGCTTGTTCAGGATTTTCGAGTGCCGCGCCTTGCCATTTGCCGGATGACACCCCATCATGAGGAAGTGTTCAACAAATCGAAAGGAGGTGATCCGATGTCGAGTGATTTCGTTTTCCAGAACGTGGCCTCAGCGGATCGCACTTTCGGGAAGCAGTCTTCCCGTTAAGGCGCGAGATGCGCGGCTGGCGACCAACCGTCGCCGCCAGGAGCCGCGCCATGGACGGAAACACGGAAGGCCGCCGACTTCGCGAGAAGCGGCGGCCTTTTCCTTTTTGGGCTGTTGTCCCTTATTTGGTTACGGTCAACATCTCGACGTTGCGGGCTATGTCCTGGAAAGCCTGGTTGAGTTCGGTTCCATTGGCAGCTTGGTAGAAGTGCTTGATCTTGGCGGTGTCCGGGCTCGCGCAATCCTGGAGCGTGGCCTTGGCATTCGTTTCGTTTAGGTCAAACCCAATAGTGAAGATCTCGATGCCGTTGTCGCGCATGGCAGCGCAAAGTTTCTTGGCGGCCGTGCGGGTCGGCTCCTTGCCGGCGTCATTGTAGACGTCGCTCACCGTGCTCGCATCGAAGTAGGACAGGTTGAATTCGCCGTCGGTCATCAGGATCGCGATTTTGGCGACCTTTCTTGGATCCATCTTGGCTGGCCGCTGCGAAGTCCTCATGATGCCCCCCCAGTTCTCCGAGAGCATGTACCAGGTCCACTGCACGCCGATATGGCCGGCAGTGCCGCCGGAGGCGACGAAATTCTTGATGACAGTCTTGAGCGCCGTCGCATCCGCCGTCAGCGGCATCAGCGTGGCGGCCGGGCAGGCGGCGGTGCCGGTTTGCCAGGCGAAGGACGACAGCAGGTAGTCGCGGTTGACCATGCTGGCGCCGGGGCCTGCGTCCGAATATTGGTAGGTCCCCTTGCGTTCGGTGGCGCAATTGTCAGGACGGATGAGCCCCGAGACATACTGCACAGCGTCATTGGCCGGCGCCTGTTTGCGTTGGCTGGCGGTGGTTTCCACATAGACGCTGCTGGCGGCAAGTGTACCGGCATTCACCGAATTGGCATAAGGTACGATGGCAACCCGCACGCGCGGTTTGGAGGTGTCCTGACCGCCCAGAAAACTGTCGACGGCATTCGCCGCAGCCGTCCGCAGATCGATGATTTTCTGGCCTGCCATCGAGCCGGTCACATCGAGCATCATCGCGACTTCGATCTGCTTGTCCGAATAGAGAGCCGTCGTCGATGCGGGAACGCGCTGCATGCTACCCGTGCTGAAAAGCGGGAAATAATAGCTGACATTGACATGAACGTCCGCCTGAACGGTCCTGGCGGTCTGGTCGACGGTCAGTTTGTCGAGAACGATCTGATTGTCCTGCAGGATACCCGCCGTGCTGTTGGCATCGAGAAAGGCCTGCACCGATTTGCTGGCTTCGGCCTCGCTGATGACGCCGGTCGTCAGGTCGCGGGCCGTCGAGGTGACCGCAGCGTCGACGACGCCTTGCAGGCTCGATTTCACATTGTAGAGTTGGGATACGTTGACGGCAAAGCCGACACTCAGCGCCAGTACTGAGCCGATTATACCAAACAGGACCGCGAAATTTCCGCTGCGATCCCCGGCAAAGCCGCCGATCGCCTGAACAAGACCCCCGAAACGCCGCATTCCTTCCGCCTCCATTCGCTACAGCCTGCAGCTGTCCGAACGCGCATTGCAGGAATCCGGCCGGATCGCGCCGCCGGGCGCGGGAAAGCGAGCGGCCCCCGCTCAGGCCATTGTTTCCAAACGGTTTCGAGCGGCGACAAGGTAAACAGCGGGTAAACGAAAGCCGCGTCGGCACGGCTTTGTTCAAAAAGCGCTTACCAAGATTCGGGCTCGCAATTCGAGACGGCTGGACTTCGTCCCAATCCGGTACAGACGAGATGTATCGAACAGGATCAGTGCTGCCGCAGTGGCGGCAGGTGGAAATCCGGACTGCGAATGTGTCCGAAGATCAGGCCAGCATCCGTGCGCTGACGGTCTTGTCGACGCCGCGATAGGGCGGCTTGAACAGATTGCCTTCCTGCTCGTGGGTCCAGACCTTGAACAGGCTGAGCCGATGCGGGCCGAAACTGTGCAGCAGCGGCACGTCGGTGGCGTCGCGGCCGCGGGCTATGACGACGCGGCCGATCCTCGGCACATTGTGGCGAGGATCGAAGGTGTACCATCTGCCGTCGAGGAACACTTCCACCCAGGCCGAGAAATCCATCGGCGCCGGATCGGCGGGCACGCCGATATCGCCGAGATAGCCGTTCACGTAGCGGGCCGGGATGTTCATGCAGCGGCAGAGCGTGATCGCCAGATGGGCAAAGTCGCGGCAGACGCCGACGCGCTCCTCATGCGCCTGCGCCGCCGTGCGGGTCGAGCGCGCATAGCCGTAGCCGAAGGACAGGCGGTTGTGGACATAGTCGACGATCGCCTGCACCCGCGCCCAGCCCGGCGGAAGCTGGCCGAAAAGTTGCCAGGCCAGGTCGCCGAGATGGTCGGTCTCGCAGTAACGGCTGCCGAGCAGATAGCCGAGCACCTCGTCCGGCAATTCGGCAACCGGGACTTCCCCGGCCAGCGTGCTGACTTCGTCCATCTCGCCGCTGTCCTCGACCACCGCGTCATAAAGGATGCGAAAGCTTCCGGCCGGAGCCGTGAAGCGGCGGCAGCTATTGCCGAAAAGATCGTGGTAGACCCTGGTCGGAACCGACGGCGACGTCAGCACGCGCGTCTGCCGCTTGATGTCGGCCTGGCGATCCCGATGGATCTCGAGCAGCGAAACAATCGGCGTGGCTGCAGGCGCATTCAATGGCAATTTCATAGCCGAGCCTGATCAGCATCGCCGTCCCCCTACGATCGTCATGGAAGATAGTGGTGGTCAACGCAGGAGAGTGTGCGGCGGTTCCTTGCAAACGTCGAAAACGACGCCTCGCGGCTTCCCATACGGACGCGGCAACGTTACGGTCGATCGACACGCGTCTTTTGACATAATCCCTCCAAGATGACCCGGGAAAGCCGATGTTCGCAGGCAGAAAATTCGCGGCCTTACTGTTCGATATGGACGGCACGATTCTCAATTCGATCGCCGCGGCGGAAAGGGTCTGGGCAGCGTGGGCGCATCGGCAAGGTCTTGACGTCGCCGCATTCCTGCCGACCATCCACGGCGTGCGGGCGATCGAGACCATCGGCCGGCTGGAGCTCCCAGGCGTCGATCCTGCCCGCGAAGCCGAATCGCTTTTGCAGGCCGAGGCGGCCGATGTCGAGGGCATTCGCCCGATTGCCGGCGCCGCGGCCTTCTTGGCGTCGCTGCCGCCTGGAAGCTGGGCGATCGCCACTTCGGCACCGCGCGAACTTGCCTTGCTGCGCCTGCAGGCCGCCGGCATTCCGGCTCCCGCCGTGATCGTCGCGGCGGAGGACGTGGCTCGCGGCAAGCCGGCGCCCGACTGCTTCCGGCTGGCGGCCGCACGGCTCGGCGTCGATGTGCGCGACTGCCTCGTCTTCGAGGACGCGCCGGCCGGCATAGCGGCAGCCGAAGCCGCGGGCGCTGCAATCGTGGTGATCAGCGCCACGCACCGGCATCCGTTGCAGACGCCGCATGCCGCCATCACCGGCTATGGCGCGATCGGCATCGCCGTCGATGACAACGGCTGGATTGCCATCGAAGCGGAACGGACCGCACAGCCTGCTTAACTAGCATCCTGCTTGCGCTAAAAGTCGCTGGTCAGGCCCTTGACCTCCCAGTCGCCGTAGCGGCCGGGCTCCTTGCCGCCGCGCCCGCCGATCTCCCTCGGCAGCGTGGCTTCCTGCTCGCGATATTTCTCCCGCCGGACCTCGGCCTCGACCAAGGCTCGCCTGGCTGCCGGGGTCAGCGGCTTTTGCAGCGAGCCGATAGCATGCGTTTGGCTGATTTTGTCGATCATGCGATCTTCCGCTAGATTGAAACAGGCCCCGATTGAAACGGGAACCGCTGTTTCCCATCATATAGCGATGGGCCCACAAGGATCGACCCCTTTGTTGGGCCAGAACGGAGCAGACGATGAACACCCTTCGCACCGCCATGCTTTTGGCCGCAATGACGGCCCTGTTCATGGGCGTCGGCTATCTGGTCGGCGGATCCGGCGGCATGATGATCGCCTTGCTGATCGCCGCCGGCACTAATTTGTTCAGCTATTGGAACGCCGACAAGATGGTGCTGTCGATGCACCGTGCGATCGAAGTCGACGAACGCAACGCGCCTGAATATTACGCCATCGTGAAGGGTCTCGCGCAACGTGCCGGCCTGCCGATGCCGAGAACCTATCTCATCGACAATCCGCAGCCCAATGCCTTCGCCACCGGCCGCAATCCGCAAAATGCCGCTGTCGCCGCCAGCACCGGCCTGCTCGAGCGGCTATCGCATGAAGAAGTCGCGGCGGTGATGGCACACGAGCTCGCCCATGTGCAGCACCGCGATACGCTGACCATGACGATCGTCGCCACCTTTGCCGGCGCAATTTCGATGCTCGGCAATTTCGCCTTCTTTTTCGGCGGCAACCGCGACAACAACAATTCCTTCGGCATCGTCGGCGTGCTGGTGGCAATGATCGTCGCGCCTTTGGCCGCCATGATCGTGCAGATGGCGGTGAGCCGCACCCGCGAATATGAGGCCGACCGGCGCGGTGCCGAAATCTGTGGACACCCGCTGTGGCTCGCCTCGGCGCTTGACAAGATCGCGCGGGGCGCCGAACGCATCCGCAACCCGGATGCCGAGCGCAATCCGGCAACCGCCCATCTCTTCATCATCAATCCTCTTTCCGGCGAGCGTATGGACAGTTTGTTTTCCACTCACCCGAGCACAGAAAACCGCATCGCCGCGTTGCAGAGGATGGCGAGCGAAATGGCCGGCGCACCCGAAGCGGCCGCGACGCCAAGGCCGGCGCCGGAAGCGACCGGGCAGCCGTCTGGTCCGTGGGACAGGGCCGCGCGGCCCGAGAGGCCGGCTGAGCCGGCCAAGCCGAGACCCAATCCCTGGGGACGCAATCCGACCGGCCCCAAAGGTCCGTGGTCGTGAGTTCAGCGAAGCGCCGGCACGGAATTTCAGGCGATCGTGAACACAATTCGAGCGGCGAGGCCGTAGCCGGTCTCGCCGTGCGCAAGGCAGCCGCGCGGCTGCTTGCCGCCGTCATCGACGCGAGGACGCCGCTCGACGGGCTGACCGACCATGAGAACGGTCATCCACAATACAAGGCGCTCGACCTGCGCGACCGCGCTTTGGTGCGCGCCATTTTGGTCACCGCCCTGCGCTACCGCATGACCATATCAGGCCTTTTGGCCCGTCGCCTGGAAAAGCCGCTACCGCCCAACGCCACGGCGCTTTCGCACATTTTGCATGTGGCGGCAGCGCAGATCCTGTTCCTCGATGTTCCCGACAGCGCCGCCGTCGACCTCGCCGTGACACACGCCAAGTCCGATCCGCGCACGGCGCGCTTTTCCGGCCTCGTCAACGGCGTGCTGCGCACGCTGGCGCGGGCCAAGCAGGACGAGCTCGCCGCAGCACTTGCCGTTACCGACGAGGCGCCAAAATGGTTTTCCGACCGTTTGAAAACAGTCTACGGCCTCGACAAGGCCAGGCAGATACTGCTCGCCCATCGCCATGAGGCACCGGTCGACTTCTCGGTCAAGTCGGACCCGGCGCTGTGGGCCGAACGGCTCGGCGGCTTTGTCCTGCCGACCGGCACGGTGCGGGTGGAAAAGCTCAGCGCTTCCGTGACCGAACTGCCCGGCTTTGGGGAAGGCGCCTGGTGGGTTCAGGATGCAGCGGCCAGCCTGCCGGCCCGGCTGTTCGGCGACATCAATGGTTTGCGAATCGCCGACCTCTGTGCCGCGCCGGGCGGCAAGACCGCCCAGCTGATCCTCGCCGACGCCCACGTCACCGCGCTCGACATGTCCAAAACGCGGCTGGCACGGCTGACGCAGAACCTCGAACGGCTCGGTCTGGCCGCCGAGATCGTCCAGGCCGATCTGCTCAAATACGAGCCGAAGGACCTCTTCGATGCGGTCCTCCTCGACGCACCTTGCTCTTCGACCGGCACGGTGCGGCGGCATCCCGACGTCCCCTGGACGAAGACGGCGGCCGACGTCGAAAAACTGGCCGACCTGCAACGCCGGCTGCTTGCCCGCGCCGTCACCCTGGTCAAGCCTGGTGGACGCATCGTCTTTTCCAACTGTTCGCTCGATCCGCTGGAAGGCGAAGAGCTTTATCGCGACTTTCTCGCCGGCAATGCGGAGATTGTCGACGACCCGCTTCGGCCGGGTGAGATCGCCGGCATCGACCCGTTTCTGACGCCGCAAGGCACGTTGCGCACCACGCCTGCCGATCTGGAGCTAGGCTCGCCGGGCCGCTCCGGGCTGGACGGCTTCTTCGCCGCCCGCATGCGCAGAGCCGGCTAAGGGCCGATCTTGAAGCGCCGTCCGGCTTCTTGGGGCGAGGAGGCATGGAAAACAGGCTGAACGGCCCCACTGCCGCGGAATTCGCCTTCGCACAAGTTCTTGAATCATATAAACTTGTGCCTGGGTGAGGACGATCAGGAGGGGTTTTGGCAATCGCTGCCGGTAACACGACGCGTCTGTGGACGCTTGTCGCGAGGGAGTTCTGGCGCAAGACGCGCCGGCGCTTGCGCGCCGGGCCACTCTATCGCTGGCGCTACTCAGGCCGCACGCCGGAGCGCGTCCTGATCGCCCCACCGGACCTGCGGCTCGCCGATCCTCAGATCGCGCTCGAGATCTATTACGGCCGCTATCCGCTTTCGGGGCATCTGGTCGAGACCGGCGGCAAATCGCCCTTCCAGATCGACGTGCCCAATCCCGGCTGGCAAAAAACGCTGCATGGCTTTCGCTGGCTGCGGCATATGCGTGCCGCCGGCACCGAGCTAGCCGCCGCCAACGCGCGGGCGTTGGTTTCCGACTGGATTGCAATCCATGGCAGCCATATTTCCGGCGTCGCCTGGGAGCCCGGCACGACGGCCAAGCGTGTCATTGCCTGGCTGCAGCATTCCTCGATCGTGTTGCAGGGCGCCGAATTTCCGTTCTACCGCGCGTTCTTGAAATCGCTCGCCGTCCAGATCCGTTATCTGCGCGCCATGGTGCGCGAGATGCCGGACGGCAAGGACCGGCTGCGCGCCCGCATTGCGCTGGCCTTTGCCGCTTTGTCGCTGCCGGCGCCGGCCTCGGCGCTACGCGGTGCTACCCGCAATCTCGCCGAGGAGCTCGACCGCCAGATCCTGCCTGACGGCGGCCATATCTCGCGCAATCCGATGGCCGTGCTTGAAATCCTCGCCGACCTTCTGCCGTTGCGCCAGACATACGCCAATCAGGCCGAGACACCGCCGGCCGCCCTGATCGGCGCCATCGACCGGATGCTGCCGGCATTGCGCTTCTTTCGCCATCAGGACGGCAGCCTTGCCCGCTTCAACGGCATGGGCGCCACCATTCACGACCGTATCGCCAGCATCCTGCATCACGACGACACCGCCGGCGCACCGTTGCTGCACGCGCCGCATTCGGGTTATGAGCGCCTGTCGATGGGCGGTGTCACTGTGATCGCCGATACCGGCCCGCCGCCCCCTGTCGACGTATCCAATGTCGCTCACGCCGGATGCCTCGCCTTCGAATTGTCGTCGGGCCGCCAGCACTATATCGTCAACGCCGGAATAGACACTTATGGCGCCGCCGAGTTCCGGCCGCTTGCCCGCGCCACCGCCGCCCACTCGACCGCCACCATCAACGACACGTCGTCGGCGCGCTTCAATCACTCCTTGCGCGTCAACGACCTGCTCGGCACGCCTTTGATCGGCGGGCCGCAGCATGTGCCTTGCAAGCGCACCGACCAGAAGGGCAGCCAGGGCTTCATCGCCCGCCATGACGGCTATGCAGCGCGCTTCGGCTTCCTGCATGAGCGCGAGCTGAAATTATCGACCGAAGGCAATGTGTTTGCCGGCAGGGACCGTTTCCTGCGCCCGGGCGGCGCTTCTATCCGCAACAATGGCCGTGACTTCGTCACGGTGCGTTTCCATGTCCATCCCGATATTAGCCTGCTCCAGGATGAGCATGACCGTCTGGTGCTGGCCGCCGACCATGCCGACACCTGGGTGTTTACCTCTACCGAAGTGGTGCCCGAGGTCGAGGAATCGATCTATTTCGCAGGGCTTGGCGGCCCGCGCCGCAGCCGCCAGATCGTGCTTGCGTTCAAGGCCTCGGAAATTTCGGAGGTCCACTGGCAATTGACGCGCACCATCATCGCCGGCCGTCCGGAAAAAGCTGAAGCCGGTGGCAACGGCAGACACTGATCAAGTCTTGCGGCTTGATTTCCGGGCCTCATATGCTACGGCCCGCGGACGCTCTCCAACCAGAACTGGAAAGGCCGCCAGCCCATGGCCGTCGCCGCCAAGAACATTCCCGCGCCCGACCTTGTACCCATCCGTCGCGCGCTCCTTTCCGTCTTTGATAAGACCGGCCTGATCGATTTCGCCAGGGCGCTGGCTTCGGCCGGCGTCGAGCTAGTCTCGACCGGCGGCACCGCAAGGGCGCTTGCCGAGGCAGGCATGGCGGTGCGCGACGTGTCCGAGCTCACCGGCTTTCCCGAGATCATGGACGGCCGCGTCAAGACGCTGCACCCGTCGGTGCATGGCGCACTGCTTGGCGTGCGCGACGATCCCGAGCACGCCGCAGCGATGCGCGACCACGGCATCGAGCCGATCGATCTCGTCGTCTCCAATCTCTATCCGTTCGAAGAGGTGCGTCGCTCCGGCGCCGACTACGCGGCGATCGTCGAGAACATCGACATCGGCGGCCCGGCGATGATCCGTGCCTCGGCCAAGAACCACGCCTATGTCGGCATCGTTACCGATCCCGATGACTATGCCTCGGTGCTCAACGCGCTGGAGATGAATTTCGGGTCGTTGTCGCTGGATTTCCGCAAAAAGCTGGCAGCCAAGGCCTTTGCCCGCACCGCCACCTACGATGCGGCGATCTCGGGATGGTTCGCCGAGGCGCTTGAGATCGAGCATCCGACATGGCGCGCCTTCGGCGGCAAGCTGCAGTCGGTGATGCGCTATGGCGAAAACCCGCATCAGGGCGCCGGCTTCTATGTCAACGGCGACAGGCGGCCGGGCGTCGCCACGGCGCGCCAGCTTCAGGGCAAGCAGCTTTCCTACAACAACATCAACGACACCGACGCTGCCTTCGAGCTGGTCGGCGAGTTCGACCCGTCGCGCTCCGCAGCAATTGCCATCATCAAGCACGCCAACCCGTGCGGCGTCGCTGAGGACGCTTCGCTGCAGGCGGCCTATGCCAAGGCGCTGGCCTGCGATCCGGTCTCGGCCTTCGGCGGCATCGTCGCCATGAACCGCATCCTCGATGCCGGAACCGCCGAAGAGATCGTCAAGACCTTTACCGAAGTGATCATCGCACCGGAGGCGTCCGAAGAAGCAGTCCGCATCATTGCCGCCAAGAAGAACCTACGCCTGCTGGTCACCGGCGGCCTGCCCGACCCGCGCGCGGCGGGCCTTGGCTTGAAATCGGTTGCTGGCGGTTTGCTGGTCCAGGGCCGCGACAACGCGGTGGTGGATGACCTCGAGCTGAAAGTGGTGACCAGGCGCGTTCCGACGCCGGCCGAATTGGCCGATCTGAAATTCGCTTTTCGCGTGGCAAAGCACGTCAAGTCGAACGCCATCGTCTATGCCAGGGATGGCGCTACAGTCGGCATCGGCGCCGGCCAGATGAGCCGGGTCGATTCCTCGCGCATCGCGGCGCGCAAGGCGCTCGACGCGGCCGAAGCTGCCGGCCTGACGGAGCCTTTGACCAGGGGCTCGGTCGTCGCCTCGGATGCCTTTTTCCCGTTCGCTGATGGGCTTTTGTCGGCAATCGAAGCCGGCGCCACAGCCGTCATCCAGCCCGGCGGCTCGATGCGCGACGACGATGTCATCGCCGCCGCCGACGCTCACGGCATTGCCATGGTCTTCACCGGAGTGAGGCATTTCCGGCATTGAACGCGTTACCCCCGCTGCGGGAGAAGGCAAGAGCAGCTCACTCCGCCGGCCGATCCGCCGGATAGGGCGTGCCGATCAGGATCGCCATGCCGGCGCCAAGGAACAGCACGATCGCCGCCATGCCGAGCCGCGCCGAGCCGCTGGCCAGGGTGATCGTGGCCACCATGAAGGGTGCGGCAAAACTGGTTGCCCGGCCGGCCAGCGCATAGATGCCGAAATAGCGGCCCGATTCGGCAGCGGAGACGCTGCGCGCCATGTAGGAGCGCGACGATGCCTGCACCGGCCCGAAAGCAAGCCCGATCAGCAGGCCGTAGAAAATGTAGGCTTTTTCCGCCGCCGTGCCGAACAATCCGCCGCCGTCCAGTCCGGGCATCACCCAGGCGCCGAACAGCGTATAGCCCGGGCCGGTCGAGACGATGCCGAGCGTAGCGATGCTTAGCATGACCAGCGAAATCATCACTATGGTCTTGGAACCCAGTGCTGTGTCGAGGCGTGCGGCAACCAGGCAGCCGACGATGGCAACGACGTTGAGGATGATGCCGAACAGGCCGATCTCGGTAATCGACCAATGGAACATTGCCGCCGCAAACGTTCCGCCCAGCGCCAGCAGTGCATTGACGCCGTCCTGATAGATCATGCGGGCGACGAGAAAGCGAAAAATGCCGCTGCGCTTGCGCACTTCGGCCAGCGTCGACTTCAGTTCCGACAGGCCTTCGCGCACCGCCGGCCCGATTGGAATGCCTTTGATCGCATCAGGCGTGAAGAAGAACATCGGCAGGATGAACAGGAAATACCAGGCCGCCGACAACGGCCCGGTAGCGCGCGCGTCCTCGCCGAGCCTGGGGTCGAGGCCGAAGATCGGGTCGAGCCCAACGACGGTCTTGCCGGTTTCAGGCGAGCCGGCCATGACGGTAACGACGAAGATCAGTGCGATCATGCCGCCGAGATAGCCGAGTCCCCGGGCCATGTTCGAGATCCTGCCGATGTCGCTCTTCGGCACCAGGCGGGGCATCATCGAATCATTGAACACAGTCGAGAATTCCGCCGCGACCGACGCCAGCGAGAACAACGCCACGACCAGAAAAAGATTAGAGCCGGGCGCGGCGAACCACAGCAGGGTGAGGCAGGTGATTTTAACCGCGGCGAAGAAGGCTATCCACGGTTTGCGTGGTCCGGTCTGATCGGCGATCGAGCCGAGGACCGGCGACAAAACGGCAATGACGAGGCCGGCGGCGGCAATGCCGTAGCCCCAGGCCGCTTGCCCGGTCTCTGGATTGCTGGCCATGCGCGAGACGAAATAAGGACCGAAGATGAAGGTGGTAACGACCGTGAAAAACGGCTGTGCCGCCCAGTCGAACAGCATCCATCCCCAGATGCCGCGTCCCGATGCCCGCTGCACTGCCATCTCAGCCATGTCCCCTCCGCTGGAGCTTGCTTCATGCCGATCGAATCGGAATGATGCTCCGTCTTGTTGTTGAGCACGATCTTGTCCAAAAGCCGATCGTCACTTTTTGGGATCATGCTCCGGCGCCCCCCAACGCAGGGCGCTGTTCGCTCTATGGCGTAGTTCTTCCCGGCAATCCCGCGCGATGTGGAAGACGTCTCACAGCCCTGTCAGATCGCTCATCAGGCCGGACGCCACCGACAGCCGCGACACGGTGATGTCGCCGCCCTCGGTCAGAGCCTGCAGCCGCTCGCGGATGCGTCCGACCCGTTCGCCGCCCGCCTCCAACCATGCTGTCACCGGATCCGCCGCCTCGGCATGACTGGTGAGTGCCGCCACCGCGATGCCGCGCCTGGCGGCGCCGATCGTGTCGGTGGCGCGCGAAAGCGCCAGTTGATCGTAATAATCCGAGGGCGTGATCGAGCGCGCCGCATCTTCGACGCGCGGTATGCGGAAGACATCGCTGACTGCAAAAAACGCCTTGGCGGCAGCGACGATGCCGGCATTTGCCGTCCGCGCCGTCAGCGCAATGTCGGGGATGAGTTCCGCCACATCGGGCAACGCCAGTTGCTCGGCCAGGCTCTCGGGCGCGCCGCCCTTCGACAGGCTGTGCCGCCGCTCCTCGATCCGCTCGCGCGAGAAGGCCGGCAACAGCGCAACGAGCTTCGGCTCCAGCGCCTTGCGCGCATCCTGCAACTCGGTGATCCGCTGCCCGAGTGGTGCGGTGCCGGCATCGTTCTTCAGGTACCAGCCGCTGGTCACATAGATCAGCCGGCTGACCGCCTGATAGAGGTCGAGCTGGATCTGTCCGTCGATCCGGTTGTCGAGCGCGTCGATCTGGCGATACAGCGCCGGCAGCGCAAAGCCATCCCGCACCACGGCGAAGGTGCGCACGACATCGGCGGCACTGCGCCCGGTCGCTTCCTGCAGCCTGTTGACGAAGGACGGGCCGCCGCGATTGACCAGGTCATTGGCGACGGCACGGGCGATGATCTCGCGGCGCAGGCGATGGCCGTGGATTTCCGCCGCATATTTCTTTGCCATGCGGTCGGGAAAATAACCCATCAGGTCGTGGTCGAAATGCGGATCGTCCGGCACCTCGCTGGCGACGATATCGGAAAACAGCACGATCTTGGCATAGGCAAGCAGCACGCCGAGCTCGGCCCGGGTGAGCGGCTCGCCGCGCGCTTCGCGCTCGGAAAGAGCCGTCGGCGACGGCAGCGTCTCGACGGCACGGTCGAGCAGCCCGCGCGCCTCGAGCGCCTCCATGAAGCGGCTCTGATGGGCAATGTCGGCAAGGCCGCGCTTGCGAGCAAGGGACAGCGCCAGCGTCTGCTGGTAATTGTTGGACAGCACCAGGGCGCTGACCTCGTCGGTCATCTCGGCCAGCAATTTGTTGCGCGACGGCCGCGTCAGCGAACCCTTCCGCATGGCGGAAGCCAGCGCGATCTTGATGTTGACCTCGACGTCTGAGCAGTTCACGCCGCCCGAATTGTCGATCGCATCTGAGTTGCAGCGGCCGCCATTCAATCCGAATTCGATGCGCGCCCGCTGTGTGACGCCGAGATTGGCGCCTTCACCGATGACCTTGGCACGCAGGTCGAGTGCGGTGATGCGGATCGCGTCATTGGCACGGTCGCCGACGTCCTGGTTGGTCTCGCCCGATGCCCTGACATAGGTGCCGATGCCGCCGAACCACAAAAGATCTGCCGGCGCCTTGAGGATGGCACTCATGATCTCGACCGGCGTGGCCGTTGTCTTGCCGAGGCCGATAGCTGCAGCCGCGGCGGCCGGCAAGGTGATCGACTTCTGGCTGCGCGAGACGATGATGCCGCCTTCGGACAGCTTCGTCTTGTCGTAATCCTGCCAGCTTGAGCGAGCGAGAGCGAACATACGCCGGCGCTCGGCCATCGAAGCGGCCATGTCGGGATCGGGATCGATGAAGATGTCGCGATGATCGAAGGCGGCGATCAGCCGGGTCTGCTCCGACAGCAGCATGCCGTTGCCGAACACGTCGCCCGACATGTCGCCAACGCCGACGACGGTGAACGGCGTGGTTTGGATGTCGCGGTTCATCTCGCGGAAATGCCGCTTGACCGCTTCCCAGGCGCCCTTGGCGGTGATGCCCATCTTCTTGTGGTCGTAGCCGGCCGAACCGCCGCTGGCGAAAGCGTCGTCGAGCCAGAAGCCGTGCCTTTCGCTGATGGCGTTGGCGATGTCCGAGAAGGTCGCCGTGCCCTTGTCCGCGGCGACGACGAAATACGGATCATCCTGATCGCGCCGCACGACGCCGGCTGGCGGGATGACGCCATCCAGCCCGATATTGTCGGTGATCGACAACAGGCTGGAAACGTAATTCTTGTAGGCGGCCGTGCCGGCCTCGAAAATTGCGTCGCGCCCGGCGCTCATCGGCAGCTTTTTCGGGTAGAAGCCGCCCTTGGCGCCAACCGGCACGATCACCGCATTCTTGACCTGCTGTGCCTTGACCAGGCCGAGCACCTCGGTGCGATAGTCCTGCGCACGGTCCGACCAGCGCAGGCCGCCGCGCGCGACCGGGCCGAAGCGCAGATGCACACCCTCGACCTCGGAGCCGTAGACGAAAATCTCCCGCCATGGCCGCGGCGCCGGCAGCCCGTCGACCGATTGCGAATCGAGCTTGATCGCCAGCGATTGGCCTTTCTGTTTCGTATCGGCAACGAAATGATTGGTGCGCAGCGAGGCTTCGATCAGGTTCAGATAACGGCGGATGATGGTGTCGTCGTCAATGTTGGGAACGTCTTCCAGCGCATCCGTGATCTTGGCTTTCAGATGTTTGGCCTGAACGACGCCTTCCGTCTCGGCCGTCGCGCCGAGGCGGGCGACAAACAGCGCATGCAGGTCGCGGGCGATCTCGGGATAACGGTTGAGCGCGGCGGCGATGAAATCCTGGCTCTGCGGGATGCCGGCCTGCTGGAGATAGCGGCCATAGGCGCGCAGGACGGTGATCTCGCCCGACCACAGGCCGGCGGTCTGGGCAAGGCCGTTATAGCCGTCATTGTCGACATCACCGCGCCAGACGGAAAGGAACGCATCCTCGAACAGCGCGCCGCCATTGCCGAGGTCGATCGGCCTGCCGTAGCTGTTCTCGAGTTCCATGTCGTGGATGAAGACCATGCCGGGCTGATCACTATTGATCGTGCCGGATTGATTGTCGCCGACCTCGAAAGTGCGCTCGCTGATGACGCGGAAACCAATGTTTTCCAGCACGGGCACGCGCCGCGACAGCGCCACCGGGCTGCCATGGTGATAGATCTTCAGTGCCGCCTGATGCGGCTTCTGGTCGGCGTGACGGTAATAGTCGATGGCGATCGGATTTGACGCATCGAGCTTGGCGATGCGCCCGGCATCGGCCAGCGCCACGCCCGGCCGAAAACTGTCGCGATAGCTTTCCGAAAAACGCGAGGCGATGGCCGTGAGTCTCGCATCGGCGCCGGTCTCGGTCGCGGTCTCGCGCAGGGCATCGTCCCAAGTCCGTACGATGTCGCGGATCGCCGCCTCGATCGTTGCCTGCTCGACCTTCGGCGTCTTGCCGCCGGAGCGGCCGATGATGAAATGGACGCGCGCCAGCCCGCCTTCCGGGAAGGCCGGGTAATAGGCGGACAGCCGGCCTTCGAAGACGGTCTTCAGATAGGTGCCGATCTTCTCGCGCACGACGCTGTCGTAGCGGTCGCGCGGCACGAAGACGAGCACGGAGACGAAGCGGTCGAACTGGTCGACACGCACCAATGCCCTGACGCGCGGCCGCTCGATCAAGCCCAGTATGGCTTCGGCATGCTTGCGCAGGATCGGCACCGGAACCTGGAACAGCTCGTCGCGCGGATAGCTCTCCAGCACGTTGATCAATGCCTTGCCGGAATGGTCGCTTGGATTGAAGCCGGATTTGGCGATGACGGTTTCCGCCTTCGAGCGCAGATAGGGGATTTTCATCACCGAGCGCGTATAGGCAGTCGAGGTGAACAGGCCGACGATACGGAGCTCGCCTGAAAGCACGCCTTTGCCGGTGTAGGTCTTGACGCCGATGTAGTCGAGGTAGATGCGGCGGTGCACCGACGACTTGGCGTTGGCCTTGGTGACGATCAGCGGTTCCGGCCCATGCAGGAAGGCGCGGATTTCCGGCGTCGTGCTCACCGCTTCGGTGCCGCGTCTGAGCACCAGCACGTCGGGATCGGAAAGGATGCCGAGGCCGGGCTTTTCGGCGCGCTCGAGCATGCCGCTCGTCTCGCCGCCGGTATAGTTGAATTCGCGCATGCCGAGAAAGGTGAAGTTGTCGTCGCGCAGCCATTCGAGGAAGGCGATCGCCTCGGTGACATGGGCCTTGTCGAGCGGCACTGGCGAGTAGCGGAATTCCGAGATCGCCTGGTCGAGGCGGGCAAGCATCGGCTTCCAGTCGGTGACGGCGGCTCGCACCTGGCCGAGCAGTTTCGTCAGGCGTGCGGCCAGGCCTTCGGCCTGCTCGGCCGAAAGGCGGCCGATATGGACATGGATGACGCTCAGTCGGTCATGGCTGTGGTCGCCCTTGGCATAACCGCCATCGCCGAGGATTTCCTCGACGCCGTTCTTGCCGTGCCTGACGACTATGACTGGATGGGTAACCAGCAGCGGCTCGCCGGCGCTTTCTGTAATCTCGCCGAGGACGGAATCGAACAGGAACGGCATGTTGTCGTTGACGACAGTGATCACCGTCATCGGCCGGCCCTGGCGGACGACACCGGAATCGACGTCTATGGCAACGACGCAGTCGTCCTTCTTGTGCCTGGCCACTGCGCGGCCGGCGAGTTCGGCAGCGCGTTCGAGATCGATGACGTCGTAGGCGGCGACATCTTCGGCCGGAGCTCGGGCCAGCAGGTAGTCGGCAAGCCTGCCGGGCTTTTCACCACCCGCGGCTTCACCCCTCGTCAGTCCGGCTTTTTTCAACCGGCTCGCTGACTTTACGCTGGCCATGAGTCCCTCCCGTCACATGTTTTTGCGGCTATGCTAACAGATGACGGGTATTTGGCGACAAAGGTTTGACGGCTTGCGACGAAATGTCGGAATTCACCGGCAGCCTGGCGAAAAAGAGGAGAGATCCGCCATGACGGACAAAATCACCGCGCTTGACCTGGCACCGGCGGAGCTGAGCGACGCGACCAAGGCCTATTTCACCAAGTGCCGGGAGAAGCTCGGCCTCGTTCCCAACGTGCTGCTCGCCTATGCCTTCGACGAGAAGAAGCTGCGCGCTTTCACCGACATGTACAATGATTTGATGCTGGGTGAATCCGGCCTGTCGAAACTCGAGCGCGAGATGATCGCGGTGGCCGTCTCATCGGTCAACCATTGCTACTATTGCCTGGCCGCGCATGGCGCGGCGGTGCGCCAGCTTTCCGGCGACCCAGCCTTCGGCGAGATGATGGTGATGAATTTTCGCGCCGCCAAGCTGTCGGACAGGCAACGCGCCATGCTCGAATTCGCGGTGAAGCTGACCGGGCAGCCGGCAAAGATCGTCGAAGCGGACCGGGCGGCGTTGCGGCAAGTCGGCTTTTCCGACCGCGACATCTGGGACGTCGCCTCGACCGCGGCGTTCTTCAACATGTCGAACCGGCTGGCATCGGCAATCGATATGCGGCCGAACGATGAATACCATGCGATGGCGCGATAGGGCACCGCCGTTGCGAGTCAACGGCATATTATATTAGCTACTTCGCATTATCGTTGCTTGTTTGCCGGTTTGGTCCGATGATCGGCATGCGGCATGACCGCATGCCGGTTCGATGCCGCCGATCAGAGGAGGAGAACATGGCGAAATTTCTCTACGTCTATCACGGCTCGGGCAAGATGCCGACCGAGGAGGCCGAACGGAAGGCAGCGATGGATGCCTGGAACGGCTGGTACGGCAAGCTTGGCTCAGCGGTGGTCGACGGCGGCAATCCAGTCGGCATGTCGAAGACCCTGCTGCCTGGCGGCAAGGTCGAGAACAATGGCGGCAGCAATCCGACCGCCGGTTACACCATCATCGAAGCAAAGGACATCGACGATGCCGTCGGCAAAGCCAAGGATTGTCCTATCTTGACGGACCCGGGTTTCAGCGTCGAGATCGCGCCAATAATCGAAATGGGTTGACGCGCCCGGCTCAAGACCGCGCGGCGATCGCCGCCGCAGCGCCGGCCATGGTACCGGCGCTGATGCGGTTGGCGATTTTCATCGCCCGCTTGCTCCTCAAGAGCTTGCGCGCCTGCGATGCGGCGAGCACCCATGTCAAATCGATGGCGACCAGGACCACTGCCATGGTCGCCGTCAATTCGATCCAGCCGACCATGCTGACCGAACCGAGGTCGATGATGGTCGGCAGCAGCGCCAGATAGAACATCATGATCTTGGGGTTGCCGAGCGTCACGGCCATGCCGGCAAAGAACAGTCTGACGGGCGAATCTTCGCGCGGCAGCGAACCTTCTTTTGCCTCGACCGGCGCCGTCCACATCTTCCAGGCCAGCCAGGCGAGATAAGCAACGCCAACCCATTTCACGACGACAAAGGCAAAATGGAACGTCTGCGCCACCACGGCGAGGCCAAACACCGCCAGCGACAGCCAGATCGCTTCGCCGATCCACATCGCAAGCAGGAACGGGAACACGTCGCGAAACCCTTTTGCGATGACCCGCGCCACAAGAGCGGCGATCGATGGGCCGGGCGAGCCGGCGGCAACAAGCAGGGCGCCGGCAAAAATCAGAAGCGATGTGAAATGCATGACGCGGATCCCGTTTGAAATGTTTGGGTCGTTCAAGATAACCCAACTGGTCCGACGACAGTAGCGTCCACCGAAAGAAGGCTTGTCGGCCAGGCACCTCGCGGCTAGAAATGTCGTCCCGACATCATTTCGAGCTTCACTTTGCCTTCGTAACCGCCGGTCTCGTCAACTCCCCCAACACAGAGCAGGGCGTCGCAGTCGCGATGCCTATTTTCACATCATGTGTTCCTCGGGTGGCGGTTCGAGACCGGTTTGGCACTGCTGAATCGCTGTCGCGCATAACCACCCGCGACACCTGATTTCCAACTGCCGCAGTCTCTCGCCACGCCGTCCCCGCATGGGTTCTCGATATCGCCGATCTGACGAACTTCCCGACGGGAATGGCTTTTCGGCATGCCTTCGATACTGCGTATCCGCTGGACGATCACACCCAAGACCGCACCTCGACCTCACCTCAACTGCAATCGCTGCGGCGGCCTGAGAGGCTATCGCTGCAGCGGCAAATTCCGGGTCAATGCCAACGGCAAGCGCATTGACGCCTGGTTGATCTACCGCTGCATCGACTGCGACAATTCCTGGAATTTCGGCATTCTGGAGCGCTGCAGCCGCCGCGATATCGAACCGACAATATTGCAGGCGCTCGAAAGCAACGATCCGGTCCTGGCGCGGCGCCATGCCTTCGATGTTGCCGCATTGCGAAGCAGTATCGGGCGCGTCGAGGAGTTTCCCGAAGCCGTCGTTCATAAGCAGGCGCTCGGGGATAGACCGGAAAATACCAGCGCGCTCGAACTTCAGCTCTGGCTCGAAATGCCGACAGCGCTGCGGCTCGACCGGTTGCTCGCCAACGAACTCGGTGTCTCGCGATCGCGGCTTCAGGTTTGGGAAGAGAAACGATTGCTGGTGGTTGGTCCGGACGGAGCCAAAGCCTTGCGCAAGCCAGCGCGGGCGGGAACGGCGATCCGCGTCTATCTCGTCGGCGAGCCCGACCGGGAAGCCATCATCTCGGCTGCCGGCGGATGAAACAACGAGGGAAGGGAGCACACGAGTGCTCCCTTCCCTCGTTGTTGCAGACTACAACAAAGAAACTTGCGCCGCGCCGACCACTTTCGCCGATTTCCCGAAACGCAATCCTAAGCTGTTTCCAAATCCTTGGCATTTTTCCTTCGGTGAAACGCGCCAAGGAATCGCAAGGGAAGAGTAAGCATCGATAGATTGGGATGTGCCTTGCCCATCATTTTCCATGCGTAACGGTCTGCCTGCCGTTCCTGATCAGGATCCTGTCCAGATTCGACATGCTGCAGCGCGTGGTGTCCTACCTCATGATAGAGCGTTTTCTCGATCATGAATCTCCGAACTGCGTTCCCAATCCTGTGCTCGGATGGGCGTCGCCAGACAATCTCGATGACCGATACCGCCTGGAGGTAGGTACCGGCGAATTCGGGCTCGGGAGATTCCGGGATTATGTAGATTCGCGAAATGCCAACCAGATCGGCTTCAGGTACATTTGCGAGCCAGCGGCCAACGTGCCGAGAGGCTTCAAAGCGACTGTCGAGCTTGCCATGCTCCAGAACAATGATGCCGCCGACCGAAGACCGCCGCCAGTCGTCCATTGTAAAGCGGACGATGCTGCGGAGCGCAGCTCGCATGAGGGGAGTTATCGGTCTTGCGAGCGAAGCCGACATATATCGTCGGGATGCGTCTTCGTTGATATCGTGCAGAGCAGTAGCGAGGCCCGCCACAAGCGTTGCGATTTCGTGATGGGAAACCTTGCCTAGATCGATCCTTGCAAGTTCGTGCTCGATCGCTGGCAATACTGCATTGCCAAATCCAACAAGATTCTTGTGAGCAACGAGCCTTCGCCGCATGTCATTTTGCATAAGGCTCCGGACGAAAGCCTGAACGGCATTTCCCACACCCGTTTCCCCGCCTTTACCCACAGCTAAACTACCGTGACAAAGAAGGAGAGAGCGAAAATATCATGGTATTGCGACGACTCCGCTGTAGCCTCTGAAGAGACACTGAGCGGCCGGCGCCACATTCCTTCTGGCGACAAGCCGTGTCCGCTCAGCGGGAAGGAACGCGTGTTTCGCCCCTCCATTCCGCCCAGAATAAAAGCTCTTACGCTGCGCCGACCACTTTCGCCGACTTCTCAAAACGCTTGCGCTCGTTCGGATCGAGATAGAGCTTGCGCAGGCGGATGGTCTTCGGCGTCACTTCGACCAGCTCGTCGTCCTGGATCCAGGCCAGCGCGCGTTCCAGCGTCATGCGGATCGGCGGTGTCAGCTTTACCGCCTCGTCCTTGCCGGCGGCGCGGATGTTGGTCAGCTTCTTGCCCTTGAGCACGTTGACTTCGAGGTCGTTGTCCCTGGAATGGATGCCGATGATCATGCCCTGATAGACCTTGACGCCGGGGTCGATGACCATCGGGCCGCGGTCTTCCAGGTTCCACATGGCGTACGCCACCGATTCACCCTGTTCGTTGGAAATCAGCACGCCGTTGGTACGGCCCGGCAGCTCACCCTTGTAAGGTTCATAGGCATGGAACAGCCGGTTCATCACAGCGGTGCCTCGCGTGTCGGTCAACAGTTCCGACTGGTAGCCGATCAACCCGCGCGTCGGTGCGTGAAAGACGATGCGCTGGCGATTGCCGCCCGAAGGGCGAAGCTCGACCATCTCGGCCTTGCGCTCCGACATCTTCTGCACGACGACGCCGGCATGCTCCTCGTCGACGTCGATGACGACTTCCTCGACCGGCTCCAGCAATTCGCCGCTATCGCCCTTCTGCATGACGACGCGCGGCCGCGACACGGCGATCTCAAAACCTTCGCGGCGCATCGTCTCGATCAGCACGGCCAGCTGCAATTCGCCGCGGCCGGAAACGAAGAACGAATCCTTGTCAGGTGATTCCTCGATCTTCAGCGCGACATTGCCTTCGGCCTCGCGCAGCAGGCGGTCGCGGATGACGCGGCTGGTCACCTTGTCGCCTTCGGTACCGGCCAGCGGCGAATCGTTGACGAGGAAAGACATCGTCACAGTCGGCGGATCGATCGGCTGCGCGTGCAGCGGCTCGGTCACCGACAGGTCGCAGAAGGTGTCGGCGACAGTGCCTTTCGACAGGCCGGCGATGGCGACGATGTCGCCCGCCTGCGCTTCGTCAATGGGCTGGCGCTCGAGCCCGCGGAAAGCAAGGATTTTCGAGATTCGGCCGGTTTCGACCTGGGTGCCGTCATGGTGCAGCACCTTGACCGCCTGGTTGGATTTCAGCGTGCCGGATTCGATACGGCCGGTGATGATGCGGCCGAGGAAAGGATTGGCTTCCAGGATGGTGCCGATCATGCGGAATGGGCCGGGATGAACGGTCGGGGCCGGCACGTGCTTGATGACGAGGTCGAACAGCGGCGCCAGAGCCTGGTCCTTCGGACCTTCGGGGTTTTCCGAGACCCAGCCGTCGCGGCCTGAACCGTAAAGGATAGGGAAGTCGAGCTGCTCGTCGGTAGCGTCAAGTGCTGCAAAAAGATCGAACACCTCATTCACCACTTCGACGTGGCGGGCATCTGGCCGGTCGATCTTGTTGATGACGACGATCGGCTTCAGTCCAACCTTGAGTGCCTTGCCGACCACGAATTTGGTCTGCGGCATCGGCCCCTCGGCGGCGTCGACCAGCACGATGGCCGAATCCACCATCGACAGAATGCGCTCAACCTCGCCGCCGAAGTCGGCGTGGCCGGGCGTGTCGACGATGTTGATGCGGGTGTCCTTCCAGTCGACCGAGGTCGCCTTGGCCAGGATGGTGATGCCGCGTTCCTTTTCGAGGTCGTTCGAATCCATGGCGCGCTCGGCGACGCGCTGGTTGTCGCGGAACGAGCCGGACTGTTTCAGAAGCTGGTCGACGAGGGTGGTTTTTCCATGGTCGACGTGCGCGATGATCGCGATATTGCGGATTTTCATGTTTTGGTCTCGGGAGCGTTGCAGGCAGCAGGCCAAAAGGCGCTGCCTCTTTCGGTTGGGCGGCTCATACAGGGTTTTTCGCAATTGCGAAAGAGGAGGCGAGCCACCAAATAAAGTCACCAAATCTTAAATGTCTTGGTGTGAAGTGGAATTATTAACCAAGGCGGAACCTTTCATGGTCCGGGCAGTTCGAATTTCATGATCGAGATAGGCATCAAACTCCGGCCGATTTTGGCATGTACCGCGCTTGCCGTCCTCCTCGCGGCCGGCGCGGCGCAATCGGCGGCGTCGTTCAAGGAGACGCGGTCTGCTTTGCCGTCCGACAAGCCGTCGGCGGAGCAGCTTTTTGCCGATGCTCCCGATGGCGTCGATCCGGTGGTGACCGGGCCGGTCAGCGCCGCCTTCAAGCAGCGGCAGCAAAATGCCGGATGCGACAGCGCCGTCTGGCCCAACATTCCCGTCGTCTGCTATCCCGATTGATATACGTTCCTACCCTCGGGCTGGCCCGAGGGTAGTGGCGCCGTCGCTCACGCCGACCGCACCGGATCGAGCGTGACCTTGTAGAGTTCGCTGTCGTCGCGATCCATCAGCCGCACCGTCAACTGCTCGGTGGCGCCATCGATCTCGACGAGCCCGAAGAACTGCAGGCCGGCCGAAGGCGCCAGGTTTTGACCCTGTTCGGCAGTTGGTGCCTTTATGAACTTCAGCTCCGGGCCGAATGTCATATCGAAACCATTAGGCCCGAACGTGCCGGAATGGATCGGACCCGAAACGAATTCCCAAAACGGATCGAAGTCCTGGAATTGCGCCTTGTCCGGATTGTAGTAATGCGCGGCCGTGTAATGCACGTCTGCGGTGAGCCAGACAGTGTTGCTGATACCCGCATTCTTTATATAGCGAAGAAGGTCGGCAATTTCCAGCTCACGCCCCTTGGCCGGGCCATCGTCGCCATTGCTGACCGCCTCGGCCCCTACCTTCTTGGTGCCGTCGTTCCAGACGATGAGGCCGAGCGGCATGTCGGCGGCGATGATTTTCCAGGTTGCGTTGGAATTCGCCAATTCACGCTTCAGCCACTTGATCTGCTGTTCACCGAGGATGCGCGATTGCGGCGTCATCGTCTCCTGCATATCCGGACCGTTGGGGCCGCGGTAGGAACGCATGTCGAGGAAGAACACGTCGAGCAGCGGACCATAGGCGATCTTGCGGTAGACGCGGCCGGGCTCCGACGGCTCGTAACGGATCGTCGTCATTTCGTGGAAGGCGCGCGCCGCACGTGCCGCCAGCACATGGATGGATTTTTCAGTGTAGCGATCGTCGGCGCTCAGGTCCTTCGAGTCCGACCAGTTGTTCAGCACCTCGTGGTCATCCCACTGATAGAAGGTCGGACAGATGGCGCTGAGCGCCAGCACATGCCTGTCCATCATGTTGTATTTCCACTGCGCCCGGTATTCGTCCAGCGTCTCGGCAACCTTGCGCTTCTCGTCGATCAGCACTTTGTTTTTCCACTTGCCGCCGTTGGGCAGGTCGACCTCGTCCTTCATCGCACCATCGGCATAGATCGTATCGCCCGAATGCAGGAAGAAGTCGGGCGTGTGCTTGGCAATGGTGGCGTAGGTCTTCATGCCGGTCTCGTCGATACCCCAACCTTGGCCGGCGGTGTCGCCCGACCAGGCAAAGCGAATGTCGCGCTTCGAGGCAGGTGCCGTGCGGAAGCGGCCGACGACCGGCTCGGAAACGGCGTTGATGTCGGCAAGATCGGCCGCGACCATGCGGTAGAAGATGTCCTGGTCGGATGCGAGATCGGTAAGCAGCCGCTTCACCGTATAATCGCTGGCCGGCGAGGTATCGAGCGGCGCCAGGCGGACGGCACTGGTGAAGCTTTCGGTCGGCGACACCTCGAACATGACGCGCGACGGCCGGTCGGTGCGTGTCCAGACCATGCCGCTGGTGGCGTCGACGTCGCCGGACTGGATGCCATGGGTGAAAGCCGGGCGCTGATTGGCGCGCGAGTAATAGGGAAGGGCGAGGCCCGAGGCGCCGACCAGGCCAACGGCGCTGGCCGACGTGACGAAAGCGCGCCGCGTCATCGAAATCTTGTTCATGGCTGTCTCCTGGATGGCATTGAACGTCGCCGCCAAGCTCCAGCTTCAATGTTTCAGGCACATTTCGAAACGATGAAGGTTTGATAACAGTGAACAGGCTGGCGAATCTCCCTCCTTGAGGGGGAGATGTCGCCAAAGGCGACAGAAGGGGGTCGTCTCGCGCGGAGCACCGACCTCTTGCATCGGCGATAAGGGGCCGAGCCCGGTTGGACCGACCCCCTCTGGCCGCTTCGCGGCCATCTCCCCCCCAAGGGGGGAGATTAGCACGGCCGATTGCGCCCTACGCCGCCTGCGGTTCCGGATCAAACGCCGGGCGGCTGGTGTTGATCAGCAGCGAGATGCAGGCGGCGGCTATTGCCGTCATACCGGCGATCAGGAAGGCAAGCTCGTAATTGCCTTGCAGCTCGCGCATGGTGCCGCCGAAGAAGGCCGCCGTTGCCGCACCCACCTGATGGCCGGCGACGATCCAGCCGAAGACGATCGGCCCGCTGCGGTCGCCGAACGCCTCGTTGGAAAGCCTGAGCGTCGGCGGCACCGTGGCGATCCAGTCCAGTCCGTAAAACACCGCGAAGATGATCAGGCTGGTCGCCGAGAAGCCGGAATAGGGCAGATAGATCAGCGACAGGCCGCGAATGCCATAATAGACGCCGAGCAGCTTGCGCGGGTCGAAACGGTCGGTGAGCCAGCCCGACAGCGTCGTGCCGATAAGGTCGAAGATGCCCATCATCGACAGCAGGCCTGCGGCCTGCACTTCGCCGATGCCCATATCGCCGCAAAAGGCGATCAGATGCGTGCCGACCAACCCGTTGGTGGTGAAGCCGCAAACGAAGAAGGTGGCGAACAGATACCAGAAGACGCGCGTGCCGGCGGCGCGGCGCAGCGTGCTCAATGTATGCGAAAGGAAATTGCCTTGCGAGGCTGGCGGCACCGGCGGCACGTCGTCGGCATCGGCGCCATAGCGGACCATGCCGATCGACGCCGGGCGCTCCGGCACCAGCATATAGACCAGCGGCACCAGGCAGGCGGTGGCCACGGCAATGGCGATGGCGACCGGCTTCCAGCCGCCCGACTGGGCGAGCGAGGCGAGCAGCGGCAGGAAGACCAGCAGCCCGGTGGCACTGGACGCCGACATCAGTCCCATCACCAAGCCGCGATTGGTCTTGAACCAGCGGTTGACGATGGTCGCGCCGAGCACGGTGGCGACGGCGCCCGAGCTGACGCCGGAAAACACGCCCCAGGTGAGGAGCAGATGCCACGGTTTGGTCATCAACAGGCTGAGCGCGGTCGATCCCGACATCAACAGCAGCGCGGCAAGCAAGGTGCGGCGCAGCCCGATCCGCTCCATCAGCGCCGCGGCAAACGGCCCGGTCAGGCCATAGAGGAAGATGCCGGTGGCCGCCGCCAGCGACACCACGTCGCGCCGCCAGCCGAAACTGTTCTCCAGCGGCAGCATCATGACTGCCGGCGCCGAACGCAGGCCCGCTGCGATCAGCAGGCAAAGGAAGATGACGGCGACCACGACGAAAGCGTAGCGCTGGCCAAACGGGCGGGATTGAGCTATCATGTTACTGACCGGTACGTTGCAGGAGCGCGAAACATACGTACCGACCGGTAACATTGTCAACCAGCTAATCGGCAGACCAGGCATGAAAAGCATTGAACCAACGATCAAGGCCAATGACGCACCGCCGCCTCGCGCCGCCGAACGGATTCTCCAGGTGGCGCGCGATCTGTTCTACCGGCAAGGCATCAGGGCGATCGGCGTCGACGAGATCGTGCGGCGTGCCGGCGTCACCAAGCCCAGCCTCTACCGCAGCTTTCCGTCCAAGGACGAGCTGGCCGCATCCTACCTCCGGCACTATGACCTCGAATTCTGGGAGCGTTTCGACGAGGCGGTGGATGCCCATCCCGGCGATCCGCGCGCGCAGATCGTCGCCTTCCTGACGCGTGTCGGCAAGCGTACGCAAAGGCCCGACTATCGCGGCTGCGGCATGACCAATGCCGCGGTCGAATATCCCGAACATGGCCATCCGGCCCGCGTCGTGAGCGAGGCCAACAAGCAGGAACTGCGCCGCCGCCTGCATGCCATGGCGGCAGAGATGGGCGCCGGCGACGCCGACACGCTGGGCGACGGGCTGCTGCTGCTGATCGAGGGCGCCTATATTAGCGGCCAGCTGTTCGGTGCCGGCGGACCGGCGCAGTCGGTGGCCCGCAACGCCGATCTTCTGATAGAGGCAAGCTTGAAGAAATAGTAGTCCGTTTTACAAGACCACTGTGCGCAGCCTGACTTCCTCTAGGCTGCCGCTAAATTTGACGGTACGCTGCGCCCCCCGAACTGAGTTGTTCCGCCATGCGCGCTCTCTTGATCCCGCTTGCCCTCGCCGGTTTCTGCCAGGCGGCCCGGGCCGGCGACATATCCAGCGTCTATACCGATCTCGATTGGGAGAAGGACTGCGTCACCTATGCCCAAGCGGAAGAAGGCGACGGCGACTGGGCCGATCTCGCCTGTTCGGGCTACCGCGGCTACCCCGTGCTGGTTTCCTACGACGATGCGCGGGAATCGCTGTTCTACGGCCTTCCACCCGGTGATATGACCACGGTCTGGGAAAGCTTTTCCGGCCTCAATTCGGCTGGACCCAAAATCGAGTGGCGGATCGAAACCAACGGCAAAACTGCCATTCCTTTCGCCGTCATCCATCGTCGCTCGATCAGCGATAGCGAGGGCGAGAACAAGTCGACGGAAGTGCTGATTGTGGCCAAGGTTGCCCAGCCTGACGCCCACGAAGGCTGCACGATCGGCCTTGTGCTCGCCACCGGCAATCCCGCGGCCAACGATCAGGCGCGCAAGCTTGCCGACGAGAAGGCACGCACCTTCGCCTGCGGCAAGGACAAGCGTGAGGTGCTGGGCGACGCGCCCGCTTTCGGCCGCGTCGACAACTGATTATTTGCGCCCGATAATTACTTGCGCCTGGCCCGCTCGATTGCCTCGACGATCATCTTCTTGGCATAGGCCGCATCGTACCAGCCTTCGATCTTGACCCATTTGCCGGGTTCGAGATCCTTGTAGTGCTCGAAAAAGTGCTGCACTTGCTGGCGGGTGATGTCGGGCAATTGCGTGTATTCGTGGACGTCCTCGTAGCGCAAGGTCAGCTTGGGCGAAGGCACCGCGATGACCTTCTCGTCCTGGCCGGCATTGTCCTCCATCACCAGCACGCCGATCGGCCGCACATTGATGACGCAGCCTGGCACCAGCGCGCGCGTGTTGCAGACCAATACGTCGATCGGGTCGCCGTCGCCCGATAGCGTATGCGGTACGAAACCGTAATTGCCGGGATAGCGCATCGAAGTGTGCAGGAAGCGGTCGACGAACAGCGTGCCGGCCTCCTTGTCCATCTCGTACTTGATCGGCTCGCCGCCGATCGGGACCTCGATTATGACGTTGACGTCCTCGGGCGGGTTCTTTCCGCTGGCAATCGCTTCGATACGCATCGCTTTATCCCTCTCTCGATTGCAGATCGATAGCGGGCGACGGCGAATGGTGCAATGCGGCGAATGGTACGGGGAGATCGTCCGAACCGAAAACCGGCCGGATCATGCGCTGGCCGTCATTCCCAGACGAAAGCGACCTTCTTCAGCGCCTTCTGCTCGAAGATCTCGACGCCTTCGGCAACATCGCGGCCACCGGCGCCGGCATAGAAGGCAAGTGCGTTCTGATTGTCTTCCAGCGCCCAGACCACCATGCCTTTCAGGCCATGGTCGGCCAGCCGTGCCCGCGCGGCCGAGAACAGCCGGCTGCCGAGCCCGATGCCTTGATATTCCGGCCGCAGGTAAAGTTCGTAGATCTCGCCCTGCTGCCTGAGTTCGCGGGCGCGGTTCTTGCCGATCGTCGCATAGCCGGCAATTTTGCCGCCGATTTCGACGACCAAAACGGTGGCAGCGCGGCGAATGGCATTCGCCCACCAGTCGGCGCCGCGGCGGTTGATCATCGATGTCAGCGTGCGGTGCGGGATGATGCCCGAATAGGCGCCGCGCCAGGCCTCGAGATGCACGTCGGCGATGGCGGCTGCATCGCGCGGTTCGGCTTTCCTGATGTCGATGCTCAGCGTATTCATGATTGGTTAACCATAAACCCGCCGCGCCCGATTGCAAGAGTCCGGTCAACCGCAGCGATGCTTTCACACAGCCGGACGGTGCGTCCTTGAGACGCTGCGAAACCGCTTTTGGCGAGATCAAATCTCGATCAGATGGTCGTCCAGTTCGTTGCTGTCGCCGGTCGAGACCGGAAAATGCTCGGCCAGTACCCCACCGACTGCTTGGATCGCCTTGACGAACCCGTCGGCAAGCCGATCGTCGCCGGCATGCGCCGTAAGGTCGCGGACGACACCGTCCCAGACATGCTGGCCGACACGAGAATCGATGCCGCTGTCGGCGACCACCTCGGCGTAGCGCTCGGCAATCGAGACGAACACCAGCACGCCAGTGCGCGCCGTGGTGCGGTGGACGTTGCGGGCGAGGAACTGCTTCATCGCATTGGCGTGGGCGGCCTGGTAGCGCAGCCGCCTCGGCACCAAATGGATGCGCAATGCCGGCAATGCCCACAACAGGATGAGCACACTGGCAAGCGCTAGAAGCTCGGCGATGACGAAATGCGGCAAGCGGATCGACAGCCACCAGGCTTCCAGCCCATAACCGACGGCGAGGCTGACGACGAGCATGCCGAGCATCGCCATGAAGGCGGCCGGGAAGAAATAGCCGTCGCTGGCATGCGCCACGACGCAGTAGATCTCGCCGTCGGTCTTTGATTCGGCAGCGCGGATCGCATCGGCGATGCGCTCATGATCCTCGGGGCTGATCGGTCGTGTTGCCATGATTGATGTCTCACCAGCTTCCTGAAGAACCGCCGCCGCCGGACGAGCCGCCGCCGCCTGAAAACCCGCCGCCCGAACTTCCGGACGACCAACCGCTGCCGGAACTTCCAGACGACCAGCCACTGCCTGACGAGGTCCCGGACGTCCAGCTACCGCCGCCGGAAGATGACGAAGCTGGCCCACGGCCGTAGCGAAACGTCATGCCCAGCCACTTGTACACGCCCGGCGACAGCTTCGTGCCGAAGATCGGCGGCAGGAACGCCATTGCCAAGCCGCCGAAGAACATCGTCGCCCACAGGACAATGAACAGCATGAAGATGGGATCGACAGGATTGTCATTCGCCGGATTGCGCTTGCCGCGCGCCTCCAGCTCTTCGGGATTGCCTTCCAGCACCATGATCATGTCGTCGACGGCCTTGCTGATGCCGCCTGAGAAATCGCCGGCACGGAAGGCCGGCACCATGTCGTTTTCGATGATCAGCTTGGTATGCAGGTCGGTCAGCGTGCCTTCCAGCCCATAGCCGACCTCGATGCGCATCTTGCGGTCGTTCGGCGCCACCAGCAAAAGCACGCCGTTGTTCTCCTTCGCCTGGCCCAGTTTCCAGGCGCGGAACAGCCGGTTGGCGTAAGGCTCGATCTCCTCGCCGTCGAGGCTGGGGATGGTCGCGACGACGATCTGGTCGGACCCTTTGGTCTCGAACTCGGCAAGCTTCTGCGTCAGCGCCGTCTCGGTCGCGGCATCGATGATGCCGGCGTTGTCGACGACCCGTCCGGTCAGCGCCGGCAGTGCGGCGGCGAAGGCCGCGAAGCCGACCAGCAGCACCGCCATGGGCAACAGCGCGGTGCCGATCATTTTGATGAAACGGCCGGATTCCACCGGGCTGATGGCGTGTCTTGTCATCTCGTCACCAACTTCCCGAGGAGCCGCCGCCGCCGGACGAACCGCCGCCGCCGGAAAACCCGCCACCGCTTGAACCCGACGACCATCCCCCGCCGGAACCTCCCGACCAGCCGCCGGACGACCGCCGGTTTGGCTCGAAGGTCATGCCCAGCCAGCGATAGCGGCCGGGACCGATCTTCTGGCCGAAGATCGGCGGCAGGATGGAGGCTGCGAGGCCGCCGAAAAAGATGATTGCCCAGATGGCTATGAAGATCGTGAAGAACAGATCGTCGCTGTTGAACGGCGGCTGCTGGTTGCGTTCGCCGCGCGCCTCCAGCTCTTCGGGATTGCCTTCCAGCACCATGATCATGTCGTCGACGGCCTTGCTGATGCCGCCTGAGAAATCGCCGGCACGGAAGGCCGGCACCATGTCGTTTTCGATGATCAGCTTGGTGTGCAGGTCGGTCAGCGTGCCTTCCAGCCCATAGCCGACTTCGATGCGCATCTTGCGGTCGTTCGGCGCCACCAGAAGCAGGACGCCGTTGTTCTCCTTCGCCTGGCCCAGTTTCCAGGCGCGGAACAGCCGGTTGGCGTAAGGCTCGATCTCCTCGCCGTCGAGGCTGGGGATGGTCGCGACGACGATCTGGTCGGACCCTTTGGTCTCGAACTCGGCAAGCTTCCGCGTCAGCGCCGCCTCGGTCGCGGCATCGATGATGCCGGCATTGTCGACGACCCGTCCGGTCAGTGCCGGCAGTGCGGCGGCAAGGGCGGTGAGCGGGAGGAACAGACCAAGGCAAAGAAGAAGCAAAGTGACGCTCAGAAGCGTCAGGTTTGCACTTCGTCGCGCCCCCCTCTGTCCTCCCGGACATCTCCCCCACTTGGGGGAAGATCGACTATCGCGACCGCTTTCGCCAACTCCCAAGGTCGGTGATTGGCCGCCTTGGCAAGAGCTGCCAATCTCCCCCCAAGTGGGGGAGATGTCCGGCAGGACAGAGGGGGGCGCGACGGAATACAAGGCCAACAGGCCCAGGCTCAACAGGCGCCGTTCACCCGCCTTGCGTGGTGTTGGTGCCGAAATCGACCTTCGGCGGCTGCATCTTGTCCTCCTCGATGGTGAAATTCGCAAACGGCTGGTTGCCGCGGAACCACAAGGTCGCCCAGATCACCGACGGGAAGGTCCTCAGCGTCAGATTGTACTCTCTCACTGCCTGGATATAGTCGCGGCGGGCGACCGTGATCCGGTTCTCGGTGCCTTCGAGTTGTGCTTGCAGCGCCAGAAAGTTCTGGTTGGCCTTGAGATCGGGATAGTTCTCCACCACCGCCAGCAGGCGCGACAGCGCGCTGGTCAGGCCGGCCTGGCTGTCCTGGAATTTCTTGAAGGCTTCCGGATTGTTCAGCGTTTCCGGCGTCACGGTCACCTGCGTCGCCTTGGCGCGCGCTTCGACCACGGCATCGAGCGTGTCCTTCTCGTGCGCCGCGTAGCCCTTGACCGTGTTGACCAGATTGGGGATGAGATCGGCGCGGCGCTGGTATTGATTCAACACCTCGCTCCATGCGGCCTTGGCGTTTTCCTCAGCTGTTGGAATGGTGTTGTAGCCGCAGCCGGCAAGCAGCGGCAGCATGACGGCCATAACCAGGAACGCAGCTAAATTACGGAAGATTGGCGGCGAAGAAAGGCGCTGGGCAAGCATGATAAGTCCCCTCGATAGCATTGGCAGGCGAAGCATTAGCACAATCCTTGCGTAAGAAAATGACTTCGGCCGAGAAGTGTTACTGGTTTCTGCCATTCGCCGTCGGGCCCTGTGACAGACGAGGCGAACGGGTTAAGCTCGGCATAAAACGGGACATCACCATGGCGAAACGCCACGACAGCGACGCGGAATCGCGCCGCATCATCGAACGGGTGGCGCGCGAGACCGAGCCGGGGGGCACCTCGTTCCTTGCACGAACGACTAAAGGCGCGCGCGACCACGTCACTGCGGCCGATGCCGACCGGTCGGACCCGATCGAATATTGGGGCACCCGCATCGGTCGGGCAGCGGGCTTGCTTATTGCCATCGGCCTGTTGATCTGGCTCGTGCTTTTCGTCACCAGGGGCAGTTAGGAAAAATCAATGAGTGCCGAAAAAACCGACGCGCCGCGCGCGGTCATCGTCGTCTCCAGTCATGTCGCCCGTGGCTCGGTCGGCAACCGTGCCGCTGTCTTTGCGCTGGAGACGCTCGGCTTTCCGGTTTGGGCGGTACCGACCGTCATCCTGCCCTGGCATCCGGGCCATGGCCGGGCCACCCGCATTGTGCCGCCGCTGGACCAGTTCAAGGCGCTGATGGCCGACCTCGAGCGCGCGCCGTGGCTGGGCGAGGTCGGCGCCGTGCTGTCCGGCTATCTCGGCGAGGCTGGCCAGGCCGAAGCCGTCGCTTCGCTGGTCGGCGCGGTCAAGGCGAAGACGCCGGACGCCCTCTATATCTGCGATCCGGTGATGGGCGATTCGGGCGGGCTCTACGTACCTGAGCCGACCGCAATCGCCATGCGCGACCGGCTGATGCCGATCGCCGATATCGCCACGCCCAACCGCTACGAGCTGGAATGGATGGCCGGAGCGCCGCTGCCCGACTTGAAATCGGCAATGGCTGCAGCCCTGCAGGCCGGCCCACCGGCCATGCTGGTCACATCGGCGCCGGCGATGATGGCCGGCGGCACCGGCAATTTGCTGCTCGCCGGCAGAGAGGCACTGCTTGCCGAACACCGGCTCATCGACAAGCCGCCGAATGGGCTCGGCGACCTGACGGCTGCCGTCTACCTGGCGCGGATCCTGTCCGGCCAGCCGGCCGCCAAGGCGCTGCAATCGACCACGGCGGCGGTCTACGAGATCCTGGCGCGGACCGCCAAGCGCGGCGGCGACGAGTTGCAGCTCGAGACCGATGCCCAGAGCCTGTCGCACCCGATGGCGATGGTGCAGCTTCGCCATCTGCTGCATCCGGAACGGGACCGCCGGGCGTGACGCAGGCCGAAGACGCCGTGCCCCAGGATGATGCGCCCGAGGATGTTGCGCCCGACGATGTTATGCCCTGGGGTGTTGTGCTTGTCGGCGTCGACGGTTGCAAGGCCGGCTGGATAGCCGTCCGCCGCGATCCCGGTGCGGCACCGTCGACAGCCGTTTTCCCGAGCTTCGCGGCGTTGCTCGACCGACTGCCCGCCGACTCGTTGGTAGCGGTCGATATGCCAATCGGCCTGCCCGATTTCTCGCAACGAGGCGGTCGCGGCCCGGAGGCGCTGGTGCGGCCGCTGCTCGGGGCCCGGCAGTCCAGTGTCTTTGCCATCCCCTCCCGCGCCGCGCTTTACGCCGAGGTCGAAGCCTTCACCACGGTCGATGCCTGGTACGCCGCACATCGCAAGGCAAGCGAGGTGGCCAGGACAACCTCAGATCCGCCGCGCGGTGTCTCGATCCAGGCCTTCGGCATCTTCGCCAAGATCCGCGAGATCGATTCGCTGCTGATCGCGCGGCCCGAACTGCGCAGCCGCGTCTTCGAATCGCATCCGGAAGTTGCCTTCTGCAAACTGAACGGCGACCGCGCTATGCGCCTGCCGAAGAAGATCAGGGGCAACATCAATCCGGCCGGCATGGCCGAACGCAAGGCGCTGCTTGCCCAGCATGGTTATAGCCAAAATTTTCTCGACCAGACGCCGCCGCGCGGCGCGGCCGCCGACGATTTCCTCGACGCCGCGGCGATGATGGTGGTTGCCGGACGCATCGTCAGAGGCAAGGCAATGCCATTTCCGGATCCGCCGCTCGCCGATCGTTTCGGCATTCCGGTCGCCATTTGGGCCTGAGGACCGGGGCGTCAGGAGCGTGATCTGAGCGCCTCGTTGAGTGCCCACATATCCTTCTCCTCGGGCGCGGTCTCCAATCCGAGCACGGGAACTTGCTTACGCAAATGGTCGTGGTGGGTGCGCACGCCATATTCGAGATCGGAGAGGTAAAAACCTCCGAAGGCTTCGGACAGCATGGATTCGTTGGACCATATCGAAAGCTGTACATCCTCGGCCAGCGTGTCGCGGTCGATGCGGTAGGATAGGTAGCGGGCTGCCGCCTGTTCCCGGGTCTCGTCGCGATAGCGGTAGATGGCGCCGCGCAGCAGCGTCTCACCCGTCGACAGCGGAAATTCCTGATAGAACTGCACCGATTCCGGCATGAGCGACAGCACGTTGTTCGGGAAGATGCCGTAGTAGATCCAGGCCTTGCGCAGGTGTTCCGGCAGGTGCTTCGCCTCGGGTGCGAGCTTGATGTACTGCGCGACGCTCCAGCGCCGTCCGGCATGCGGATTGTAGGTGGCGAACGAGCGCGACACGCCGTTGACGAACGGCTCGTCGAAATAGGTCGCACCGTAAAGGTCCTGCAGCGCCGGATGCGCCATGGCGACATGGTAGCCTTCATTGTCGACATCGCGCACCGACTTCCAGTTGACCGGCGTCCTTTGGGTCCAGATGCCCCAGGACGGCACCATCTCGGCGACGCCGTAATGGGCAATCTCGGCTTCGATCGGCTTCAACAGCTCGGCCACCGATGGCTGCGGCCCACCCTTGCGGAAGCGGATGAAGATGAAGCCCATCCAGATTTCGAGCTCGAGCGGCATCAGGCCGAATTCGGTCTTGTCGAGGTCGGGGAAGGAACGGGGGCGGGCAGCACCGCGCAGCGTGCCGTCGAGATTGTAGACCCAGCCATGAAAGGGGCAGACCAGCGCATTCTTGCAAGTGCCCTGGCTGTCGGCAACGACGCGACTGCCGCGGTGGCGGCACATATTGTTGAAGGCGCGCACAACGCCATCCTTGCCGCGCACGATCAGCGCCCGCTCGCCGACCACATCCATCGTCAGATAGTCGCCGGCGTTCGGCACGTCGCAGACATGGCCGGCGATCTGCCAATGGTTGCGGAAGACGTGCTCTTTCTCGAGTTCGAGCAAGGCGTCGGAATGATAGCTCCAGCCCGGCAGCCCCCGCCGATCCCAATCGTTGGGGATTGCCACGTCACGCAGATGCGGGTTCATAAAAGGCTCTTTATTTATTGAATGCTCGTTCAATAAAAGCATATTTTCCATTGAAATGCAATGGCTTGGGAAAATGGGGCGAATTCTTGACGGGAAATCGAACGGGATTCGAGAGCCCAGTCCGAATGATCGAAGTCGGGAAAATCCCGGGAATTCCAGACGTTAATCCCCTTACAGTTGTTGAGCGCCCGACGCTCTGTGGGCCTGGAAAGGCGACGTGGATCTGGTGCCGTGGGTAGCGGAAAACGAGCACAGAATGCCACCGGTGCTGCCAGCTACGCCGGATCGGTTTGCCCAGGAATGGCCGCGGGCTTGGTTTCATGCCGGTTACACAATCGTTAATCCATCATCGTTGGCCGGTTACAAGGTGCGATTAAGTTCGTTTCAACAGAGAAAAGAAGAAGACCGAAGGAAACGACGATGCGTACGAAAATCCAGATCACCGATACCGACCTTCGCCAGCAGGGTCCCCAGCGTAACGACCGGCGCCCGAAGCTGGCGCTGCGCCAGCGCGCCAGTGATCATCCAATGGCGATGTTCATGCTGCTGGCGGCTGCCGCATTTGCCGGCATGGCGTTGACGCCGACCGTCGGTCCGGCCTTCGCCTCACTGAACCCGCCGGCCAACCTCATCGATGGCGCGACGACCACCACCAAGACGGCGCGCCTGCCGATTCCGGAGATCGATTTTGCCTGCAAGGGGCAGGCCTGGGGCGCCGAGAGCCTGGACTGCCTGCGCGTCATCGCCGCCCAGTCGGGCAAGGCACGGCCGGTCCGCATGATCGCCAACGCCGCACCACTGGCCGATACGCCGAACGTTTTTTGATTTTTTGCGAGCGCCCTCCAGCACTCCAGTCAGGCTCCCGCCGCAATGTCGGCCGGGAGCCTTTTTCTTCCGGGAGAGATCTCGGAGTCTAGCCGCCCAGAGCCGCCTGCTCGGCAATGGCCGAGAGCACGCCGCGCACATCCAGCGTGCTGAACGGCTTTTCGAGGATTGGCGGCCGCTGCGGCGCCGGTAGCGCCTCGATCTCGCCTTTCGCGCCGATCAGATCGCCGGTGACAAGCACGAAGCGCTGCGCCAGACCCGGCAATTCGGCGAGTAGCTCGCGATAGGCGGCTATGCCGCTGGTGCCGGGCATGCGCAAATCGGAAAACACGATGTCCGGCGGCACATGGCCGCTCAGCGTCGCGGCGGCCGAGACCCAGGCCGGCACGATCCGCGACTTGATGCCCATCAACTCCAGAATGTCGGACAGCGACGCGGCGACATCCGGCTCATCGTCTATGATCAGCGCGTGACGCAAGCCGCTCGACCGCGACGGAGCTTCGCCGGCGGCGGCCGCGCCGGCCGCGATCGCCGGCAGCTGCACGACAAAACGCACACCTCTCGGCGAAACCTCCTCGAACCAGATATTGCCATTGTGCCGCTCGATGATCGATTTCGAGATCGACAGGCCGATGCCGGTACCGACACCGACCGGCTTGGTGGTGAAATAGGATTCGAATATGCGTGAACGTATCGCTTCCGGCACGCCTGGTCCGTTGTCCTCGACCGAGAACCCGGGATTGCCGCGGTCGCTGCGAAACGTCCGGACCTTGATCCGGCGGTCGCCGGCAACGCCGGCCAAGGCGTGCTGGCTGTTGATGAGGAAGTTGGCGGCCACCTGCGTGACGTGGTCGGCATCTGCCATGGCCAGCAGCGGGCCGCTGGCGAAATCGGTGTCGATGATGATGCCGCTCGACCGTGCGCCATAGGCGGTCACTTCGAGTGCGGCGCGGATCACCTGGTTGAGGTCGGTTTCGGCCTGTGCGGCCGGGTGCAGGCGGACCATCGACAGGAAGCTCTTGACGATACGGCCGCAGCGCTCGGCAGCGGCACGCACCTTTTCGGCGCGCACCTTGGTCTGCGGATCGGCGGCGAATTCATGCAGCAGCGTCGACTGGGCGACGACCACGGCCAGCGGGTTGTTGAGCTCGTGCGAAACGCCGGCAAGCAGCGAGCCCATCGCCGCCATCTTCTCGTTCTGGTGCAGTTTTTCGCGCTGGCGGTTGATTTCCTCCTCGGCGCGCAATCTGTCGCGCAGGTCGCGGATAGAGCCGAAGATCAGCTGGCGATCGGCGACCCGCATCTCGGTTGCCGTCAGCTCGATCGGAAAAACCTCGCCGGCGGCGTTCTGGGTGACCGTTTCGAGCCGCTGGCCGACCATCGGCGCGCCGCGGCCCGACATGTATTCGGCGCCGGACGCATAGCCCTTGCGGTAATATTCCGGCACGACCGTGTCGAGCAGGTCCTTGCCGAGGATATCGCTGCGCCGATAGCCGAACATCTTCTCGGCGGCCGGATTGAATTCGATGATCGAGCCGGTCTCGTCGATGACGATGATGGCGTCGAGCGAGGCCTGCAGCATGGTGCGGCGAATGACGTCACTGGCATGCGCGTCGGAGGGCGATCGTTCGATGGCATCGCCGATCGCGAGTGCCACCATGTGCAGCGCCGCCTCTTCCTGGTCGGTCCATTCGCGTTCGTTGACGCAGTCGTTGACCGCCAGCGTGCCCCACAAATTGCCGTGCGAAAAGACCGACACCGACAGGAACGACTTGATGTTCTGCTTTTCGAAATCGGTCCGCAGAAAGCCTTCGAGATCGCGTGTGTGCCCGGCGAAGATCTTGCCTTGACGCTCGTCCTCCGCCAGCCGTTCCAGCAATGGGTCCGAATCGACGACCGACTGCACGATGACGGTAGGTGATGCCAGCTCGCCGCCAAACCGGGGGGCGATCCAATAAGCGGCGACCGACTGGGCGAAGCCCTGGCCGGGCAGTTCGCGCAGGCGAAACAGGATGCCGCGGTGACAATCCATGGCTTCGCAAAGCGTCTGGAGAATACCCTCCATTTCGCGTTGCCAGTCGCCGGCTTCGCGCAGCCGGCGAACCACATGCACGGCCGCCATCGCCGCGCCCTGCCTGGCGCCCTGCATGTCCGCGCGTGTTGTTTCAGCCGTCATGGTCAGCCGTCATTTCCTGGCCGTGGCTTGCTCAAGCCGCCGGGCCTTAGTTGTTCTCCCCGACTGGCAGCGAGAAGATATAGCCTTCGCCGCGCACCGTGCGCAGGAATTTCGGATTGGCCGGATCCGCCTCGATCTTCTTTCTCAGCCGCATGATGCGGATGTCGACGGCGCGGGACGATTCCGGGTCCTCGACGAAACCGATCGCCTCGGAGATCGCCGCCCGCGTCAACAGCCGGTTGGCGCGCGTCAGGAACACCTCCAGCACGTCGAACTCGCTCTTGGCCATGTCGATGACCGCGCCGTTGGCGCCGGTGACGAGCCTGCCGTCGAGATCGGCGTGAAAGGGTCCGAAGCTCACGGACCGGCGGCCGCCGGATGTTTCAGCCTTGGCCTTTTGTGGCTCGGTCGGCTCCGGAACGCGGCGCAGCACGCTGCGCACCCTGGCCAGCACTTCGCGCAATTCGTAAGGCTTGACGATGTAGTCGTCAGCGCCGAGCTCCAGTCCGACGATGCGGTCCAGCGCGGTACCGGCCGCCGTCGCATAGATGATGCCGATCGGCATTTTCGACCGCATCCAGCGGCCGAGCGACAGGCCGTCCTCGCCCGGCATGGCGATGTCGAGAATGGCCAGATGGAAGGACTGGGTTTCCAAAAGGTCGCGCGCCGCCGCCGCACTTTCGGCCGTGGCCACATCATAGCCGCTGGCGCCGAGATACTCGGCGACCGCATCCCTCAGGTCGGGCTCGTCCTCGACAATGACAATTCGTGCCCGCACGATGCTTTCGCTCCCGCTTTCAGCGGAAAGTAGATTGGGTATAAACATGATGTCCAGCACTCTTCTTGGGTTGCCGTATGCGGGGTAGAAAAACATGGCTGCACGATCCGTTATCGCGCTTGTTTCCGTCGCTGAAGTAATTGCGACCGATCTCGCCGATCATCTCGAGCGGCGCGGTCATGACGTCCGCGCGGCGCGACAGCCGTGGGAGGCCGAATCGCTGCTTTCGGAAAAGGGTATCGATGTCGTGGTTGTCGGCGACAGCGTCAGCCAGGCAGAGGGGCGCGACCTGCTCAGGCGACATGGCGGCGAAGGTGGACCGGATTTCATCCTGATCTGCCGCCCGGCCGATCTGGTCGACAAGGTTCTGGCGCTCGAACTCGGCGCCGCCGACGTCGTCGAAAGCCCGCTCAATGTCAGGGAGCTTGCCGCTCGCGTCGGCGGCCTTCTGGCTCGGCGCGGCAGGAGCGCCGGGGAACTGATCGTGCTGGAGAACGCGACCGTCGATCTCCGATCGGCCATCGTCATGCACCGCTCGGGCACGGAAGAACAGCTGTCCCCCGGGCAGGTGGCGCTGCTCAGGCTGTTCCTGGCCAGCCCGCGCAAGGTGCTGACGCGGGACGACATCATCGCCGCCGCGCCCGCCGAAAATGCCGAAGCCTTCGATCGGTCGATCGATTCGCGCATCGTGCGGCTGCGCCGCAAGCTCGATACCGAAACCATCACCACCATACGGGGTGCGGGCTACCGGTTCGATCCGCCGACGCAATTCGCCGATTGAAGGCAGGACGGCCACCCTTTTGTCTTGAGCATCGGATTTTCCCAAAACCGGTTTCCACCTTGGGGTCCGATGCTCTTCAGCGCACCACGAGAAGCGACGGGCCGGACGGCATGTCACTGTTCGTGCTGACCTCGCCGGCATGGGCACGTTCCTTCAGCAGCACGGTGGCGAGGCCGGCAATGCCGAGCAGCCCCTGGACGTAAAGCAGCGCGGAAAGCACCGAAGCGGCCAATTTCGTTTTCATCCTGTTCGTTCCTCAAAATTGGAATTTACGGGCACTTCAGGGGAACCCCCGAAGCGCCCGCGCCGCCAGCGGAGCCCCCCGTTGCGGCGCGGGCCTTCGGTCCTCTCGGCTGCAAGTTGCCGGAGGCGCCGCGCATCCTCAACGGCCCTAAGCCGCCCCCGCCAGAGGGGCTTGAGCCGGTCGACGCGCAGGCTGGAAACTGTCCAGACCAATCCAGACCGTAGCGAAAACAGTGTTGGCTTCCGATCGTTCGTTGACCGCTGTTTTCGTTAGGTCAACTTTGCCTGTTCGCTGTATCCGGATCATGCCGCCGAGGCTGCGCTTTGTTGCAGCTCGGTTTCGGAGTCAGGTGAATTCCTATCAAACGAAAGGCAATCGCGTATTCGTGCCGCGGTTTGGCCGATCCGTCTAGGCAAACACGCCACCGTCATGACGACGTCGTGCAACTGCAAGCTGCTTTGCACGGACCTTTTCTGTTAACCAGGGGAAACAGAATCGAAACACAAACGAGCATCTAGCGAAATCGGCTTGAAACATGACGCCCCGATAAGCCGGTCATCGAATTGAGCCGGCCCCGACCGGCAGAATAGGGGAGACATCATGTACACTGCCATTTCCGCCAAGCTCATCAACATTGCCGCCGTCATCACCGGTACTGCCTTGCTTGTCAGTGCCGGCAACGGCGCGGCCCACGCCGCCGCCAACAAGATCGTCGCGCGTGTATCACTGTCACAGCAGACCATGGAAATCCTGGTCGACGGCCGGCCGACATTCGCCTGGAAGGTCTCGACCGGCGACAGGACGCACGTCACGCCGACCGGTTCGTTCAAGCCGACCCGCATGCATGAAATGTGGTACTCGAAGAAATACGACAACGCCCCGATGCCGCATTCGGTGTTCTTCAGCGGCGGCTACGCCGTACATGCGACAAGCGCCATCAAGCGCCTCGGCCAGCCGGCCTCGCATGGCTGCGTGCGTCTGCATCCGGACAACGCCGCCGATTTCTACCAGCTCGTCGAGGTCTTCGGCCCGGCCAACACCAGCATCGTCATCGTTAAATGAGCGATGCTTCTCGTCGCTCCCAGGAAAGGGCCGGAAATTAGCGCAGTCTAATCCGGCATTACCGGCATCAGCTTCGGATCCGGCTTTTCGGCGTGATGCGGCAGGTCCTTGCTGGCGATAAAGGTGTAGAACATCGGCACCACGAACAGCGTGAACATGGTTCCGACCAGGATGCCGGTGAAGATCACTAGGCCCATCGAATAGCGTGCCGCGGCACCAGCGCCGCTGGAGATGATCAGCGGCACCACGCCGAGCGCCATCGCCGCCGTCGTCATCAGGATCGGCCGCAGCCGCACCCTGGCCGAGGCGATGATCGCATCGCGCCGCCGCATGCCGTGCATTTCACGCTGCTGGTTGGCGAACTCGACCAGAAGGATGCCGTGCTTGGTGATCAGGCCGATCAGCGTGATCAAGCCGACCTGCGTGTAGATGTTGAGCGTGCCGAGCCCGACATTAAGCGGCACGATCGCGCCGAAGATGGACAGCGGCACCGCCATCATGATGATCAGCGGATCGCGGAAACTTTCGAATTGCGCCGCCAGCACCAGATAGATGACGAGCACCGCCGCCGCGAAGGCGATGATGATCGTGTAGCCCTGTTCCTTCTCCTGCCGCGATTGACCGGTATAGTCGATGAAGAAGGTGTCGGGCAGGCTCTGCTTGGCAATGTCCTCGATCGCCTGTAGCCCATCCCCGGTGGTGATGCCGGGCCGCGGCAAGGCAGAGATCGTCGCCGAGTTGAGCTGGTTGAACTGCTCGATGGCGGCCGGCGACGCGTTGGTCGAGATCTTCACCACCGCCGAGAGCGGCACCATCTCGCCCGATACGCTGCGCACGAAATACTCGCCCAGTTTTTCGGGATTGTCGCGGAATTCCTGCGGCACCTGCGGAATGATGTCGTAGCTGTTGGATTCGCGGTCGAATTGCGCCACTTCGGCGCCACCGACCAGGAGCGTCAGCGTCCGGCCGATGTCGGCTATCGGCAGGTTGAGCGCGGCGGCGCGATCGCGGTCGATCGTCACCGTCACTTGCGGCGCGTCGAAGGTCATCGAATTCTGCACGACGATGAAGCGGCCGGAGGCCTGCGCCTTGTTCTTGATGTCTTCGGCCGCCTCGTACACCTGCGAGGCGTCGCCGGTCGAGCGCACGACCATCGTTATCGGCAGGCCGCCGCCGGAGCCGGGCAGCGTCGGCGGCGCGAAGACGAAAGCTTCGACGCCCGCCACCTTGCTCAGGCGGCCCGTAATGTCTTGCTGGATTTCCTTCGAGTTGCGCGTGCGGTCAGCCCAGTCCTTGAACGCAAAGCCGACGAAAGCGCTGTTTGTCTGGCCACCACCGAAGGCGACCGCGGAGAACTGTGCCCGCGTCTCAGGCAGATCCTTGACCAGGCCGAGTATCTGATTGACGTAGGTTTCGGTATAGTCCGACGTCGCGTACCGCGGCGCGGTCACCAGCGAAAGCAGGAAACCCTGGTCCTCTTCCGGCGCCAGTTCGCTCGCGGTCTTGGTGAACATGAAACCGGTCGTGGCGACCAGCGCGAGGACGATCATCAGCGTCACCGGGCGATAGTTCAACGAACCGGTGACGAGCCGCTCATAGATGTGTTCGACGCGCCCGAACGTATTGTCGACAATGCGCTGGAAGCGGCTGTGCGAGCCGGACCTCAGGATACGTGCCGACATCATCGGTGTGATGGTGAGGGCGACGACACCCGAAAGCACCACCGAGCCGGCAAGCGTCACCGCGAATTCGCGAAATAGTGCGCCTGTCAGGCCGCCGGTGAAGGCCAGCGGCGCGAACACGGCGGCCAAAGTTATCGTCATGGCGACGACGGCGGACGAGATCTCGCGCATGCCGTTGAACGCCGCCTGCATCGGCGACAAGCCGTCTTCCTCCATGTGGCGGTGGATGTTTTCCACCACCACGATGGCATCGTCGACGACAAGTCCGATCGCCAGCACCATGGCCAGCAGCGACAAAAGATTGATCGAATAGCCCACCGAAAACAGCAGGAAACAGACGCCGATCAGCGACAGCGGAATGGTCACGATCGGCATCAGCACCGAGCGGAACGAGCCGAGGAAGAGCAGGATAACAACGATGACGATGGCGACCGCCTCGCCGATGGTCTTGAACACCTCCTCGATCGACGCACTGATCTGCTCGGTTGAATCGTAGACGATCTCCATCGTCATGCCGAGCGGCAGCGTCTCCTGGATGGTCGGCACAATCTTGTGGATTGCCGCCGCGGTGGTCAGCGGATTGGCGGCCGGCGTCGGAAAGATAGCGAGAAAGATGCCGGGCTTGCCGTTGAAGCTGACCCTGGTGTCGGTGTTCGCCGCGGCGAGTTCGACGCGGGCCACGTCGCGCAATCTCACCACATTGCCGTCCTTCGACCGGAGTGGAAGGGCGGCGAAAGCCTCCGGGGTCTGCAGCGTAGAGCGAACGGTGATCGAAGAAACCACATATTCGTTTTCGGTGTCGCCGGGCGCGGAAAGGAAATTCGATTCGTTGATGGCGGCCAGCACTTCCGCCGCGGTCACGCCGCGCGCCGCCAGTTTGATCGGGTCGATCCAGACCCGCATCGAATATTCGGCTGCGCCGAAGATCTGCACGTCGGCGACGCCTTCGACCGTCGAGATACGCGGCCGCACGACGCGCTCGATATATTCGGTGAGCTGTTCCGGCGTCATGTTCGGGTTCTGCATCGAGATGTACATCATCGCGAACTGCTGGCCGGTGCCCTTGACGATCACCGGGTCTTTGGTTTCGTCCGGTAGATCGCCGCGAACGCTCTGAACCTTCGACAAGACTTCGTTCAGCGCGACGTCGGGGTCGGAGCCGAGCTTCATCTGCACTGTCACGGTGCTGGAGGACGGCCGGCTCGACGACGTGACATAATCGATGTTTTCGGTCGAAGCGACGGCACGCGCGATCGGCGCGGAAATGAACCCCTGGATCAGGTCGGCACTGGCGCCGGGATAGGCCGTGGTGATGGTGATGGCCGTTTCTTCAACCTCTGGATACTGCCGGATCGAAAGGTTGAAGATTCCCTGAAAACCCAGAAGCAGGATCATGCAGGCAAGCACGGTCGAAAGGACCGGGCGGCGGATGAAGAGGTCGGAAAAGCTCATTGCTGGGCTGCCTGCTGGTTCCCTGGCTTGCTCGGATCGATCGTGTTGTCGACGGCAACGGACATTCCGTTGGAGAGCCGGTTCTGGCCGGCGGTAACGACTTCGTCGCCGGGCGCGATGCCCTCCAGAATCTCGACCAGGCCGGCGTTGCGGCGGCCTGGCTTGACGAACACCTGGGCTAGCACGAGCTGCGGCTTCTGTTTTTCCGCTGCCGGCTTGGCTTCCTCTGCCGGTTTGGCTGGGGTAGCAGCCGGCTTTTCGTCGGGTTTTGCCGCGGGTGCTTCGGCCGCGGGCTTGGCAGCATCTGCAGCCGGCTTTTCTTCCGGCTTTGCCTCGGGCGCCGCGCCGTTGGCTTCGGCGGATTTGGCCGGCCGCACCACGAAGACGAAGTCGCCGTACAGGCTGGAAGTCAGCGCTGTCTGCGGCAGCGCCAGCACGTCGTTCTCCTCGGGCAGTTCGACGCGCACCTGGACGAACTGGCCGGGCGTCAGCTTGCCTTCGGGATTGCCGACCTCCGCCCTCACCGTCACCAGCCGGCTGGTCGGATCGATCTTCGGATCGATGCCGCGGATGCTGCCGGCGAACGGCATGTCGTCGCCGCCGACGCCGAGCCGTACCGTCTGTCCGATCTTCAGCTGCGGAAGCTGCTGCTCCGGCACGGTGAAATCGACACGCATCGTATCCATGTCCTGCAAGGTCACCACGGCGGTGCCGGGTGTGAGATACTGGCCAAGGTCGATTTTCGGAATACCGACGGTACCCTTGAAAGGGGCCGTCAACTGCTTTTGGTCGAGCACCGCTTGCAGCTTGTTTACCTGCGCGGCGGAGACCGATGCCGCTGCCTGCGCCGTGTCGAGCGTAGCGTCGGTGCCGACCCCGCGCTTCTGCAGCTCAAGAGCGCGCATCAGCGTCGTCTGGTCGGAGGTGGCTTGCGCCTTCGATGCCACGAGGTCGGCTCGCTCGACTTCATCGTCGAGCTGCAGCAGCACGGCGTTGGCGGCGACCTTTTGATTGGCATGGAACAGGATGTCCTTGACGATGCCCGCGGTTTCGACCGTCAGGTCGACGCCGCGTACGGCACTGACAGTGCCGATCGCCTCGATGCCGGGCGTCCAGGACATCGGTTTGACGATGACCGTCGACACGGTCGCGGCCGGCGGCTTCATGGTGGCGAAGAACTGTTTGATCGCATTGTCGCGAAACAGGTTGAAGCCGACGATGCCGCCGCACACCAGCACGAGCAGAATGAAGGCGATGATGAAGCGCTTGATCACGAACAGTCCCTCGGCCACGGCCCAGCATAACGGTCGGATGACCGGAACACATACCTGTGCCTGGTCCCAATTTCAAATGACGGCGATCTTACTGTACCGTCTGGACGGTCTTGTCAATTCCGCCTAAGCTAATGAATGGGGAACGCTTGATGAAGGCCCGCAGAGCAAATTCGCGCGAGAAGATCCTCGCCGCCGCCGCCGCCGTGGCGCGCGAGACGGGTCCTGGCAGCCTGTCGCTGGATGCGGTCGCCAGCCGTGCCGGCGTGTCGAAGGGCGGTCTTCTCTACAATTTCCCGACCAAGGCGAAATTGATGCAGGCGCTGGTGGAGGATTACCTGCGCGCCTTCGAGCAGGCCCTGGAGTCCGCCCGCACGGCCGGCGTCAACGGCGAAAGCCCGCTTGCAACTTACATCAAGCTGTCGGCCGAGCATGCCGAGGAATCGAAACCGTCGGCATCCTGGATATTTTCGGCGATTGCCGAGGATCCCGATTTCCTGACGCCGATAAAATCGTTCAGGCGGCAGCTGTTCGAGCGGCTGAAGCAGGAGACGCCGAACCTCAAAGCGCTACTGGTCTGCTATCTCGCCATCGAAGGGCTTCGCAGCATGAACCTGTTCGATTCGGACATTCTCTCCGCCGAAGAGCGCCGGCTGCTGATATCGACCCTGCTGGACATCGCGGAATAGTCGAACCGCCAATCTGCGGTTCTGAGGCCGATTAATGGCGGCGTTCGTTCACCCGTGTCAAAACACGGGCTGGCACGTCGAAACCACGCCATCCCGCTTTCCGAAAATCGGTTCCGATTTTCGGGCCGATGCGCTAGAGCCTTTCGGGATTGAACCGAGCTGCCTTCAACCCGGAAAGGCTCCCACCGCTGCCCATGCCCCATCTTCCCGAGCATCTTCTCACCGGCTACCGCAGTTTCATGAGCGGCCGCTATCTCACCGAAAGCGGCCGTTATCGCTCGCTGGCGCGAGAGGGCCAGGCACCGGAAACGATGATCGTCGCCTGCTGCGATTCGCGGGCCGCGCCCGAAGCGATCTTCGATGCCGGGCCGGGCGAGCTGTTCGTGCTGCGCAATGTCGGCAATCTGGTGCCACCCTATGCGCCAGACGATCAGTTCCACTCGACATCGGCGGCGCTCGAATTTGCCGTGCAGAGCCTCAAGGTCAAGAACATCGTGGTGATGGGCCACGGCCGCTGCGGCGGCATCCGCGCGGCACTCGACACCACGGCCGCACCCTTGTCGCCGGGCGATTTCATCGGCAAGTGGATGAGCCTGATCGCGCCCGCGGCCGAGACCGTATCGTCCAGCACCTTCATGACCGCGACCGAGCGCCAGACGGCGCTGGAGCGCATCTCGATCCGGTATTCCATCGCCAATCTGCGTACCTTCCCTTGTGTTTCGATCCTCGAAGGCAAGGGGCGACTGTCGCTGCACGGTGCCTGGTTCGATATTTCGACCGGCGAGCTTTGGGTGATGAACAAGGAAACCGGCGATTTCGAGCGGCCGGAGACGGAGTAGGAGACGAGGCATGGTGCGAGCTCGGATCGCGTTCGCGGCGGCGGCACTGCTGTGCCCGATAACTGTCGCCCGCGCCGATGATAGCGCGATCATCGACCGCTGGTATTCGGCACTACTGATCGCCGACCGCACCGAATTGTCGGACCTGCTCGCCGACAACGTCCGCATCAAGCTCGACGACCTCGGCGTCGTGCAAAGCAAGCAGGAATTCATCGCCTCGATCGCCGAGTGGCAGGGCGCCGTCGCCGGGGCCGAAATCCGCCACCGGATCGAGAAGACGGAGGGCGGCGTCACCACTGTGATCGCCTGCTATGATTTTCCCAGCAACGACATGCTGATGCAGGAGACCTTTGCAGTCGCCAACGACCAGATCACCGCCAGTTCGCAAGCCGCGATCGCCGAAAACTGCGACGGCTACTGACGGAACCATGAACGGGACCCGCTGTTGCGCGCAACCGGCCGGCGCCTTACATCGGTGACGATCCGCTTCTCCCGCCACTCAGCGAAAGTTTGCCCATGCCGTCCACCGTCGACCTCGCCGCCCATCCGCTGACCGCATGGCAAGGGCCGCTCGGCCTGCCCGATTTCACGCGCATCGGCGACGGCGATTTTTCTCCGGTCTTCGACGCGGCCCTGAAGGCGCATGAGGCCGAGATCGAGGCGATTGCCGGCAACACCGGGACGCCGACCATCGACAATACACTTGCCGCGCTCGAACTCGCCGGCGAGGCTCTCGACCATGTCTCGTCGATCTTCTGGTGCCGCGCTGGCGCCCACACCAACGAGGCAATCCAGGCGCTGGAGCGCGACATTTCGCCGAAGATGTCGCGGCATTTCTCGGCGATCTCGATGAACGAGCGCCTCTTTGCCCGCATCGACGATCTCTATCAACGCCGCGAGACTCTGAAGCTCGATGCCGAAACGCTGCGCGTACTGGAAAAGACCTGGAAAAACTTCGTCCGCTCCGGCGCCAGGCTCGACGCCGAAGGCAAGAAGCGGCTCGCCTCGATCAACGAGGAATTGTCGTCGCTCGGCACCAATTTCGGCCAGAACGTGCTTGCCGACGAGCGCGACTGGGCGCTGTTCCTCGACGAGGCCGATCTTGCCGGCCTGCCGGAATTCCTGAAAAGCTCGATGGCGGAAGCCGCCGAGATGCGCGGCCAGAAGGGCCACTACGCCGTCACTTTGTCGCGTTCGATCTACGAGCCGTTCTCGACCTTCTCAGAACGCCGCGACCTGCGCGAGACAGCGTTCCGCGCCTTCATCATGCGAGGCCAGAATGGCGGCGCTACCGACAACACGGAAGTGGTGCGCGACATGCTGCGCCTGCGCGCCGAGAAGGCGAAGCTGCTCGGCTATCCTTCCTATGCCGCATTGAAGCTCGACGATACCATGGCCAAGACGCCGGAGGCGGTGCACGCGCTGCTCGATCCGGTCTGGGAAAAGGCGGTGGAAAAGGCCGCAAGCGACCAGGCCGAATTGCAGCGGCTGGCGGCCGAGGCCGGCAGCAACGAGAAATTCGCTGCCTGGGACTGGCGCTTCTATCAGGAGAAGCTGCGCGCAGAGAAATTCGCCTTCGACGAGGCCGAGCTGAAGCCGTATCTGCAGCTAGACCGCATCATCGACGCCTGTTTCGACGTGGCAACACGATTGTTCGGCATTTCTTTCGAAGAAAAGAAGGGCATTGCCACCTGGCATCCGGACGCCCGTGTTTTCGTGGTGAAGAATGCCGACGGCAGCGAGCGCGGCCTGTTCCTCGCCGATTATTTCGCGCGACCCTCGAAGCGCTCCGGCGCATGGATGAGCGCGCTGAAATCCGGCTACAAGCTTGGTCCTGGCTCCAAGCCGGTCATCTACAACATCATGAATTTCGCCAAGCCGCCGGCCGGCGAGGCAGCCTTGCTGTCGGTCGACGAGGCCAAGACCCTGTTCCACGAATTCGGTCACGCGCTGCACGGCATGCTGACCGACGTTACCTGGCCATCGGTCGCTGGCACCTCGGTCAGCCGCGATTTCGTCGAGCTGCCGTCGCAGCTCTATGAACACTGGCTGACGGTGCCGGCGGTGCTGGAAAAGCATGCGCTGCATATTAAGACCGGCAAGCCGATGCCAAAGGCGCTGGTCGACAAGATGCTGGCGGCACGCACCTTCGGCGCCGGCTTCGCCACCGTCGAGTTCACCGCCTCGGCGTTGGTCGACATGGCCTACCACGCCCGGCCGGATGCACCGGAACAGGCGCTTCGTTTCGAAGCCGAGACGCTCGAAAAGCTCGACATGCCTGACACCATTGCCATGCGTCACCGCACCCCGCATTTCGGCCATATCTTCGCCGGCGATGGCTATTCTGCCGGCTATTACTCCTACATGTGGTCGGAAGTGCTCGACGCCGACGCGTTCGCCGCCTTCGAGGAAACAGGCGATCCCTTCAATCCGGCGCTGGCCGAGCGGCTGCGCAAGAACATCTACGCCGCCGGCGGTTCAAAGGACCCCGAAGAACTCTACACCGCCTTCCGCGGCAAGATGCCTTCCCCGGAAGCGATGATGGCCAAGCGCGGGCTGGTGTGATGCATGCCGCTCTTGTCACCGTTCTCTTTCCATCCTGATTGATGTCGGCTGTCATGGCGTCGGGTTGCGCACCGCCTGATCCGGTTTCCGCCGATCCCGCTCGGCCCCGTTGGCCGTTCGCGTCGTTAAGGTGACTGCACTTAATGCGGTCTCCATCGTTCCGGCCGAAGGAGCCGCGTTCATGGCGGCGCTACGGGCTGTGCGGGGGTAGGCAACGACAGCTTGCCCGCTATGCTGATCGGCCGCTGCCGCATCCGGACCGCGCCTTGCGACGACTACTAGTGGCTCTGCACAGGGATTATGACTCGTTGGCGGTGGGCTTTGGATAGGATAGGCTTTGGCCAATTTGAGGCGGGCCTGTTCGGTCGAGAACATCCCGTTGATGCGGGCGCCGCTGGCGCCTCGCTGGTTTTCCCAAGCGGCGATCTCGGCAAACAGGCTGTCGCGACTTTCGATGCGGCGGTCGAGGCACTGGCTGCGCAGGATGCCGATCTCGATCTCGACCATGTTGAGCCGGCTCACGTGTTTGGACGTGTCATGGAACTCCAGCCGTCGCAGGATGCGTCGCGCCTCTGACGCCGGCAGGGCCTGATAGAGCGCGGCGTGTGGGTCGGCAGACTAACGAGCACCACCCTGACGCGGTCGGGCTGGGGGTAATGAATATCGAGGAGGTCGCGCATGCAGTGGCAAAGTCTTGTGCTGCGCGCTCGGTGACCTTGACCTTATGCAAGGTCGGTGTCACCGCGCCTTCTGTCCATAAGATGGTGCTCATCCTCGAGCGGGCCGGATTGATCCGCAGGCGACCCGGCCTCGCGCGCAGCATTGAACTGCTCGTCGAACCCAATATCCTACCCACGCTACAACCCATCGAACCCGCCGAATCCTCTGTGCAGAGCTACTAGACGGAATGCTGTGATATCAGGAGCACCCACTGCCAATGACCGAACAGGAAATGATTATCAACGCGTTGGGCGTCGCTCCCAGTGTTGACGTCGCGCTGGAAGCACGCCGGCGTATCGACTTTCTCGGCACGTATCTGCGTGCATCGGGCCTCAGCACCTATGTGCTGGGGATCAGCGGCGGGGTGGATTCACTCGTCGCGGCCCTTCTGGCTCAACGAGCCGTCGAAGAACTGCGAACGGCTGGATATGACGCCAAATTCCTGGCCGTTCGGCTCCCGTATGGCAACCAGGCCGACGAGAGCGACGCCCAGCGGGCTTTGGACACCATAGGGGCGGACGAAGTGTGCCGGGTCGACATCAAGCCGGCTGCCGACGCAATGCTGGATTCGATCAAGCGGGCTGGTGTCGAGTTCGGCGACGCCGGCCGCGAGGATTTCTTGCTTGGCAACATCAAGGCGCGTCAGCGCATGATTGCCCAGTTCGCGCTCGCCGGTGCCAGCCGAGGACTGGTCATCGGCACCGACCATGCGGCCGAGGCACTGATGGGCTTCTTCACCAAGTTCGGCGACGGCGCCGCCGATATCCTTCCTCTTTCGGGGCTAAACAAACGCAGGGTGCGAGCCTTGGCCGCGCATCTGGGCGCTCCGCCCGAACTCGTCGACAAGACCCCGACCGCCGACCTGGAGAACCTTGTCCCGCTTCGTCCTGACGAGGATGCATATGGCGTCACCTATGAACAAATCGACGATTTCCTCGAAGGCAAGGAAATCGACGAGGCCGCGCGAACGCGGATTCTTCATGTACATTCCAGCACGGCACATAAGCGCGCGCTTCCGGTGACAGCGATTGCGCTAACACTCTCGCCATGACGGCACGGGCAAACAGTTCCATGATTCCGCTTCGTGGCCAGCGCCTCGTGGAGATTGCTTCCGCCATTTGGCAACCGCGAGTCTCGCGCGACATCTGTTCGTGCTCGGTCAGCTCCAAGCGGGCCCGGATCCTGCTCGCTGCCAATGCCGGCCTGGGCGACGAGGCCATCGCCGCCACGGTGGTGGTCGGCGGCTCCACGGTCTACCGCACCAAGCGCTTCGTGGAGATAGGCCTGGAGGCGGCGCTCAGCGGATTGATCCGCAGGCAATCCGGCCTCGCGCGCAATATCGAACTGCTCGTCGAACCCGAAAGCCTACCCAGAGCCCAGCTAACCCATCAAATCCTCTGTGCAGAGGTACCAGGGCAATAAAACTCTCTGTCGCGAACTGGCAGCCCCGCCAACGGAAGGCGGGGCTGGTAAGTTGATTGTCCCGGCAAGCTTTTTTGCCAGGGCGATTGGCCTAGGCAGGCACAAAGCCAAAATAGGCTTTGTAGGAAGCCCCATCGCCGGAAATCAGGGGCGTTTCCACCTTGAATCCAATCCCGCTGAAGGTAGTATTGTTCGTGCGTGCAGCGAGCAACACCATCTGCTTTGCGGAGATGGTTACTGTCGCGCTCCCGATCCTGTCATCGCCCCAATCGAAGAGATCGCTGATGGCGCCGCCGATCGATGGCATCAAGGATCCCAGGGCCGGGCCGGCTATCGCGGCAATGATAGGTCCTGCCACCGGAATGAGGCCCAAAGCGAGCGTGCCCGCCGTATGGACGCCCATGACGATCTTCTGCACCTCGTCCTTGTATTTGTTGGGGTCGCCAAAATCGTTTTCCATCAGCACCGTGCCGATATTGATGCCGTAAGGCTTGCCTCGATAGATTTCCATAAGGTCGGGTCTTGTATCTCCGGCATCGACGTCGCCATAGACCTGGCTGCGCTTGGTGTCGGCGATCTGCGGCGTTGTCACGCTGACGATGGCATAGGGTTCGTCCGCACTCGATCCCTGATCCCAGTCGGTCTCGCCGAAGCAATGGAGGCCGGTATAGTGGACGACGACATCTCGAAGGTCGATCGCGCCGGTGTCGGGCCACCAGTATATGCCGCCGTTTTCAAACAGATTGGCACGGCCACCATCGGCAAATTCGGTCTCGTCGGTCGTGGGATATCCCAGATATGACTGTTCCCAGCCCAGGCTCTCCCACTTCTTGCGGATGTCACCGTACACCACGTTGGCTCCTGTGTTCGGTGTCCAGTAGATCGAGCCGGCATTGGCAAAATGGTTGTAGCGCCCGACGCCGTCGGGAGTTCCGGTTTCGTCGGTGACCGGATAGCCGAGAACCGAGCGCTCCCAGCCCATTGCTGCCCATTTGCCGCGAATTGCCCCCCAAATCGCTTGAGCACCGGTATTCGGTGTCCAGTAGATCGAAGCGGTATTGTTGTTGAAGTGATTGTATCGGCCGACGCCGTCGGGAGTTCCGGTTTCGTCGGTGCAGGGAATGCCCCACGCGAGACCGCCAAGCGCAATCCACTTCCTGTAGATTTCGCCATGGATCTCAAAGGCGTCGTGCATGGCATCGTTGTAACAAATGCATGAGCCATTCTTGAGATACCAGGCTTTTCCAGTGTCCTTCCTGTCGATCTCGGCGAAGCCGGCGCCTCCAAGGGAGTTGTACTTTTGCTGTATGACAGCTTCGGGCGAGAGGAGCGACCAAGGCCCGATCCTGAGCTGGTCGGAAAGTCTTGTGGCTCCAGCCCGGATGGTGCCGGCACGCACTCTCGAAGTTGCTCTGGCAGTATACGGCATGACCTTTTCCTTCCTGTGAGTGTTGGTATCGGGGGCTTCAGGCCTCCGGCGATCGGTTTTGATCGACGAGCCGAGGTTCCCAGACCGCGACTTACGGACGGCTTACAGAGTTCCGAGCTGCGCCAGAGTATCCGTGTTGGTCAAGGGAGAGATGGTGTCCAGGTCCGATTGTCCCTGAGTAGTGCGTTTGCGAGGATGATGAGCTTTCGCATGATGGCTGTGATGGC